>CAXBHG010000159.1:0-4761 GCA_963975385.1 uncultured Brevundimonas sp.
TCTCAGATCACCGCGAAGGCGATCAGGGCCACGGCCCCGACCAGCAGGGCGATCCAGGTCAGCAGCATGCCCAGAACCCGGCCCAGCGACGGGCCCTTCTGGAACACCAGACCCAGCGCATGGACGACCCGACCGACGACCAGGGTCGCGCCGATGGCATGGATCAGCAGGACCGGGGCCCCGATCAGGGCCAGCAGGATCAGGGCGGCAAACCCGGCCGGGATATATTCGCTGGCATTGCCGAAGGCGCGGGTCGCGGTGGTCATCTCGGCATTGCCGGCGTCCCCAAAGGCGATCTGGTGCCGCCGCCGCCGTCGCACCACCAGCCCCGACAGGCCCAGCAGGACCAGGATCAGAAGCCCGGACCACAGGGCGGCGGCCTGGACGGCGGTCAGCATCTCGATGGGGTGGGCGCTGGTCATGATCAGGATTCCCGGCCGATCGGATAGAGGCGGTAGTGGTCGTCATGGAAGGGGGTGCGTTCGTAGAACCACTGCAGGCGGGCATTGCCGTCGGCGGCGAAGGCCGGATCGGCGGCCAGTTTCGCCTCGAATTCGGCCTTCAGGGCCGGGTCGGCGGCCAGCATCGCCTCGGCCAGCGGGGCGATGGCATAGGGTTCGATATATTCGACCCGGCTCAGCACCTCGGTGATCATGCCCCAGGCGAAGAAGCTCTCGCTGGACTGGGGCTCCAGCAGCAGGACGACGATGTCGCCCAGCGGCTGGTCGGTCGGCACCCGCACCGAACCGGCGGGCCAGGTCCGCTCGCGGCGCTCGGCGGTGACGTCGCTGACGCTGGCCTGGACGTGGCCCTCATTGGCGCGGGTCGCGAATTTCGGATCCTTGAGGCGCAGCATGTCCAGCGACACGGTGCGCGGGGCCGTCAGGGTCTCCATCTCGACCCCCTGCAGCCGCAGCCGCTCGATCAGGTCGGCGCGGTAGGCCGGGATCCAGTAGGCGACCGGCCGCTGCAGGATCAGCGACGGCTTCGAGCCATAGAAGGGCAGGGACCACAGCTCGGGGTCCGGCTGGCCCAGCCAGCGCACGACCGGCTGGCCCAGCGCCGGGCTGTCGTACATCTCATAGGTGATGCCCTTGAAGGCGCGGGTCGCCGAGGGCTCATCCTCGGGCACGAAATTGGCCGGGATTTCGACGGGGCGCAGGGCGCGGTCGGCGGTGATGGCGGCGCGCAGGGCCGGGCCGTCGGCGGCCAGCAGCTTCATCGACTCCTCGAGGAAGACATAGGTGCCCAGCACCCGCTGCTCATAGGGTTTGAGGCTGTGGTTCTCGATCAGGATGGCCGGGACGTGGGCGGCCGAGCCCCAGCCATTGGAGAAGCGCTCGCCCAGGCCGCCGTCGGACAGGCCGGCGCGGGGATTGGCCTCGTCGATGCCGAACACCAGTTCGCCCGGGATATGGCCCTCGGCCTCAAGCGCCGCGTTGATGCCGGGTTTGAAGGTGGCGTTCAGCCAGCCGGCGATGGCCGGGCTGCGCGACCAGACGCCGTTCTCGCCGTTGAAGCCGTAGGTGATGTCGTACTGGTAATCCATGCCGTCGGTGACGTGGATGTCGACATAGAGGTCGGGCCGGTATTTCAGCACCAGACCGCGCACCGCCTGCATCTCGACCTGATCCAGCTTGACGTAGTCGCGGTTCAGATTCTGGTTGGTGGCCGTGTTGCGCCAGCCCTGGATGCGGGGGCCGCGCTGGTTGGGGCGGGAATAGGCGCTGGCCCGCTCGTGGCCGTCGACCGACAGGATCGGGATCAGGATCAGATTGACCGTGTCCAGCAGGCCGCCCTTGTCGCCGAAGGCCATGTCGCGCAGCAGCATCATGCCCGCGTCCTTGCCGTCGATCTCGCCGGGGTGGATGCCGGCCTGGGCCATCAGCACCGGCTTGGCCGGGTCGAAGGTCGCGCCGTCCTTCGAGGCGATCACCGCATAGATGGGCCGCCCCTCGGGCGAGACGCCGAACTGTTCGATGCGGATCAGGTCCGAGGCGGCGTCCAGACGGTCGAACCAGGCGCGGGTGTCGGCATAGTCGGGGCTGAAGTCGTGGGCGGGGTCGCGCTCGAAATCGGTGACCCAGGGATGGGAGTCGTCGACCAGCAGCGCCCGGCTGGCCCCGTCCCAGGCCGGAGCCGGGGGCAGGAAGGCCTGGTCCCACGGCGCGGTGTTGGAGACGGACGGGGACGCAGGCGACTGGGACATAACTGGACTCGAGAACAGGGCCGCAACGGCGGCGAACATCAGGGCAGGGCGCATGGTGTGAGTCCTCAACCGTTCGGGCGGCGATGGCAACCCGCGCGACGATGGAAGCGGTCGTGATGTGGCGGTCGGGGACGCGGTTATCGACAGGCAAGGGCCGCCGGGTCGCGGACCAGCTCCACCCTATGGACCCGGGCCGGTCCCGTCGGGGCGGTCCGGAACGACAGGTTGACCCGGTAGTCGACCGGCCCCTGGTCGGTCTGGAACCGGGCTCCGGCCCGCCAGATCCCGTCGTCCCCCGGGGCGGGGTAGCAGCCGAAATTCGTGAAGAAGGGCCGGCCGACCGCATTGTCATGGGCCAGCCAGCTGTCGGGGTGCTCCAGCCGGGTCTGGCCGGCCCGGACCAGCACCGCATCGGGATCGACGATCTCGAGCGGATAGCCGAACAGGGTCGCGGCCAGGTCGCGCCGGTCGGTGTTCAGCTTGAAGAACCGGATCAGATTGTCCTGGCTGCCGTTCCAGTCGAGGGCGAGGCGCATCTGGTCGGCGGTCGCCGGACCGGTCACAGGCTGGACGACCGGCGGATCGGTCAGGGTCAGGCCCGCGCGCTTCAGCGTCGCCTCGGTGGTGCGCAGACAGGCGACCTGGTCGCGAAGGGCCGGTGCCATCGGGCTGTGGCGCGACACCAGGGCCCAGCGCGCGATGGCCTGGTCCGTCAGGGTCAGGCCCGCGCTGCGCAGGGTCGCGTCCAGATTGGCGCAGGCCGCCTGCAGGCCCTGCAGGGTGGTGGCAGCGGCGATCTGCTGGACGGCGGTCGACTGGGCGCTGCGAAGATAGGCCTCGATGTCCTGGGCCGACTGGCCGGTGGACGGGGGGCGGATCGGCGTCTGCAGGACCCGGTCGGCGCTGGGCGGTGTCGGCGTGTTCGACAGCGCGGCCCCGCTGACGAACAGGCTGGCGCGGTTGACCAGGGTGACCGTGATGGTGACCGGAATGGTCTGGCCGCCCACGACGACATCATAGGTGAAGGGCGGGATCGCGGCTGTGCGGTCCAGGAAGACGTCCAGCCCCGCCGTCGAGGTCAGGTCGTCGCCGCTGGAGCGCAGGTTGCTGGAGGCCTGGTCGGCCACGGCCCGGGCCATCGGCGCGGTGGTGGCGTGGGTCAGAAGCAGCAGCCGGGTCGTGTCACCGATCAGCTTGATCACCTCGTCCGTGGCCTTGACCGTGTGGTGGGCGGTGGTCTTGACGACGAAAAAGCGGCCCTCGACCGGCTGCAGCGCATAGAGGGGGGAGCGGTATTCGGCATCGTGGAACTCGGTCGTGCATTTCCGGCCGCCGAACAGATTCGAACGGCTGGTGACGGTCATCGGCTCGATCGTCAGGGTCTGGTTCTCGGGGGTGACGACGGTGAAGCCCGCCGTGACCCGGCGGTTGCCCGAGAGCACTTCCTTCCAGTCGGGAACGCTGAGCCCTGTTTCCGGACAGCGGTTCAGGGATTTCGACGCGGCACCGGCCCCGTAGGTGACCCGGACGATGAGCTGGCCGTAGCGCTCCGGGTCGTGGGCATAGGCGACAGCCGCCGCTGCCGGCGGCGGCGCGGCGGCGATCGGGACCAGATCCGGTTCGAGGGGGGTGAAGGTGGCGGTGGAGGCGGTGGCGCAGGCGGCGAGGCCGAGGCCGGCAGCCAGAACCCAAAATCGCTGAACAATCGTCATCAGAGCCTCCGAGCTGGTTCATAAAGACCGACGTTCCGTCAAAAATCAACCGACAGGCGAACCCTTCCAGATCGGTGTGCCGTCACCCGGCAGGCCCAGCCGGTCCCACATGTCGGAGACCTTTTCGATCACGGCCGCGTCCATGCGGATCTCCTCGCCCCATTCGCGTTTGGTCTCGGGCGGCCATTTGTCGGTGGCGTCGAGGCCGATCTTGGAGCCGAGGCCGCTCTCGGGGCTGGCGAAGTCCAGATAGTCGATCGGGGTGTTCTCGATCAGGGTGATGTCGCGGGCCGGGTCCATCTTGGTGGCCATGGCCCACATGACCTGTTTCCAGTCGCGGGCGTCGATGTCGTCGTCCACGACGATGACCCATTTTGTGTACATGAACTGGCGCAGATAGCTCCAGACGCCCAGCATCACCCGCTTGGCGTGGCCGGGGTAGGCCTTCTTCATCGACACCACGGCGATCCGGTAGGAACAGCCCTCGGGCGGCAGCCAGAAGTCGGTGATCTCGGGGAACTGGGCCCGCAGCAGGGGGATGAAGACCTCGTTCAGGGCCTCGCCCAGCACGCTGGGCTCGTCCGGCGGGCGGCCGGTGAAGGTGGTCAGATAGATCGGATCCCTGCGCATGGTGATGGCGCTGATCTGGAAGACCGGGAATTTCTCGACCGAATTATAGTAGCCGGTGTGGTCGCCGTAGGGGCCCTCGTCCTCATGCTCGTCCAGCAGGACGTGGCCCTCCAGCACGATCTCGGCCTGGGCCGGGACCATCAGGGGCACGGTCTTGCAGGCGACCAGCTCGGCCTTGGCCCCGCGCAGCAGGCCGGCGAACTGGTATTC
>CAXBHG010000160.1:0-4756 GCA_963975385.1 uncultured Brevundimonas sp.
GTCGTGGCCCGGGCGGTGATCGCGGCGGGCCTGCCGGTGCATCCGATTCCCGGGGCCTCCAGCCTGCTGGCGGCCCTGTGTATCGCCGGCCTGCCGTCCGACCGGGTGCTGTTCGCCGGCTTCCTGCCGCCGAAATCGGGAGCGCGCAGGACGATGCTGGAAGAGGTCCGCACCGCGCGCCAGACCCTGGTCTTCTTCGAGAGCGGCCCACGTCTGGCCGACAGCCTGGCCGATATGGCGGCGGTGCTGGGCCCCCGGCCCGCCGCCGTGGCCCGCGAACTGACCAAGCTGTACGAGGAATGTGTGCGCGGCACCCTGGCCGAGCTGGCCGTTGATCCGCGCTGTCAGGGGCCGAAGGGCGAGATCGTCGTGGTGGTCGGCCCCGGTGAGAGGGAGGTGGCGACCGAGGCCGATGTCGATGCCGCCCTGGCCGAGGCCATGACCCGGCTGGCCCCGGGCGAGGCGGCGGCCGAGGTGTCGAAGGCGCTGAACCTGGCGCGCAAGCCGCTCTACAGGCGGGCGCTGGAGCTGCAGGGGCGGGGATGAAACGGCTGCGCCCCGTTCCGGCACCGGCGCGGCCCGTTTCGGGCCGGCGGCGGGCGTCGGGGCAGGCGGCGCATCGCAGCGGCCATGCCGGGGAATGGCTGGCTGCCCTGTGGCTGATGAGCCGCGGCTACCAGATCCTGGGCTTTCGCCTGAAGAGTCGGGCCGGGGAGATCGACATTCTGGCCCGACGGGGCCGGGTGCTGGCTGTGGTCGAGGTCAAACGCCGCGCGACGATGGCGGCAGCCCTGACCGCCCTTGGGCCGCAACAGCTGGCCCGGCTGCGCGCCTCGGGTCAGGCGGTGGCGCGGGGACGACCGGCCCTGGCCGGCCTGAGCCTGCGGCTGGATATGGTGGCGCTGGCCCCCGGGCGGTTTCCGCGTCATGTTAAGGATATCGAGACCGGGGGGCCCGATTTCCGTGATCCATCAGGACGCGACCACGACCCTGACGTCGGCCGGACTGGCTGACGACGACGATTTTCCGTTACTTGAGGCGGCGATCGCCTGCGCCCTGCATGACGATCCGATGCGCGAGGCCGAGCCGGTGCGGCTGCTGGCGCGCCAGGCGGCCGAGCGGCTGATGGAACGGATCGGTGGCGAGCCGGTCGAGGACGCCCTGACCGAAACCCTGTCGTCGGACCTGAGGCTGACCGGTGACCTGCTGTATGCGGGCGATCCGGCCAATACCGACATCATCGCCGTGGCCGAGCGGCGCCGGGGCCTGTCGGTCGCCCTGGCGGTCTTCTATCTGGAGGCCGCCCGGCAGGCGGGCATACCGGCGACCGGGGTCGATTTCCCCGGCCATTTCCTGATCCGGGTCGAGACGGCCGAGGGGCCGGTGGCCCTGGACCCGTTCAGCCAGGGCCAGCTGGTCCTGCCGTCGGAACTGACGCGCCGGGCCCTGTGCGCCGGCCTGACCCCGCATGTGGCCGACCGGCTGGACCTGCTGATGGCCCCGGTGACGGCACGCCAGGCCCTGATCCGGCTGCAGGTCCTGCAGTTCAGCCGCGCCATCGCCGCCGGCGACTGCAAGGGGGCGGAACGGTCCGCACTGCGCCGGGCCCTGCTGGACCCCGAGGATCACCGGCCGTGGCTGGACGTGGCCGCCGCCCGCGAACGCTGCGGGGCGCTGAACGGGGCGTTGGAGGCCCTGGCCCGGGCCGAGGATCTGGACGGCCCGGCCCTGGTCCGGCGCCAGGCCAGTCTCGACCGGGTCCGGCTGCAGCTGAATTGAGGGTTGCGGGCCCGACGCCGGATCAGCGCGGGCCGTTCAACATCTCAAAGACCGAACCATACCGGCCGCTCGCCTCCGCCTGGCGCAGCGGCGCGACCCGCTCGACACAGATCTCCGCTGCCGCATCGTCCGCGGCCAGCAGCGCCATGGTCTCGCGGATATAGGCGTCCAGGGGCATGGCGTTCGGATTGGTCTCGTGGCCGGGCATCAGTTGGGTGGCGACCGCCGGCGGTGCGATCTCGATCACCCGCACCGTGGTGTCGCGCAGCTGGTGACGCATCGACTGGCTCCAGGAGTGTATCGCGGCCTTGGTGGCGCTGTAGGTCGGGGTGGCCGCCAGGGGCACGAAGGCCAGGCCGGAGCTGACGTTCAGGATCGCCGCCGCCGGCCGCCGCCGGAGATGCGGCAACAGGGCGGCGCTGAGGCGGATGGGACCCAGCAGATTGGTCGCGATCGTCGCCTCTGCGTCGGTCAGGTCCCCGGGCTCGGCCAGAACGTCTTCCGTGCGCATGACGCCGGCGTTGTTGATCAACAGGTTCAGGGACGGGTGGTCACGCGTGACCGCCTCGGCAAACCGCAGGATGGCGGCGGCGTCGGCGACGTCGAGCAGGCCCACTGCCATGCCCGGACAGGTCGCGGCGACGGCCTCGAGCGGGGCGCGACGGCGGCCGGCGATGATGACCTGGTTGCCGGCGGCGTGGAACGCCTCGGCAAGGCCCCGACCGATGCCCGAGCCGCCGCCGGTGATGAGAATGGTGTTGCCGGTGATGTTCATGCCTGTCTCCGAAATCGCGTGATCTGCGTGGCGGGCTGATATATCGAGACACTAACCAACAGGAAGAAGGCACCGCAAAGTGCCATACAACCCTTATGGAGAGTGTACAGTGTCATTGCCCGAAACGGATACCGGCTCCGCCGCCCATCCCTGGCCAGAGGCGATGGATCCGCGGGTCGAGGCCCTGGTCAACGACCTGATCGGTCGGGTCGCCGACAAATGGACGATGATCGTGCTGGAAGCCCTGACCGAGCACGGCGAGCTGCGTTTCACCCGTCTGGCGGAGTGTGCGGCCGGCATCAGTCAGAAGATGCTGACCCAGACGGTGCGCCGGATGGAGCGGGACGGCCTGTTGATCCGCACGGTCCATCCGGTGGTCCCGCCGCGGGTGGAATACCGGCTGACTCCGATGGGCCAGAGTCTGAGTGCCGCCTTCTGTGGCGTATGGATCTGGGCGGCCGAACATCTGGACCGGATCGAGGCCGCGCGACAGACCTTTGACGAGCGTCCCCGTCCGTTCTGAACCGGGGCCGGGGCGCTCCCGCCCTTGCGCCGGCCCCGACCGCCGCCCATTACCCAAACTCCGCAGGAAGTAAGGACACCCCGATGCTCAAGGTCGCGATCCAGATGGACCCCATGGAGTCGGTCGACATCCTGGCGGACACCACCTTCATGATGGCGATGACGGCCCAGGAGCGGGGCTATCCGCTGTGGGTCTATGATTTCCGCACCCTGGCGCTGGAAGAGGGCCGACTGTCCTGCCGGGCCCGCCCCATGACGGTGCGGGCCGTGGCTGGCGACCATGTGACCTTCGGCGACGAGATCCGGCTGGACCTGGGCGAGGACGTCGATGTGATCCTGATGCGTCAGGACCCGCCGTTCGACATGGCCTATGTCACCGCCACCTATCTGCTGGAGACGGTCCATCCGAAGACCCTGGTGGTCAATGACCCGGCCGAGGTGCGCAGCGCGCCCGAGAAGCTGCTGGTCACCCAATTCCCCGGCCTGACCCCGCCGACCCTGATCAGCTCGGACCCGGTCGCCCTGGTCGCCTTTCACAAGAAGCACGGTGATGTGGTGCTGAAACCCCTGCACGGGGCCGGGGGCTCGGGCGTCATCCGTCTCAAGGCCGACGATCCCAATCTGGAGGCCCTGATCGAGATCCATGCCGTCGGCAGCCGCGATCCGCTGGTGATCCAGAAATTCATCCCGGCCGTGTCCCAGGGCGACAAACGCATCCTGCTGGTCGACGGCGAACCGGTCGGGGCCATCAACCGCATTCCGGCGGCGGGGGCGGTGCGCTCGAACCTGCACGTCGGCGGCCGGGCGGCCCCGGTCGAACTGACCGCGCGTGACCGCGAAATCTGCGCCGCCATCGGCCCGACGCTGAAGGCCCGCGGCCTGATCTTCGTCGGCATCGATGTGATCGGCGACTGGCTGACCGAGATCAACGTCACCTCCCCGACCGGAGCCCAGCAGCTGAAGGCCTTTTCCGGCGTCGACGCCGCCGCCCTGATGTGGGACGCGATCGAGAAGAAGCGGGCGGGGTGAGGGCGGCAGCGGCGCAGGACCGGGGTTAGACTGAAAGGTGATCCGTGGACTGGTTCAAATACCTCGCCCTTATTGCTGCGTTGTACGCCGTATTCTTTTTCCTTCCCGACCAGAATATCTGGAGGGCCTCCATGTTTTATGGTGCCCGTTGGGTTCGGGTATCTGAAGAATTTAATATCTGGAACAGGCGCAGGGTTGCCGTTTCGGCGGGTGGACTGGTGCTGTCTGCGGTTGTGCCGGTCTTCTCCGGCGTGTCGCTGCTGATTCCGATAACGATTTTCTGCGCCCTGATGCTTCTGGCGGCGACGGACTTCTTGCAGGTTCGGGAAATTATCCGAGATCATTCCGGACCGGATGAGACTTGACCATATTCTGAGTTCGTGATTTGTTCTTTCCCGTATAGCGGGAGGGCGCAATGGTCGCTCGCGTGGTGACGGTGGCCTTCGACGGGGTCGAGGCGCGCCGGGTTGATGTTCAGGTGCAGCTGGTCGGGGCGGTCCAGCCCAGCTTCACCATCGTCGGCCTGCCGGACAAGGCGGTGGCCGAGAGCCGCGAGCGGGTGCGCGGGGCCTTTGCCGGCATCGGCCTGGGCCTGCCGCCGAAACGGATCATCGCCAACCTGGCCCCGGCCGACCTGCCCAAGGAGGGCAG
>CAXBHG010000161.1:0-4752 GCA_963975385.1 uncultured Brevundimonas sp.
CGATCAGCGGCAGGGTGAAGGCGGCCGTCTTGCCGGTGCCGGTCTGGGCGATGCCAAGGACGTCACGTCCGGCCAGGGCCACGGGAATGGCCTGGGCCTGGATGGGGGTGGCTGTCGTGTAGCCGGTATCAGCGACCGCCTGCAGGGTCGTGGGCGAAAGGCCCAGTTGGTTGAATTCTGTCATGGATCCTTGGGAACAATAGGCACCCCTCGTCAGGGGGTGACGGCAAATGCTCGGAACCGCCCCTCATTGGGCGAGCGGGCGGCGCGGATTCGCCAGACCTGTTCCGGATGCCAGCGGTATAGAAGCCCCCACGCCCAAGTCAAGTTTTGCGCCCCCGTCACGGTTGCGCGAGCGCGCTTGGCATTTCCTAACAGATCGTTAATAGGTGATGGACGGGATGGAAGTGGGGGCTTTGTCCATGCGGCTTTTCGCCATGTTGGTCGCCGTGGCCGGATGCCTGTTGGCGTCGCCGGGTCATGCCGGGATTGATGTCGTCTTCGGCAATACCATCGTGTCCCGCTATCCCGACGGCGGCTGGGTCAAACACTGGTTCAACCGGGACGGCTCGTATCTGGCGCGGTTTTCCGACGGCCGTGAGCTTCGCGCCCGCTGGGCGGTCAACGGCGATCGGGTCTGCCTCAACCAGATGCAGCCCAGCATGCTCATCCCGCGGTTTTGCACCGCCGTGATCGACGCCTCGGTCGGTGAGAGCTGGCAATCACGCGACCCGCTGGGCCGTCGCGTCCAGAATGTTCTCGTCGCGGGTCGGCAGGGCGAGAATGCCGTCAGCGGCGGCCGGTAATCCAGCCGGGTAAATCCCGGGCGGCGGCGTGGATGGCGCGCGGCCGGCCTAGCTGGACGACCTGCTGGTGCCGGTGGCACCCCGGCCAGACCCGGCCTCAGTGAAAATCGCAGGTGATGTCGCGGATACAGTCGCCGTCGACCATGAAGGTCGTGTCGCCGTGGATGACATAGATCGGGATCCGGTTCTGCAGCGACAGGAAGACATGGGTCTCGACCGGGCCTGACGACACGATCTGGGTAACGAACAGGGAGTCGAGCTGCCCTGAAGGATCAGGCGACGGGCGGTCCAGGTTCAGGCAGCCCACCGATAACTGATCGCGCCGGACCATCGTCAGGCCGTCGGCGCTGATGCGGAAGCGATAGTGGCCGCCCACCGGTACGATGTTGGCATCGGTTGTCGCCGTCAGCAGCCAGACCAGCCAATTGTCGCTGTCCGGGTCAAGGATGACCACTGCGTTCAGGTTGGCGGAACACCGCAGCGTCCCGATATTGGCGATGGCCGTTTGCCGCGCCTGCCATTGCGCCGTCTCTTCGGGCGTCATTTTGCCGTCGGACGGCTCGGTCACCGGTCCGGCCTTGTCCCCGGTGACGATCACGTCCCAGCCGATCCTGTAGCCGGACGGTGCCTCTCGCAGGAAGCGGACCTTCAGGCTGTCGCCCTCGGGCACGACGATCCAGCCTCGCAGGTCGGGCAGGCTTTCCGGGCTATGGAGGGCCAGCAGGGCGTCGGTGGCCCGCCAGGCGGCCGTGTCCTGACGATAGATTTCCCGCCCCATGGCGGTGACCTTGTCCGGGGTCCATTCCTCGATCGGCACCGGGGCGGGGAGTTGCGCCGCCACGGCCGGCGCGCGGCCAAGGGCCGGCCCCGTGAGGGTCAGGGCCATCGTCAATGCCGCCAGAACCGTCGTCACCCGCATTGCTGTCTCCCGTCCCGTGGAGGCAGCCTAGGCTCAGACGTCCAGATCGGCCACCGCGAACTGGGCATTGTCCTGGATGAAGCGGAAGCGGGCGTCGGCCTTCTTGCCCATCAGCCGTTCGACCAGATCCTCGATCTCGTCCTCGCTCTCGGGCAGGGTGACGCGGGCCAGGGTGCGCTTCTTCGGATCCATGGTGGTCTCCTTCAGCTGCGAGGCCATCATCTCGCCCAGACCCTTGAACCGGCCGATCTCGACCTTGCGACCCTTGAAGGTCGTGGCCAGAAGTTCGTCGCGGTGGGCGTCGTCGCGGGCGTAGTCCGACAGGGCCCCGGCGCTGATCCGGTACAGCGGGGGCAGGGCCATATACAGCCGCCCCTGACGGATGACCTCGGGCATGGCGCGGTAGAAGAAGGTGATCAGCAGGGCCGCGATATGGGCCCCGTCGACATCGGCGTCGGTCATGATGACGATCCGCTCATAGCGCAGGTCGTCGATGTTGAAGCGCGGGCCGGTCGTAACCCCCAGGGCCAGTTGCAGGTCGGACAGTTCGATGTTCTGGCGCAGCTTGTCGGCGGTGGCCGAGGCGACATTCAGGATCTTGCCGCGCAGGGGCAGGATGGCCTGGGTGGTGCGGTCGCGCGCCTGTTTGGCTGAACCGCCGGCCGAGTCCCCCTCGACGATGAACAGCTCGGTGCCGTTGGCCGACTGACGCGAACAGTCGGACAGCTTGCCCGGCAGGCGCAGCTTGCGCGTGGCCTGGGCGCGCTGGACCTCCTTGTCCTTGCGGCGGCGCAGCCGGTCCTCGGCCCGTTCGATGACGAACCCCAGCAGGGTGTTGGCCTGTTTCGGGCTCTCGGTCAGCCAGTGGTCCAGCGGATCGCGCAGCAGCTGTTCGACCAGCCGCTGGGCGTCCGGCGACGACAGCCGGTCCTTGGTCTGGCCCTGGAATTCCGGGTCACGCACGAAGACCGAGATCATGGCCCCCGCATTGGCGATCACATCCTCGGCCGTGATCAGGCCGGCGCGCTTCTCGCCGGACAGTTCGCCATAGGATTTCAGCCCCTTGACCAGGGCGGCGCGGAAACCGGCCTCATGGGTGCCGCCGTCGGGCGTCGAGACGGTGTTGCAGTAGGACTGGACGAAGCCGTCGGACTCGCCGAAGCCGATCGGCGACCAGGTCACGGCCCATTCGACCGCCCCGGCCTCGCCCTTGCGCTCGACCCGGCCCTCGAAGGCGGGGGTCACCGTCTCCAGCTCGCCGATCCGTTCGGCCAGGGCGTCGGCCAGGCCGTTGGGGAAGTGGAACACCGCCTCGGCCAGGGTGTGGTCGGTGATGCGTTCGGGCGCGCAGGTCCATTTGATCTCGACGCCACGGAACAGATAGGCCTTGGACCGGGCCATGCGGAACAGGCGGGCGGGCTTGAAGGCCGCGCCGGTGCCGAAGATCTGTTCGTCGGGGCGGAAGCGGATCAAGGTGCCCTTCTTCTTCGACGGGGCACCGCGTTCGATCGGACCCAGCGGCAGGCCGCGGCTGAACGACTGTTTCCATTCGAAGCCGTCACGCCAGACGGTGACGTCCAGCCGTTCGCTCAGGGCGTTGACGACGCTGACGCCGACCCCGTGCAGGCCGCCCGAGGTCTCATAGGCCTTGCCCGAGAATTTGCCGCCCGAGTGCAGCACCGTCATCACGACTTCCAGCGCCGACTTGCCGGGGTGTTTGGGGTGGGGATCGACCGGGATGCCGCGCCCGTCGTCGCGCACCGACAGGAAGCCGTCGGCGTCGAGGTCGACGGTGATCAGTTTCGCATGACGGGCCACGGCCTCGTCCATGGCGTTGTCGAGGACTTCGGCGAACAGGTGGTGCAGGGCCCGCTCGTCGGTGCCGCCGATATACATGCCGGGGCGTTTGCGGACCGGCTCCAGCCCCTCCAGCACCTCGATCGACGAGGCGGAATAGCTGCCGGGGACGGGCGGGGCCGAGGGGGCGCTCACCGCGGCGGCCGGTGTCGCAGGGACTGCGGCGGTCGGGACCGGCGGAACAGGCGACGTGGCGACGGGAGCCGCTGCTGCCGGGGTTGCCGGCGTCGGCTGGTCGTCATCAAAGGCGGCGAAGAGATCTGCGGGCTGGCCCATGGGCATACTGTGCGGCGATTCGGGAACGGGTCTGGTAGGCCGCATGGGGGTTCGGGGCAAGCGGTGTGGATATCGCCGCCGCCTGCGGAGACAGGGCACGGGCCAATATCGCCAGGAACAGGGCCCAGGGCAGGCTGGCGTGGCTGAGCAGCACGCTCTCCGACAGGCTCAGCAGCAGGAAGACGCCCAGATAGGCGATGCCCCAGTAGCCCTCGCGCATACCGGCCGAGCCCAGCCGGATCAGGGTCACCATCGTGGCAGTGACGAACAGGCCGCCGACGGCGACGGCCCCCGGCCAGCCCAGCTGCACCAGCAGGTCGATCCAGCCATTGTGGGCCGAGGGTACCAGCCAGCCGGTCTCCTGCCGCACGAAGGCGGCCGGAACGGACTCCTTGCCCCAGAAGGCGCTGTAGCCGTAGCCGGTCCACGGCCGTTCGCCGACGCGGCGCATCAGACTGTCCCAGATATGGGTGCGCCCGGTCAGGGACGGGTCCTTGCCCAGGGCCGCGAGGATCGACTCCGGCTCGGTCAGGAAGACATAGATCCCGATCCCGGCCACCACCATGCCCAGCCAGACGCAGACGACGGTGAAGGCCGGCCCTCCGCGTCGCATGGTCCAGAGCGCCGCGACCAGACCCAGGCCGATGATCAGGCACAGCAGCGAGGTCTTGGACTGGGTGGCGATCACCAGGGCCGTGGTCAGGACCAGGGTCAGGGCCGGAGCCTTCCAGCGCCCGTCGCCGGCAGCCAGACAGGCCGCCGCCGCCGTGGCCCCGGCCACCATGACGATGCCCATCTGGTTTTTCTCGTACCAGAGGCCGCGCCACAGGCCGGCGTTGTCGGCCTGGTGCACGCCGATGGCCGGGAAGGCGAACACCATCACCAGACTGCCCA
>CAXBHG010000162.1:0-4752 GCA_963975385.1 uncultured Brevundimonas sp.
TCGCCCACCGCCTGTCGACGGTGCGCAACGCCGACCGCATCCATGTCATCGCCGGCGGCCGGGTGGTCGAGACGGGCAGCCATGACCAGCTGGTCAGCCTCGGCGGCCTCTATTCAAGGCTGGCCAAACAGCAGTCCCTGGACGGCGAGCCGGTCAACGTGGCGGCGGTGAGTTGATGGGGGGGGCGGACATCTCCCCTTCCCCTCGAGGGGGTGGAGGAAGGGTCGCCGGAGGCGAGCCGACGAACGGTCGGGGGATGGGGTGGAGCCACGCCGACATCCGTGAGGCTTCGGGACTCCGACCGGGTCTCATGACCCCATCACGACCCTCGTGCGCCCACCCCGCCCAACCCTCCCCCTCGAGGCGAGGGCTTTCGAGCGTGGCTCCATGAGGCCGCTGCGCAATCCCGTGATCCAGGTCGTGCTGGCCTGGCTGCTGGCCGGGTGGATGCGGTTCTGTTTCGCCACCATTCGCTGGACCCGCGTCAATGAGGGGGTGGCCGAGGCCATCTGGGACGGCGGCGGCGGCGTGCTGTGCGCCTTCTGGCATTCGCGCATCGGCCTCAGCCCGGCCTGCTGGCCGCTGGACCGGGCCCAGTCTCCCAAGGCCCTGATCTCGCTCAGCCCCGACGGCGAGTTCATCGCCCGGGCCGTGGCACGGCTCGGCTTTCCCGCCATCCGCGGTTCGTCGTCCAACAAGGACAAGGCCGACCGGGCCAAGGGCGGCACACAGGCCCTGCGCGACGGTCTGCGCCAGCTCAAGGGCGGCGGCGGCCTGGCCCTCACCCCCGACGGCCCGCGCGGCCCGATGCGGGAAATGGCCGAGGGCCTGCCCCTGCTCGCGAAGCTGTCGAAGGCACCGGTGCTGTTCATCGGCCTGTCCTGCAAGCCGGCGATCCGGCTCAGGAGCTGGGACCGCGCCCTTCTTCCCCTGCCGTTCGGCCGCGGAGCCATCGTCTGGGACATCGACCGCTTTCCCGAGGGAGCCGAACTGGCCGAGGTCGCGCGCGACTGGGCCGCGCGGCTGACAGCCGTCGAGGCCGCCGCCGACGCCCTCGTCGGTCTGGAGCGCGTCTGACGTGACCGATTCGACGGACATCGCCTTCGCCGACGCGCCGGTGCTGGAGACGGCGCGTCTTCGCTTGCGCCCTTGGCGGAAGGGGGACCCGGACGCCTTCGCCGCCCTGAACGCCGACCCTCGCGTGATGCGCTATTTCCCGAGCTTGATGAGCCGCGCCGACAGCGACGCCCTTGCAGCCGCGATCCAGAACCGCTTCCGGTCCTGGGGCTTCGGCTTCTGGGCCGTGGAGACCGACGTCCTGCCCTTCGCCGGCTTCATCGGCCTTTCGCGCCCCGCCTATGAGGCGTCCTTCCTGCCCGCCGTCGAGGTTGGCTGGCGTCTCGACCCCCGTTGCCATGGGCAGGGACTGGCGACCGAGGGCGCGCGCGCCGCGATGGCGTTCGGCTTCGACGAGCCGGCGCTCGACGAGATCATCGCCGTGGCACCGCGCGCCAACATCCCGTCGATCCGGGTGATGGAGCGGCTGGGCATGACCGCCGACGCCGCCGAGGATTTCGATCACCCCGCCCTGACCGACCATCCCGCCATCCGTCGCTGCGCCGTGCACCGCATCGACCGCGCGGCGTTCGAGGCCAGGCCGTGAGTCCCGCCCTCGCCCTCTACCGGTTCGCCACCCGGCTGCTGGAGCCCCTGACCCCGCGCCTGCTCGACGCCCGGGTCAAACGGGGCAAGGAGGACCCCGCCCGGGTCGACGAACGGCTGGGTGTGGCCGGTCGGCCGCGCCGCGACGGCGATCTGGTGTGGCTGCACGGCGTCAGCGTCGGCGAGACCCTGTCCCTTCTGCCCCTGGTCGAGCGGTTCGTGCGGGAACGACCGGACCTGAACGTGCTGGTCACCTCCGGCACCCTGACCTCGGCCACCCTGCTGGCCCGACGCCTGCCCAAGGGTGTGATCCACCAGTTCGCCCCGGTGGACACGCCGGGCGCGGTTTCGGCCTTCCTCGATCACTGGCGACCGGCGCTGGGCGTCTTCGTCGAGAGCGAACTGTGGCCCAATCTGATCCTCGCCGCCCACGCCCGGGACGTGAAACTGGCGCTGGTCAGCGCCCGGATCACCGAAAAGACCGCCGCCGGCTGGAGCCGTTTCCCCGGCGCGGCACACCGCCTGCTGTCGACCTTTGACCGCGTCCTGCCCCAGGACGAGGCCTCCGCCGCCCGGCTGCAGTCCCTGGGCGCGAACATCGACGGCCTGATCAATCTGAAACTGTCCGGCACTGCCCTGCCCCATGATTCCGCCGCCTTCACCGCCCTCAGTGCCGCCATCGGCGACCGGCCCGTGGTCGTGGCCGCCAGCACCCATGACGGCGAGGAACTGGCCCTGGTGCGGGCGCTGGACGCCCTGGCCGACCGGCTGTGCCTGATCCTGGTGCCGCGTCATCCCGAGCGCAGCCCGGCCATCGCCGCCGCCCTGACCGCCGGGGGCTTCAAATTCGCCGCCCGGTCCTCCGGCCAGCCGCTGGACTCCCGCACCGACATCTATCTGGCCGACACCCTCGGCGAGATGGGGTTGTTCCTGCGTCTGGCCGATGTGGTGGTCATGGGCGGCTCCTTCTCGGCGGCGCTGAACCGGCCCCCGGTCGGTGGCCACAATCCGCTGGAACCGGCCCGGCTGGGCAAGCCCGCCGTCACCGGTCCCGACGCCGCCAACTGGGCCGGAATCACCCGCACCCTGGTCGAGGCCGGGGGTCTGGCCATGGTCGACACCCCGGCCGATCTGGCCGCCGTCATCGCCCCCCTGCTGGCTGACCCCGGCGCTGCGAAAGCCATGGGCGAGCGCGCCCGCCGCGCCGCGCTCGACGCCGGCTCCGGGATCGACCGGCTGTGGGACACACTGCAGCCGCTGCTGCCGCCGCCGCCCCGGAAACGCCGATGAAGCTGTCGACACCCCGCTGGTGGTACAGCCGCGATCGCCGCCATGCGCCGGTGACCCGCATGGCCCTGCTGCCCCTGTCCTGGCTATGGACCGCCGTCACCGCCCGGCGCATCGCCCGGGCCGTGCCCGTCGCGGTCGGGGTCCCGGTCATCTCGATCGGCAATCTGACCGTCGGCGGTTCGGGCAAGACGCCGGTGGCGCGCGAGGTGCTGCGGCTGCTGCGCCGGACCGGCGTCGGGGCCCAGGCCCTGTCGCGCGGCTACGGCGGCCGGCTCGAGGGGCCGGTCCGCGTCGATCCGGCGCGGCACACCGCCGCCGACGTCGGCGACGAGCCGCTGATGCTGGCGCTGGACAGCCCGGTCTGGATCGCCCGCGACCGTATCGCCGGAGCCAGGGCCGCCGTGGCCGACGGGGCCCAAGCGCTGGTGATGGACGACGCCCACCAGAACCCGGCCCTGCTCAAGACCCTCAGCCTGATCGTCGTCGACGGCGAGACCCGGGGCGACGAATGGCCGTTCGGCGACGGCTCGGTGTTTCCGTCGGGGCCGATGCGCGAGCCGCTCAAGGCCGGGCTGGCCCGGACCGACGCCGTGGTCATCCTGCTGCCCGCCGACCTGACCGAAGCCGATCCCGAACTGGTCGCCACCTTCGGGGCCCTGCCGGTCTTCATCGCCCGGCTGTTGCCCGCCGCCCCGCCGCCGCCCGGGCCGCTGCTGGGCTTCGCCGGCATCGCCAAGCCGTGGAAGGTCGAGCGCGCGCTCAAGGCCGCCGGGGCCGATCTGGTCGATTTCGCCCCCTTCCCCGATCACGCCGCCTTCCGCGAGGCCGACCTGCGCTTTCTGGCCGACCGGGCCGGGGTGTTCGGGGCCCGGCTTATCACCACCGAAAAGGACTGGTCCCGCCTGCCCCCGGAATGGCGCGACCGCGTGATCTCATGGCCGGTCAAGGCGACCTTCGACGACGAGGCGGGGTTCGGGGAGATGCTCCACTCCCTTCCCCCATTTCGGGGGAAGGTGGCAGGCGAAGCCTGACGGATGGGGGCTGGCGACGGCAAACGCCCCTGTCACCGTTCAGTGAGAGAAGAGCCCCCATCCGAGCCGCTGCGCGGCCCACCTTCCCCCGAAACGGGGGAAGGGAGCGCGAGGTCTCACTGGTCCCGGTAAACCACCCCGCCCTTCATCACGAAACGGACGTGTTCCAGCGCCGTCACATCGCCCAGCGGGTCGCCGCTCACGGCGATCAGGTCGGCGGGCATGCCGACCGCGATCCGCCCGGCCTCGCCCGAGATGCGCAGATGCGCCGCCGCCCCGACCGTGGCCGACTGCACCGCCTCCAGCGGCGTCAGACCGGCCCGCACCAGCAGGGCGAACTCCCGGGCATTGTCGCCATGGGCCGAGACCCCGGAATCGGTGCCGAAGGCGATCCGCACCCCGCCCTCATGCGCCCGGCGCGCCATGTCCAGCATCTTCGGACCGGCCTCCAGCGCCTTGGCCGTCTGGGCCGGGGTGAAGAAATTGTCCGGACCGGCGGCGATGCGCGCCACGAAATCCCCGGCCAGCAGGGTCGGCACCAGATAGGTCCCCTCGCGCCGGAACAGCCGGATCGACTCCGCGTCCAGCCAGGTGCCGTGCTCGATCGAGTCGCCGCCCGCGCGCAGGAAGGCGTTGATGCCGTCGACGCCGTGGGCATGGGCCGTGACCTGACGCCCCATCCGGTGGGCGACCTCGACGATGGCGGTCAGTTCAGCATCGGTGAACTGCTGGCCCAGGCCGGCGGCCGTGTTCGACAGCACCCCGCCCG
>CAXBHG010000163.1:0-4739 GCA_963975385.1 uncultured Brevundimonas sp.
GGCCGCCGTCGAACGGGGCCCCGGCGATGACATTGCGGGTGTCGGTCAGGGTGATGGGGAAGACGAAGGCCGGCGAGACAAAGCCCGCGGCGGCGCGGCGGTCCACATCGGCCGAGATCTCGCCCAGCACCCGTTCGACCTCGACCAGACGCGCGACATAGGCGCGGGCATCGTCGGCGCTGTCGACCCGGTGGTTGTTGATCATGAAGACCGGCAGGCCGGTCGCCGGATTGCCGTTGGCGGCGAAGATATAGTCATGGTCACGCCAACGGGCACCGGACAGCTGGCGTTCGACGCCCTCCTCGAACAGCTGCCACGACAGCTGGCTTTGCGGGCTGAGGGCCTCGTACCGGAACCCGGCCTTCATCCGGGCCAGCTGGGCCCCGGCCAGGGCCAGGGCGCGGTCGTCAGCGGCGGACGTGTAGTCGTTCAGCCGGTCATAGTCGGTCTTCAGGCCCAGCGAGGTCATGCCCTGGGGGCTGAGCGCGATCCGTTCCATGAAGGCCGCGTCGAAGAAGGCGTCCAGCCGCGCGTCCTCGCTCTGGGCGGGAACCGCGGCGGTCGGGGTGGCGGTCTGGGCCGCGGGCGCGGTGACCCCCGCACAGGCTGTCAGCAGCAGGACGGAGACGGACGAAATCAGGATGCGGCGCATGGGGGACCCTCGAAACAACAGAGGGCGACCTTCCGTGCTGCGCCCGGTCGGCGCAACCCCTGACGGCTCTGGTTGACCCGGGTGATGCGGCAGTCGCTGACGGTTCAGCCGGCAAAGCCCGAGCGGACCCGGCACTGGATACCGTTGCCGGCCAGCCGCAACGGGATCAGGGCGACGGGCGTGGAGCGCAGACCTGCGCCTGTCAGCGTCTCAGACCCGTGATGGTGCGACCCGGGGCGATATCCTCGGCCGAGGTAACCAGATGAACGATCGCCGGCCGGCCCGCATTCCGCGCCGCCGCCAGGGCTGCCGGGAAGTCGGCCGTGGTTTCGCAGCGGATGCCGAAGGCCCCGAAGGCCTCGGCGTATTTGACGAAGTCGGGATTGACCAGGTCGGTGGCGATGACCCGGTCGGGACCCGGATAGTGGCCTTCCTGGTGCATGCGGATGGTGCCGTAGGTGCCGTTGTCGACGACGACGGTGACGACATTGATGCCGTACTGGACCGCCGTGGCGATCTCCTGGCCGGTCATCAGATAGTCGCCGTCGCCGGCGATACAGACGACGTCACGGTCGGGATGGACCGACTTGGCCGCGATGGCGGCGGGATAGCCGTAACCCATGGCCCCCGAGGTCGGGGCCAGCTGGGTGCGACGGGCCCGGTGGCGGTGGAAGCGGTGCAGCCAGGCGGCGAAATTACCGGCACCATTGGTCAGGATGGCGTCGTCGGGCAGGACCTCGGCGAGGTGGCGGATGACCTCGCTCATATTGACCGCGCCGGTGACGCTGACGGGCTGGATGAAGGCCTGATAGTCGGCGTGGGCGGTGGCCGCCTCGCCCTTCCAGTTGCGGCCCGGATCGAGGGTCGACAGGGCGAGGGCGGCCAGCGAACAGTCGGCCGTGGCCCCGATCAACATCGGCCAGACGCGGCCCAGTTCTTCCGGCCCCGGATGGATGTGGATCAGGGTTTCGGCGGTGCGCTCGCGGCTCAGCAGGGTGTAGCCGAGGGTCGGATTCTCACCCAGCCGCGCGCCGATGGCCAGGATCAGGTCGGCGTCCTTGACGCGCTGGACCAGCTTCGGGTTCGGACCGAGGCCGAGGTCGCCGGCATAGTTGGCACGGTCGTTGGAGATCAGGTCCTTGCGCCGGAACGACAGGGCGACCGGCAGGCCCAGCCGTTCGGCCCAGTCGCCGATCGCGTCGGTGGCGGCGTCGCTCCAGCCCGAACCGCCCAGCACCAGCAGCGGTCGCTCGGCGGCGGCCAGACGGGCACGGACCTGTTCGGCGAAGGCGGGGTCGAGGCCGGCGCGGGCCGGGGCCACCGGCCGGATCGGGGCCGGGCCGCCGTCTTCGTGCAACAGGTCCTCGGGCAGGGCGATGACCACCGGCCCCATCCGGCCCTGCAGGGCGGTGGCGAAGGCGCGTTCAACGATCTCGACCGTGCGTTCGGGGCTTTCGATCTCGGTAGCCCATTTGGCCAGGCCGCCGAACACCTCGCGGTAGTCGACCTCCTGAAAGGCCCCGCGGCCGCGGTCGCTCAGGGCGATCTGGCCGACGAACAGGATCATCGGGGTGGAGTCCTGATGCGCCGTATGCACCCCGATCGAGGCGTGGGTGGCACCGGGCCCGCGCGTGACCATGCAGACGCCCGGCTTGCCGGTCAGCTTGCCATAAGCCTCGGCCATGTTGGCGGCGCCGGCCTCGTGGCGGCAGGCGATGACCTGGATGCGGTCGCGCACATCGGCGAGGGCGTCCAGCACCGCCAGATAGCTTTCGCCCGGCACGCAGAAGACGCGGTCGATGCCGTTCATGACGAGGGTTTCGACGAGGCGGCGGGCGGCGGTGTTGGCGGGCTGGGTCATGAGCGTCTGCTAGCAGATCGACCCCGCGCTTGACCATGCGGCCGGGCGCAGTCCGGGATGGTCCTGTCTTGGGCCGGTCCTGCCGCAGGACTACCCTTGCCCTGCGCCCGGACCGGGCGCGTTTCGAGGATGACCGAATATGGGACTACTGGACAGCGTACTGAACGGCCTCGGCGACGATGCGGCCGGCGGGATCGGCGACCTGTTGAAGGGCCAGGGCGGCCTCGGCGGTCTGGTCGAGAAATTCGCCGGACAGGGCCTGGGCGACACGGTCGGGTCGTGGATCGGTACCGGTGCCAATATGAACGTCACCCCCGATCAGATTCAGAAGGTGCTGGGGTCGGGTCCGATCGCCGATTTCGCCGCCAGACTGGGTATCTCGCCCGAACAGGCCAGCGAGACCCTGGCCGGCCTGCTGCCCGAGGCGGTCGACCGGATGACGCCGGGCGGCGACGCCGGGGCGGCCGACGGCCTGCTGGACAGCCTGCCCGGCGGACTGGGCGGCATGATCGGCGGTCTTATGAAGCGCTAGTCTGACTCAACGGTCCCGTAGCTCACCCCGGTCAGATACAGGCCGTCGGGCGGGGCCACGGGACCGCAGGCGGCCCGGTCGCGGGCGGCCAGGGCGGCGGCGACGTCGTCGACGGTCCAGCGGCCCAGCCCGGCCTGGACCAGGGTCCCCGTCATTGAGCGGACCTGGCTGTGCAGGAAGCTGCGGGCCGCGAACTCCAGATGGATCTCGTCCGCGACCCGGGTCACCCGGGCGAGGTCGAGAGTGCGCAGCGGCGATCTGGCCTGGCAGTTGACGTCACGGAAGGTGGTGAAGTCGTGCCGCCCGACCAGGGTCAGGGCCGCGGCCTGCATCCGGTCGGCATCCAGCGGCTTCTTCACATGCCAGACCCGGCCCATGTCCAGCGCCGGCGGGGCCGGGCGGTTCAGCAGGCGGAACAGATAGCGGCGACCGGTGGCGGAAAAGCGCGCATGCCAGTCGTCGTCGACCCCCACACAGTCCAGCATGGCCACGGCCTCGCCCATCAGATGGGCATTGAGGGCGTTCATCACCGTGCGCGGCGGCCAGGCCTTGTCGAGGTCGATATGGATGACCTGGCCGGTGGCATGGACGCCGGTGTCGGTGCGCCCGGCCGCGACCAGCCGCACGGTCTGGCCGCAGAAGGCGGTGACCGCCGTCTCGATCGCCCCCTGCACCGTCGGCAGGCCCTCCTGGGCCTGGAAGCCATGGTAGGCGCGGCCGTCATATTCGATGGTCAGCCGGTAGCGGGGCATGCCGGTGTCCCTATCGCTCGCTGTCCGATGGCGACAACACACTGCCGGCCGGCAGGGCAAAGCCGCGCAGGAATTCGTCGGGGGCCTGGGCCGCCCTGCCCTCGCGCTGCACCCGCAGCAGCCGCACCGCGCCGTCGGCACAGGCCACGGTCAGGCCGTCCTCGAGAACGGTGCCCGGCTCGCCCTCACCGGCTGTCGGGGCCGACATCAGCACCTTGACCCGGACCGGACCGTCGGGGCCGGACGCGAGGAACCAGGCCCCGGGAAAGGGCGACAGGCCGCGGATATGGGCATCGACGACGGCGGCCGGGCGCGACCAGTCGATGCGGGCCTCGGCCGGCGTGATCTTCTTCGCATAGGTGGGTTCGCCGGTCTGGGGCGTGGTAACCCCGCCGCGGGCGATCGCCCCCAGGGCGCGCGGCCACAGGCCGGCCCCGACCGTGGCCATACGTTCGGACAGGGTGGCGGCGGTGTCGTCGGGCCGGATGGCCAGGGTCTCGGACAGCAGGATGTCGCCCTCGTCCAGCCCCTCGGACATGCGCATGATCTGGACGCCGGTCTCGGCGTCGCCGGCCATGATGGCGCGCTGGATCGGGGCGGCCCCGCGCCAGCGCGGCAGCAGGGAGCCATGCAGGTTGAAACAGCCCAGCCGCGGGGCCTCCAGCACCTCGGGTTTCAGGATCTGGCCATAGGCGACGACACAGGCGGCATCGAGGTCCAGGGCCTGGAATTCGGCGATGGCCCCGGGCGATTTCATCGACTCGGGGGTGAACACCGGCAGGCCCATGATTTCGGCGAAGGCCTGGACCGGCGAGGGCGTCAGTTTCTGGCCGCGGCCCCGCGGACGGGGCGGCTGTGACCAGACGCCCACGACCTCATGGCCGGACGCGATGATCTCGGCCAGGGACGGCACGGCGAATTCGGGGGTACCCATGAAGGCGA
>CAXBHG010000164.1:0-4675 GCA_963975385.1 uncultured Brevundimonas sp.
CGCGCCAGGGTCGACTTGCCCATGCCCAGCGGACCGTACAACAGCACGGATTCGCCGGGGGCCAGCAGGGGGGCGATGGCCGCACCCAGACGGGCGGTGGCATCGGCGTCGGACAGGACGATCCTCATGCGAAATCGGCGTCCGGCTGGTGGGCCAGCACCCGTTCGGTGAAGGTCTTCAGCGCCAGGGTGGCCTCGGTCGCGTCGGCGGGCAGGCCGGCCGGATCGACCGGGCGACCGACATGCAGGCGGAAGGCCTTGCCCTGTTTGTTCAGCAGCTCGTGGAACAGGGTGATGTCGCGCAGTTCGTCCGATATCCGGTGGAACAGGTGGAACAGGTGCGAGCGCGGTCCGGCGACGTGGATCGGCACCACCGGGGCGGCGTATTTGCGGGCCAGGGAGGCGGCGGTGGCGGCCCAGATCGGATCAGCCAAAGCGCCGTCCGGACCGACGCGTGAGATGCGCCCCGCCGGGAACAGGACCACGCAGCGCTCCGCCTCGAACGCCTCCTTGGCCGCCAGCAGGGTCAGCCGGGTCTTTTCGCGCGTGCGCTTGGCCACCACCCATTCGACCGGAATGACGGTCTCGGACAGGCGGGGCGCGACGCGCAGGGCGTCGGCATTGGCAAAGAAGATGGCATCGGGCCGACGGCGGCTGACCGCATCATGGACGGCGATCCCGTCGGCGATGCCGGTGGGATGGTTGCAGACCACGACACAGCGGCCCGTGGCCGGGATCCGGTCCAGGTTATGGGCCGCGACCTCAAGCGCCAGCAGGTCGGACATATGGCCGAACGCCTCAAGACCGGACAGCGGCCCCACGGCGTCGGCCATGGTGCGGGCGTGGTGATAGCCCAGCAGCCGGTAGAAGAAGGGGCGCAGAACCGGCCAGAACACCGAGCCGGTCAGCCGGGGCGCGCGCTCGGCGATCAGCACATCGCAGATGTGGGCGTCGGGCGTGGGGATGTGGGGAACTGGCTCCATACAGACCGGTTGTCGCCGGTCGCGGCGCGGCGGGCAAGCGGCACGTGCGGCCTGGCTGCCCCGGTGGGCCCCGGCATTGACGTGGCCGGGGCGGGTGCTACCCCTGCGCACCGGATCTGTGACCGATGCCAAGGATATCCCGCATGCGCCGTCTGCCTCTCCTGCTTTCCAGCCTCAGCGCCGCCGCCCTGCTGGGCGCGGCCGCCCTGCCCGCCGTGGCCGAGGCCCCGGCCGCCGTCCTGGCCCCCGCGACCGCGGTCGCCGTCAGCGACGGCCATACGGCCTTCACCTACAGGGACCTGATCGGTCTGAACCGGCTGGGCGATCCCCGGGTTTCGCCCGACGGTCGCCGGGTCGTCTATTCGGTCACCGCCACCGATGTCGAGGCCAACCGGCGCTCGGGCAGCCTGTATATCCGCGACGTGGCCGGAGACGCCGCGCCGCAGCGTCTGGCGATCTCGGACGGCGGGGCCAATACGGCGCGCTGGGGTGCGGACGGCCATCTGTATTTCCTGTCCGGCCGCTCCGGCAGCAGCCAGGTCTGGCGGGCCGACGCCAACGGGGAGAATCCGGTTCAGGTCACCGACCTGCCGGTGGATGTGAACGCCTATCAACTGAGCCCCGCCGCCGACCGGGTGGTCGTGTCGCTTGCGGTGTATCCCGACTGTGCCGACCTGGCCTGTACGGTCGAACGGACCGCCGCCGAGGGGACGCGCAGATCAACGGGCCGCGTCTATGACCGGATGTTCGTGCGTCACTGGGATACCTGGAACGACGGCACCCAGAACCATCTGTTCGTCCAGGACATCGGGGCCGACGGCCACGCCGCAGGCGACGCGGTCTGGGTGACGAAGGGTTTCGACGGCGACACCCCGTCCAAGCCGTTCGGTGACGAAAGCGAGTTCACCTTTGCCCCCGACGGCCAGTCGGTCGTCTTCTCGGCCCGCGAGGCGGGGACTTCGGAGCCGTGGAGCACCAATTTCGACCTCTACCAGACCGATGGCATCAGCGACGCTGGATCCTTCGCCAATCTGACCGAGGCCAACCACGCCTGGGACACCGGACCGGTGTTCTCGCCCGACGGCCGCACCCTGGCCTATCGTGCCATGGCCCGGCCCGGGTTTGAGGCTGACAAATTCGCCATCTTCCTGCGCGACGTCGCCACCGGCCAGACGCGCCAGATCGCGGCCAACTGGGATCGTTCGGCCGACAGCCTGCAATGGTCGGCCGATGGCTCGACCCTGTATGCCACCGCCGGTGACGTGGGCCAGACCCGGATCTTCGCCATCGACACCCGCAACGGGGCGGTGACCCCGGTGACCGGCGAGGGTCATGTCTCGGCCTTCGGCCTGACCCCGTCCGGCATCGTCTTCGCCCGCGACGCCCTGAACGCGCCGTCGGATCTGTATTTCAAGACCTATCGTGGCCGGGAAATGCCGCGTCGCCTGACCAATGTGAATCCGTCGCTGGACGACATGACGTTCGGGGAGGCGGAGCAGTTCACCTTTGACGGCTGGAACGGCGAGACGGTCCACGGCTATGTGATCAAACCCGCGGGCTATGTCGAAGGCCGCAAATATCCGGTCGCCTTCCTGATCCACGGCGGCCCCCAGGGCTCGTTCGGCAACAGCTGGTCCTATCGCTGGAACCCGTCCTCCTATGCCGGGGCCGGCTATGCGGTGGTGATGATCGATTTCCACGGCTCGACGGGTTACGGCCAGGCCTTCACCGACTCGATCAGCCAGCACTGGGGCGACCGCCCGCTGGAAGACCTGCAGAAGGGCTGGGCCGCCGCGCAGGAGCGCTACGACTTCATCGACGGCGACAATGCCTGCGCCCTGGGGGCCTCCTACGGCGGCTATATGATCAACTGGATCGCCGGCAACTGGCCCGATGAGTTCAAATGCGCGGTCAACCACGACGGGGTGTTCGACACCTTCAGCATGGGCTTCGCCACCGAGGAGCTCTGGTTCACGGAATGGGAAAATGGCGGCACGCCGTGGGACAACCCGCGCGCCTACCAGGAATTCAATCCGGCCAATCATGTCCGGAACTGGAAGATGCCGATGTTGGTGGTGCAGGGGGAGCTGGACTATCGCATCCCGACGGCCCAGGGCCTGTCGACCTTCACCGCCCTGCAGCGACGCGGCATCGAGAGCCGCCTGCTCGTCTTCCCCAACGAGAACCACTGGGTGTTGAAGCCGCAGAACAGCCTGCAATGGCATGATGAGGTGTTTGGCTGGCTGGACAGCCATCTGAAGTCCGCCGACTGATCCGGACTGCCGACAGCGAACAGCAGAACGGGGCGTGGTTCACACCACGCCCCGTTTGTCATTTTGGCACCGCGTCATTGGGCCCGCTCGGGCCCGGGTGCGTCAGTCCAGCGCGGCGCGGGTATGTTGCGCCTGGGTCAGACGTGCGTGTTCCCGGGCTGTCATGCAGCGCGGAGCCTCCCAGGTCTCGCCCGAGCGGCGCGCGGCCTCGGCCTCACGCGCGGTGACGAAGACGGGCGGCGCGCCGAATTCGCGGGTGAAGGCCTGGCGGGTGGCGCGATCGGTTTCACACAGCATGACAACGCGTTCGGCCTGCACGGCCTGTTGGCTGTCGGATCGCGCCGTCGGCTGGCCGGCGAGGGCCGGTGCCGTGGCGGCAAGGGTCAGGCCCAGCATGGCGGCGAGGCCGGTGATGGTTCGTGCGTGCATGCGCATCATGTCTCTCCCGGGGCGAAATTAGATCAGAACCCGGAGTGATAATGCGCCGCTCAATCTCAATGTAAAGATTATACGACAGTTTAAAGTATGAAATTTGACAACCGTCGGTTTCTACAGGGGAATCGACCGGGTGATGAGCCAAACCGGGATTTCATGCGTATCTGTCGCCCTGGCCGCAGGAGCAAGGAGGCAGGATGACCCGTAGAGGCTTGATCGGACCGGCGCTGGGGGCCCTGGTATCCGCCTGCTCCCCGCTTGGCGTGCTGAACCGGTTCGGCCCCCGCGACGCCGGTGTGCGCCGGGTGGCCCGGGATCTTCCCTATGGTGACGACCCGCGGCAGCGTTTTGACATCCATGCCCCGGAGGCGACCGGAGGCGCGCCCCTGCCGACCCTGGTCTTCTTCTATGGCGGCGGCTGGGATTCCGGCTCTCGCAACGTCTACGCCTGGGCGGCCCAGGCGCTGGCGGCGCGCGGTTTCATGGTGGCGGTGCCCGACTACCGGCTGGTGCCCGAGGTGCGGTTCCCGGCTTTTGTCGAGGACGCGGCGGCCGCGACGGCGGCGGTAGCGGCGGCGGTCGGCGACCATGGCGGCGATGCCGGACGACTGGGCGTGATCGGCCATTCGGCCGGGGCCCATCTGGCGATGATGATCGCCCTTGATCGACGCTATATGGCGGCGGTCGAGCGGCCGGGCCTGATCCGGGCCGCGGCGGGTCTGGCCGGGCCGTATGACTTCCTGCCGTTCGACGTTCCGGCCTCGGTCAATGCCTTCGGCCGCACACCGGATCCGACCCTGACCCAGCCGGTGACCTTCGCCCGCGCTGACGCGCCGCCGTTGTGGCTGGGGCACGGCACCGCCGACACGGTCGTCCATGACGACGACACCGTGATCCTGAACGCCCGGATCCAGGCCCTGGGCGGGCGCTCGGAGGCCCATCTCTACCCGGGCCTGAACCATGCTGACCTGATCGCGACCTTCTC
>CAXBHG010000165.1:0-4668 GCA_963975385.1 uncultured Brevundimonas sp.
CGGCCAGACCCAGCGACAGGACGGCGGCGGTGACGCCGCTGCCGCAGCTGGTGATCACCGGACGATCGGGGTCGATGCCGGCCGCGCGAAAGGCGGTTTCCAGCGCCGCGCCGCGCTTCATTGTCGAGTCGGCCGTCAGGATGTCGGCGAAGGGCAGGTTGCAGGCCCCCGGCATATGACCCCCCCGCAGGCCGGGGCGGGGCTCGGCCGCGGTACCGGCGAAACGCCCGGCGGACCGGGCATCCAGAATCTGGGTCCCGGTGCCGGAGGCCGTGGCGACATCCGCCCGACCGGCGACCGCATCGGCGTCAAGCCGTGCGCTGAACGCTGCCGGGACCGGCCTGTCGCGCGGCCCGGACTCCAGCGCCCCGCCGGCCGCGCGCCAGGCGGGCAGGCCGCCGTCCAGCACCCGGACCCGGGCCGCCCCGAACGTCCGCAACATCCACCAGATACGGGCCGCCGACACCAGGCCGAGGGTGTCATAGACGACGATCTCATCCCGATCGCCGATACCCAGGGCCGAGACATGGGCGGCAAAGACCTCGGCCGTCGGCAACATATGGGGCAGGGGGCTGGACCGGTCCGACCCCGCCTCCAGATCGAAGAAGACCGCCCCGGGGATCCGTTCCCGCTCGAAATCGATCCGCCCGTCGCGCCCGTCCAGATGCCAGCTGGCATCGATGACCCGCAGGTCCGGGTGGCCCGGCAGGGACCGGAGTTCGGCGGCGGAAATCAGGGGCGACGGCTGGCTCATGGCCGGAGATTACACCCTCAGACCCGGTTCAGCGCCAGCTGGATCACATCGGTGCGCCCCGAGCGGAACCCCGCCTCGCAATAGGCCAGGTAGAAGCGCCACAGGCGACGGAACCGCTCGTCGAACCCGCCCATGCGGCGGATGTCGGGCCAGGCGGCCTGGAAGCGCCGGTCCCACAGGGCCAGGGTGTCGGCATAGTCGCTGCCGAACCGCTCAACCGCCAGCCAGTCCAGCCCCGACTGTTCGATCACCGGCCGCAGCCGCTCCTCGGACGGCAGCATGCCGCCGGGGAAGACGTATTTCTGGATGAAGTCGGTGCGGTTGTTGTAGTCGTCGAACAGGGCGTCCTGGATGGTGATGATCTGCAGGCCGGCGCGACCGCCGGGCACCAGAACCTCGCGGATCTTGTCGAAATAGGCGGGCCAGTATTCCTTGCCGACGGCCTCGAACATCTCGATCGAGGCGACCCGGTCGAACCGGCCGTCGACGTCGCGATAATCCAGCATCCGGATGTCGGTGCGTTCCGCCAGACCGGCGTCGAACAGGCGCTGACGAGCGAAGTCGTGCTGTTCCTGCGAAATCGTCACCCCGGTGACATGGACCCCGATCTCGCGCGCCGCATATTCGGCGAACCCGCCCCAGCCGCAGCCGATCTCCAGCACCGTCTGGCCCGGCCTCAGGTCCATCATCCGCGCCAGGGCCGCATATTTGCGCGTCTGGGCCGCGTCCAGACCGTCATCCGGCGCGGCGAACCGGGCCGAGGAATAGGTCATGGTCCGGTCCAGCCAGGCGGCATAGAAGGCGTTGCCCAGATCATAGTGGGCATGGATGTTCTTGCGCGAGCCGCTGCGGCTGTTGCGGCGACGGCGGTGTGACAGCCGGTTGATCAGACGCACGACCGGATTGCCGTCGACCACCCGCCGGATGTGATCATAGTTGGCGGCGATCGATTCCAGCAGCACGGCCAGATGCGGGGTCTCCCATTCGCCGGCCATATGGCCCTCGGCAAAGCCGATGTCGCCGCTGGCCAGCACCCGGCGGGCGAACCGGTAGTCGCGCACATCAAGGACGGCCGACGGTCCGGGATGGGCCCCCTCCAGCAGATGAACCTCACCGTTGGGCAGTTGCACCGTCAGCCGGCCATAGGTCCAGTTGGCGGCCAGCAGCCGCAGCAACAGGCCGAAGCCGCGCGGCGTACGGGCGACCACGGCCGAGACCTCGGCGGTCACGGCCGTCATGCGCGCCCTCCGGTCGCGCGCTCAACCGGCGTCGCGCGCCGCGCCGACAGCGCGCAGCGCCTCCAGCGCCCGCAGACGGGCCTGGGCATGGTCGATGATCGGACGGGGATAGTCGTGACCGGGGCGAACCCCGGCGTGGCGCAGAATTTCCGGCGGCGCGGTCCAGGGCGCGTGGAGCCAGCGGTCAGGTAGCCGCCGAAGCTCGGGCACCCATGTCCGGACATAACGACCGTCTGCATCAAATTTCTCGCCTTGTGTGACCGGATTGAACACGCGGAAATACGGGGCGGCATCGGCTCCGGATCCAGCGATCCACTGCCAATTCTGAATATTGTTGCCCGGATCGGCATCCACAAGGGTGTCCCGGAACCAGCGTTCGCCCAGACGCCAGTCGATCAGCAGGTCCTTCACCAGGAAGGAGGCGACGATCATCCGCACACGATTGTGCATCCAGCCGGTGGCCCACAACTGGCGCATGCCGGCGTCGACGATGGGGAATCCGGTGCGCCCCGCCTGCCAGGCGGCGAGGCCGGCGGGGTCGTCCCGCCACGGCATGGCGTCGTATTCGGGTCGGAAGGCGCGGTCGGCCATGGCCGGAAACTGGTGCAGCAGATGGGCGGAGAAGTCGCGCCAGCCCAGTTCGGCGATGAATTTGTCCGCCTCGCGTCCCGGCACCTGTCCGTCGGCAGCGGCGGCGCGGGCCGCGGCCACGGCCCGCCACGGGTTCAGTTCGCCGAAATGCAGATGCGGCGACAGACGACTGGTCGCGGGGGCCGCCGGGATATCGCGGTCGCGGCTGTAGGTCCTCAGCCCACCGGCGACGAAGGCCGCCAGCGCCGCCGCGGCCCCGGCCTCGCCCGGCGTCCCGACGAAACCCGCCGCCCAGTCCGGCCGGGTCGGCCTCAGCGCCCAGTCGTCGAGCGAATCGGACGCCAGTCCCGGTACACCCGAAATCGCCGTGGGGGCAGGGCAGGGGGGCGGCGGCCCGGCCGCGGCCAGCAGGGCCTTCAGAAAGGGGGTGAACACCTTGTAGGGGCCGCCACTGCCGGTCCGCACCGACCCCGGCCGCGCCAGCAGCGACCCGTTGAAGCCGCGGCAGTCGATACCCTCAGCCTTCAGCCCGTGGGCGATGTCCGCATCCCGGTTCCAGGCCTCCGGTTCGAACAGCCGGTTCAGGAACACGGTTTCGGCCCCGGTCTGCGCGATCAGACGGCACAGTTCCGCCTCGGCATTGCCGCGCCTCAGGACCAGCGATGCGCCCCGGCCGGCCAGGTCTGCGGCCAGGGCCCGCAGTGAGCCGTCCAGCCACCACAGGGACGCCGCCCCGGCCCGCCCCACGGGGCCACCCTCGTCATGGATATAGACCGGCACGACCGGACGGCCGCTGGCCAGGGCGTGGGCCAGGGCGTGGGTCAGGGCCGGGTTGTCGGCCAGCCGCAGGTCACGGCGGAACCAGACGATGACCGGCGTCTCATCCCTGTGCGGGTCGGTGGTCACGGGGCCGCTCTCCATGATAGCTTGCGCACAGATACGGCTGACGCCACCTGATGGCCGCATAGACCCGGCATTGACCCAGCGTCACAAGCCCCCAACCCGTTGCCCGTTCCATTCGAAAGTCCCGCCCGTGAGCCGACCCAACGCCATCATCACCCTGTCCGAAGGCCTCAAGAAGCCGGTCGTCATCGGCGGCGGCAACCGCATCGCCTTCATCGCCGGCCCCTGCCAGCTGGAAAGCCGCCAGCACGCGCTGGAAATGGCCCATGCGCTGAAGGAGATCGGCGAGCGACTGAACGTCGGCATCATCTACAAGACCAGTTTCGACAAGGCCAACCGCACCTCGGCCACGGCCGCGCGCGGTCTGGGCCTGAAGGACTCCCTGCCCATCTTCGCCGAGATCCGCGAGGTCACGGGCCTGCCGGTGCTGACCGACGTCCATTCCGAGGCCCAGGCCTCCGAGGCCGCCCAGGCCGTCGACGTGCTGCAGATCCCGGCCTTCCTGTGCCGCCAGACCGACCTGCTGCTGGCCGCCGCCGCCACGGGCAAGGCGATCAATATCAAGAAGGGCCAGTTCCTCGCCCCCTGGGACATGAAGAACGTCATCGCCAAGGTGGCCGGGGCCGGCAATCCCAATGTCATGGCCTGCGAACGGGGCACCAGCTTCGGCTACAACACCCTGGTCTCGGACATGCGCGGCCTGCCGATCATGCGCGAGATCGGCTGCCCCGTGGTGTTCGACGCCACCCATTCGGTGCAACAGCCGGGCGGGCAGGGCACCTCCTCGGGCGGTCAGCGCGAGTTCGTGCCGGTGCTGGCGCGGGCGGCCGTGGCCGTCGGCGTCGACGCGGTCTTCATGGAAACCCACCAGGACCCGGACAATGCCCCGTCGGACGGCCCCAACATGGTGCCGCTGAACCAGTTCGAGGCCCTGTGCGCCCAGTTGCTCGCCTTCGACGACCTGGCCAAGGCCGAGATGGTCAAGGCCGGCTGAATCCGGTAGCCCGGTTCCATGGCTGAGCGATCCCCCGACCCCCGCCCCCTCGACCTCGGGGCCCTGCAATCCCTGCTCGACGGGGTGCGCGACCTGAAGGTCGCCTGCGTCGGCGACCTGATGCTGGATCGCTATGTCTATGGCGAGGTCAGCCGCATCTCGCCCGAGGCCCCGATCCCGGTGCTGCG
>CAXBHG010000166.1:0-4659 GCA_963975385.1 uncultured Brevundimonas sp.
TCGCGGTGCAGCGGCAGGATCAGACAGGCATTGTCGGCCAGGGTCAGCAGTTCGGGCGTGATCCGGACGCCCTGGGCCTCCAGCCGGCCGATCTCGTCAACCAGGGCCCACGGGTCGACCACGACACCGTTGCCGATGACGGAAGGCTTGCCCTGCACCACGCCCGACGGCAGCAGGCTCAGCTTGTAGGTAATGTCGCCGACGACCAGCGTATGACCGGCGTTGTGTCCGCCCTGGAACCGCACCACCACATCGGCACGATTGGACAGCCAGTCGACAATCTTGCCCTTGCCCTCGTCGCCCCACTGGGCACCGACTACTGCGACATTTGCCAAGATCGTTCTCCGCTGCCCGGGTTTGGGGAATGCGGGCGCAGCCTATAGCCGGGGAATCACCGGGTGTCGTCCCATTGGGCAAATTCTCATCCGTTCAATTCGGCCACTGTGTGCGCGAAGGCCCAGTCCAGCCACGGCATCGCCGCCACGATATCCGCCGTTTCCACAGTACAACCGCACCAGAGCCGCAAGCCGGCCGGCGCATTGCGGTGGGATTCGACGTCGAACGCCGCCCCCTCGGACTCCAGCAAGGCCTTCATGCGTTTGACGAAAGCCTGCCGACCGGCCTCATCCAGCGCCGTGACCCGGTCGTCGACAATCTTCAGACAGACCGAGGTCGTCGACCGGCTCGCCGGGTCCGCCGCCAGAAAATCGATCCAGTCCGTGCGCTCGACCCAGGCCCCCAGTGCCGCGGCATTGGCCTCGGTTCGGGCAATCAGGACATCCAGCCCGCCGATGGCCCTGGCCCACTCCAGACCGTCGATCCAGTCCTCCAGCGTCCAGACCGAAAACGTATTGATCATCGACCCCGAGGCCAGGGCCCTGTCGAATCCCTTGCCGTCGCGCAGCCGCAGCACCTTGGGCACGGCCCGCGGCGGCGCATAGCTGTCCAGCCGCGCCACTGCCCGGGGCGACATGGCCACCACGCCGATCCCGGCCTCCCCGCCCAACGCCTTCTGGAACGAGAAGGTCACCACATCCAGCCGATCCCACGGCAGGGCCATGGCAAAGGCCGCCGAGGTGGCGTCGCAGATGGCGAGGCCGGCGCGGTCTGCGGCGATGAAGTCCGCATTGGGCATTTTCACGCCCGAGGTGGTCCCGTTCCACGGAAACACCAGGTCCTTCGCCGGATCGACGCCCGACAGGTCCGGCAGTTCTCCCCACGGGGCCGAAAGCACCTCCGGTTCCAGCCGCAGATGGTCGCGCACATCGGTCGCCCACTGCTGACCGAAATTCTCGAACGCCAGCACCTGAACCGGTCGTTGACCCAGCATCGACCACAGGGCGGCCTCGACCGCACCGGTGTCAGACCCCGGCGTATAGACCAGCACCCAGTCCTGCGGCACCTCCAGCACGTCCCGCGTCAGTCTCAGCCCGTGAGCGAAACGTTCGACGACCTCGGGCGCGCGGATACCCCGGCCCAGCAGCGTATGGGACAGGCCCTGCGACGACCAGCCGGGGCGTTTAGCCGTCGGCCCGGCGGAAAACCACGGCCGCTCCGGTTTCACCGTCGGTCGGATCATTGTGCTATTTCCCGGGCTTGTAGGGACGTTTGTCGCGCCATTCCCCGGCGAATTTGACCAGGGCGTCATCCGGCGTTTCCGGAAGGGTGACGATCAGCCGGGCCAGCAGATCGCCGCGCTTGCCGGCGGCAGAGGCTCCCCGTCCCTTCAGGCGCAACACCTGACCGGAGTTGGAGCCCTTGGGAATGGTCATGCTGACGGTCCCTTCCGGGGTCTTGACCGGAACCTTGCCACCCAGCACCGCGTCGGGCACCGACACCGGCAGGTCCATGGTCAGGTCAGCGCCGTCGCGGCTGTACAGGGGGTGCGGCGCGATCTTCAGTTCAATCAGGGCGTCGCCGGCAGGCCCTCCCCGTCCCGGCGCGCCCTGACCGCGCAGCCGGATCACCTGGGCGTCCGCCGCGCCCTTGGGAATGGTTACGTCCAGCGTTCGTCCGTCCGAAAACTGAATGCGGCGCGTCGCACCCGCGATCGAGTCCTCCAGGCTGATCTCGAGCGTGGCGCGCACATCCTGGCCACGGGCCTGAAAACCGCGGCCGCCGGCACGTCCCGCCCCGCCGCCGGCACCGCCGCCGAACATGCCGAACAAATCGTCCAGATCGATGTTCTCGAATCCGGCACGTCCGCCCCCGGGACCACCGGCTCCGCCTCGCGCGCCGCCGAATCCGCCGCCGCCGCGAAACTGCTCGCGTCCGTCGGCATCGATCTCGCCGCGATCGAATTTGGCCCGCTTTTCGGCGTCACCCAACAGGTCAAAGGCCGCGGTGATCCGCTTGAACCGCTCGTCGGCCGCCGTATTGCCCGGATTCTTGTCGGGGTGGAGTTCCTTGGCGAGCTTGCGGAAAGCCTTCTTGATCTCGTCCGCGCTCGCGCCCCTGGATACGCCAAGTTCCTTGTAGGGATCGCCAGCCACGTTCGCTCTTCGCTCCATCCGGTACCAGAGCGTCAGTTAAGCCATGCACCGGGCCACGCAAAGGGGCGATGCAAATCCATCACGCCGCGGCGATCGAAACCACCGCCTCCGTGCCCCAACCGAAACCCGGGTTCCACTGGGACACCGCCACGGCGGCTCCGGCTTCAGGTCCACCCGGAAAGTCCTCGATCAGCGCCGCTGCCGGATAGACGGCCTCCACGCCCTCCGCCTCGATCGTCCGTCGTTCGACCCCGGCATCCAGAATCCGCACCCGGAACCGGGCCGCATCCACCGGCACCGGCTCCCCGTCCCAGCGGTCACCATTCAGGCGCACCCGCGGGATCCAGCTGATCTTCAGTCCGCCCGCCCCGTCCGGCCCGGTCCGCAGATGCGCCGGACTCCAGGGCCGGTCGACCAGGCCGTTGAAGGTGAAGTCCAGATCGCTGGCCCCCGCCCCGCCCGGCGGCCGCCCCGCAGGGCCGGCCCGGCAGCGCAGCGACAGACCCCGTTCCGCCACGCCGATATCGGCCCGCCCGGCACCGTCGTCGAGGAACACCACCAGGGACCCGATCTCCGACCCGGCCGCCATTTCCCGCTCGGTGCCCTGCTGCGCCCGCAACAAGCCCTCCAGCCGCCAGACCTCGCCGCCGACCAGGGTGGCGGTGCCAAACTGGACCAGCTCCCACCCGTCCGCGCCCTCGACCGCCACCAGATTGCCGCCGGACAGCACCGCCGCCGGCGTCCGGCTCTCCGGGGGTCGCCCCTCGACCCGGACCGTCAGACTGTTGGCCGTGTCCCGGCGATGACGAACGCCGGGCACCAGCGGCGCAACCAGACGGCCCACCGTGGCCGGCCGCTCGATAATCCCCCGCTGCCGCAGGGCCTCCATGGAAGGCCCCGCATATACGGACATCGGGCACCACGGCTCGGCCGCCACCACCGCCAGCGCCCGCCCGTCCGCCTCCCGCCCCGGCAGGGCCGGCAGGTCCAGCATCCGGAACAGGGGCGCGCCGACCACCACTGCGCCGTCGCCGGTCCGCACCGCGTCATCCTCCGGGCCGGCGGCGGTGGCCCGCCAGCGCTGGGCCTCGACCGCCGGGCCTTCGTCCAGCGACACCCGAACGACGCGCCACAGGTCGGTGCCTTCCGCCAGACTGACGCCGTCGCCCGCCTCCAGCCGCAGCGCCGCCAGCGGCCCCGGCCGCAGGGTCACGGTCTCGCCCACTGCCCCCTCGAGCAGCCGCCCGGCCGTGGCCCGGGCCAGCCCGGTCCCGCAGACGGCAGGCAGGTCCATATCCACGGCACCGCCCTCGCCGTCAGACCGGACCGTCACCGATCCGGTCTGATAGTCGCCGCCGGCGTCGATGAACCGCACCCGCGCCACCCCCGGCCGCAACTCCAGGTCCCGGCTGGCGATCCGGCCCGCCCCCTCATCGCCCAATGCCAGCCCCGCCGGGTCCAGAGGCAGGATCACCTCCGGCGCACCCAGGATCGCGATCCGTCCGTCCCGCTCGGCGGCGATCAGGTCCAGCCCGGCCAGCAGCGGCTCCAGCGCGTCCCGTGTCCGCATCGGCCGGTCGATGACATAGCCCGCCACCGCCCCCGTCACCGGCCCGACCGTGAACCCGTCCGCGGCGCCGCCGCCACGCTCCAGAATGGCGGCCAGCAGGTCGGTCGTGTCCCCGCCCAGCCGTCCGTTCAGCCAGTGGCCCGTCCGCCAGGCCGGCGCGTCGGCCCAGCGCTCCGCCCGGGCCGGAAAATCCGGCCACGGCCGCGCGTCCCAGCACCAGGCGTCGGCCCCGTCCAGCATCCGCCGTCCGTCGACCGGCGAGACCGGATTGTTCGCGGGATTTTCGAAATGGCCCAGCACCGCCTCCAGTGCCCGCCGCTGCATCCGGTCGTCGCGCGCCCCGGTCGAAAACGGCGGCAGGCCGCTCTCGGCGCTCTTGGGATCCTGGAACAGGTTCGGCGCATTGCCGCCCCGGTCCACCGCCGCGCAGCCGAACTCGGTCAACCGGATCGGCTTCATCCCCGGCAGCCAGGCCGTCGGCGCGACCGCCCGCACCCCGCCCGGCCGGTCGTGATGGACATGGGACCACCAGCCGGCCAGGTCCTTGGGCCGGAACACCCGGTCCTCGCCATGGGCCAGGTCATGGATCGGCGTCCG
>CAXBHG010000167.1:0-4642 GCA_963975385.1 uncultured Brevundimonas sp.
GCGGCCTGACCATCGACGGCCTGGTCAACAATGCCGGATTCAGCCGAACCGCGGGCTTCCTCAACACGGATCCGGCCCAGCACACTGAAATGATCCGGGTAATGCTGACCGCCCCGGTCGCCCTGTGCGGGCGACTGGCCCCCGGCATGGTCGCGCGCGGTTTCGGTCGAATTCTCAATGTGTCGTCGCTCGCCGGCCAGATGCCGGCCACCGGGGGCGACACCCTGTACGGCCCGATCAAGAGCTTCCTGACCAAGGCCACGGCCGGGCTGCACCTCGAGCTGCGCGGCACCGGGGTCCATGTCACCGCCCTGTGCCCCGGCTATACCCTGACCGAGTTTCACGACGTCAACGGCAGCCGCGACCAGGTGTCCTCGGCCTATCCGGCCTGGATGTGGCAGACCGCCGACCATGTGGCCCGGGTCGGCTACCGGGCCTGCGAGGCCAACCGCCCGAAGGTCGCGCCGGGACTGGTGAACAATCTGCTGGCCGGTCTGGCCAAACATTTGCCGGACGCCATCGCCCTGAAGATGGTGGGCGGCCACGCGAAACGGCTGAAGCGGATCTAGCTGATCCGCACCGTCAGTGGCCGCCGGCCGGATAGGGGGTGGTCACGTCACCGCTGAACATCCCCGGCAGGGCCTCGCTGAAACCGGCCAGCATGAACTGGATGGCCAGGGCGCACAGGATCAGGCCCAGCACCCGCACCACGATAGTCATGCCGACGTCACCCAGGACCCGGCTGATCGGACCCGTCATGGCGAAGCAGACGAAGGTCGCCAGCCCCGCCGCGCCGATCGCCACCAGCCCGGCGATGGTTCCGGCCGCGCCCAGCTTCTGGGCCTCGCCCGCCTGGATGATGATGGTCGAGATCGCGCCCGGGCCGATCAGCAGCGGCATGGCGAACGGCACCACCAGCCGCTGGAAGCGACGCTTGGCATAGCCGCGCACATCGGCAGCGTCGGCCACGGCGTCGGCGTCGGCGAACATCTTGAGGAAATCCCCCCGCGTCATGTCGAGACCCAACAGCAGCAGCAGGATGCCACCGGCGATACGGAAGGCGGCCAGCGAGATGCCGAAGAACTGCAGCAGCGTCAGACCGGTAAAGAAGAAGACCGTCAGGAAGACGACGATGAACAGGCACAGCAGGCCGGTGACCTGCATCCGCTGCCGGGCGCTGGCCCCGGCGGTGGCGGCGGCGAAGATGGGAATATTGCCGATCGGATCGACAAGGGCGAACAGCGCCACGAACAGGTTGACCCCCAGATCGACCGCGTCCATTGCCTGCGTCTCCCACTTCTCGAGTCACCACCCGGTGGGGTGCGACATATTGAACGTCCACCCATAGCCGGTCATCCGGAGCCCGTCGATGACCTCTCCGCTGCTCAGCGATCCCCGCCTGATCGTCGGCCTCGACCTGCCCTCGATCGAGGCGGCCCGGGCCATGGTCGCCACCATCGGCGACGTCGTCACCTGCTACAAGGTCGGCCTCAGCCTGCTGGCCCGCCCCGGTGGCGTCGCCTTCGCCCACGAATTACGGGCCATGGGCAAGTCGGTGTTCCAGGACTGGAAACTGCATGACATCGGGGCCCAGGTGGAGGGCGCGACCCGCGCCGTGGCCGAGGGTGGCTGCGACCTGCTGACCGTCCATGCCGAACCCCAGGTGATGCAGGGGGCCGTGCGCGGCCGGGGCGACCATCCGACCAAAATCCTCGCCGTCACCGTCCTGACCAGCCTGTCCCAGGCTGACCTGACCGCGATCGGCTACGGTTTCAGCCCGGCTGATCTGGTCGAACGCCGCGTGCGGCAAGCGCTGGACTGCGGCGTCGACGGCGTCGTCTCCAGCCCGCTGGAGGCCGCCGCAGCCCGCGCCCTGGCCCGCGCCGCCGGGCGGCCCGACTTCCTGGTGGTCACGCCGGGTGTACGACCCGCCGGGGCCGACCTCGGCGACCAGCAGCGCGTCGCCACCCCGGCCGAGGCCCTGCGGGCGGGGGCCAGCCATCTGGTGGTGGCCCGCCCGGTCATCGCGGCATCCGGTCCGCAGATGGCCGCGGCCCGCATCGCCGGCGAGATGGACGGCGTCGAGGCTGTCTGAAGCCTAGCCGCGCTCGCCGGGTTCCTGGCGATAGTCATGATGCGGCGGCGGGGCCACGGGGGCCACATGGCCCGGCGGCGGCAGGTCGCCGTAATAGCCGGGCCCTGGCATGGGCTCATAGGCGTGCGGGGGCGGCCCGGCGTGACCACAGTCGCAATCGTGAACGCGTTCGTTGCGGCGATGGTCATCCCGGCCATGGGACCGGCCCGAGCCGTAGGCGGCCTCGTAGGATGACTCCTCATGGTAGGAGTCCGCGTAGGAAGACTGCTCATAGTAGGTGCCGCGGTAGGCCTCGCGCTCGTAGCGCGCGCCGTAGCGGCGTTCCTCGACCGTCCGGCCGCCCGACACCGATCCCGTCGACACCGTGCGGTAGTCGCGCCCGAAGCCCCCGACCACATAGCCGAACGGCCGGCTCGGCCCGGCCCGGCCGCTGACGTCGACGCCGATCGCGCCGTAGAAGACCCCGCCACCGTAGCCATAGGACTCACCGCCCCAATAGCCGCCACCGGAATAGACGGTGCCGCCGCCCACCCCGCCGCGGACCATGCCGCCGCTCCAGGTGTGGGCCGAGCCATAGGCCGACCCGTAGGCGGTCGCCGAGGCCGAGGCCCGGGCATTGACGTTGACATTGACGTTGCCGCCATGGCCGCAGCACGGCGTCGGCGGCGGGGCCGGCGGGGCGCAGCAGGGCGCGGGCGACGGGCCATGACCACCGCGACCGCCGCCGTGGCCGCCCGGGCGCTCCCCGGCCTGGGCCGGGCCGACGATGAGAAGGGCGGCAGCCGCCGCCGTCAAAAGGCTACGCATCAGGCCGATCCTCTAAAAGCGATCCTCCCTTCTAGTCTGCGCAGGGCGGCGAGGGGTCGTCGTGCACCGGGCGGGGGAAAGGCCGCCGCCGATTTCCCCGCACAGGGGCGCAGGCCGGTCTCCTGGCCGCAGGGGCCTCAGAAGTCGACGGCCAGTCCCTTCTTCTCCCAGTCGCCGTAGCGGGTCGGTTCCGGACCGGCCGGTCCGCCGTGTTCGGCCCCCGCCGGGGTGGCGACGGCCTGGTCACGGCGCGCCGCCGCCTCCAGCAGGGCCCGGCGCGCCGCCGGGCTGAGGGGGCGTGCCGGTGTGGCCCCGGGGACATCCGCGTTGAAGGCCGGCGGGTCGGCTGGATCGGTCACGGCTTCGGTCATGTCTTCGGTCACGTCTTCGGTTACGGGGCGGCGCTCACGGCAGGGGTCTGAACCCGACACATAGGGCACCGGGGCCGCGACACCAGAAGGCAGCGGGGAAACCGGTCACAATCCCGCCCTTGCATCCCCGGCCGTCTGGCCCTTTAAGCCGGTCAATACGCCTCCCCGCGTTCGCCAAGGATCCGCGCCATGACCGCCACCGCCCAGACCGCCCCCCGGAAGGTCGTCCTCGCCTATTCGGGCGGTCTGGACACCTCGATCATCCTGAAATGGCTGCAGACCGAGTACAATGCGGAGGTCATCACCTTCACCGCCGACCTCGGCCAGGGCGAGGAGCTGGCTCCGGCGCGCGAGAAGGCGCTGAAGATGGGCATCAAGCCCGAGAACATCTTCGTCGACGACCTGCGCGAGGAGTTCGTGCGCGACTTCGTCTTCCCGATGTTCCGCGCCAACGCCGTCTATGAGGGCCAGTATCTGCTCGGCACCTCGATCGCCCGGCCGCTGATCGCCAAGCGCCAGATCGAGATCGCCCGCCAGCTGGGGGCCGATTCCGTCTGTCACGGGGCCACCGGCAAGGGCAATGACCAGGTCCGGTTCGAGCTCGGCTACTATGCGCTGGAGCCCGACATCCACGTGATCGCCCCGTGGCGCGAGTGGGAGTTCAAGTCGCGCGAGGCCCTGCTGGCCTTCGCCGAGGCGCACCAGATCCCGATCTCCAAGGACAAGCGCGGCGAGGCCCCGTTCAGCGTCGACGCCAACCTTCTGCACTCCTCCTCCGAGGGCAAGGTGCTGGAGGACCCGGCGGTCGAGGCCCCGGAGTTCGTGCACCAGCGTACCATCAGCCCCGAGGACGCGCCGGACCGGGCCACCGTCATCACCATCGCCTTCGAAAAGGGCGATCCGGTCGCCATCGACGGCGTGGCCATGTCGCCCGCGACCCTGCTGACCAAGCTCAATGAATACGGCCACGACAACGGCGTCGGCCGCCTCGACCTGGTCGAGAACCGCTTCGTCGGCATGAAGTCGCGCGGCGTCTACGAGACCCCGGGCGGCACCATCCTGCTGGCCGCCCACCGCGGCATCGAGTCGATCACCCTCGACGGCGGGGCCATGCATCTGAAGGACGAGCTGGCCGTCAAATACGCCCACCTGGTCTATAACGGCTTCTGGTTCGCGCCCGAGCGCGAGATGCTGCAGGCGGCGATCGACCACAGCCAGGCGCGGGTCAACGGCACGGTCCGGGTCAAGCTGTACAAGGGCAATGTCACCGTCATCGGCCGCGAGAGCCCCGACAGCCTGTATGATCAGGACCTCGTCACCTTCGAGGAGGGCGTCCAGGCCTATGACCACCGCGACGCGGCCGGATTCA
>CAXBHG010000168.1:0-4638 GCA_963975385.1 uncultured Brevundimonas sp.
CCCTTGCCGATGCCGATGAAGACACCGGTCATGGCCAGGACCAGCAGGCCGGACAGGGCCAGGGCCATGACGGCCGCCATATAGCGGCGCCATTCGTACAAGAGCGTTGAAAGTGCAAGCGACATCGAACTGGATGAACCCCCGGAGTAGTCACGCTATGTGAACGGCGACAGACCATGGGCCAAGTTAAATCGGGGTAAGGCAAAGGTCATGATCGATCGGACGACTGGATGGCCGGCCGTAGACGGCCCGCGTTCATCCGGCGTAGTCAGGGGCCACAGGCGTCACGATCCGACGCCATACCAATGGAGTCCGGTTCTGATGTCATTGCCCTCATTTCGCCTGACCGCCTCGCTCGCCGCCATCGGCGTGGCGTCGGCGATGGTGTCGACCCTGCCCACGCCGGCGCGCGCCGATGAGGGCATGTGGACCTTCGACAATTTCCCGATCCAGGTCGTGAACGACAAATACGGCACCCATATCGACCAGGCCTGGCTGGACCGGGTGCGCGGGGCGGCGGTGCGGATCCGGGGCTGTTCCGCCTCCTTCGTGTCGGGTGAAGGCCTGATCCTGACCAACTGGCACTGTGTGGTCAGCTGTGTGCAGGAATTGTCCAGCGCCGAAAACGACTACGTCAAGAACGGCTGGATGCCCGGAACCCGCGAGGAAGAGGCGACCTGCCCGGGCCAGACGGCCGAGGTGCTGACGGACATCATCGATGTGACCGACCGGGTGCTGGGGTCGGGCGAGGGTCTCGAAGGCGCGGCCTTCAACGATGCCCGGTCCGCCGAGACGCGGGCGATCCAGCAGGAAAACTGCGGCACCGACACCCGATTGACCTGCCAGGTGATCAGCTTCTATCGCGGCGGGCGCTACGCCCTGTACAAATTCCGCAAATACGACGACGTCCGGCTGGTGTTTGCGCCCGAGAACCAGGCGGCCTTCTTCGGCGGTGACCCCGACAATTTCAACTTCCCCCGCTATGCCCTCGATGCCGCCTTCCTGCGCGCCTATGAGGACGGCAAGCCGGTCGAGACTCCCAACCACCTGACCTGGAACCCGAACCCGCCGGCCGAGGGGGATGTGACCTTTGTGGCGGGCAATCCGGGTTCGACCTCGCGCCTGCTGACCCAGTCCCAGCTGGAGCGGCTGCGCGACCAGCAACTGCCGCTGCAGCTGATCCAGGGTTCGGAGCTGCGGGGCCGGCTGCTGCAATATGCCGGCACCGGCGAGGAGGCCGCGCGGGTCTCGTTCGATCCGGTCTTCGGTCTCGAGAACAGCTTCAAGGTCTATTTCGGCCAGTCGGCGGCCCTGACCGATCCGGAGTTCATGGGCAGGAAGCGGGACGAAGAGGCCGAGCTGCGCGGGATCGTCGCGGCCGACCCGGCCCTGCAGCAACGCATCGGCGACCCCTGGACCGAGCTGGAACAGGTCCAGTCCGTCGCCCGCGATCTGTTCCTGCCCTACTACCAGCTTGAGGCCCGCGCCGGCGGCGGCTCGACCCTGTACAGCTATGCCCGCACCCTGGTGCGCGCGGCCAAGGACCGGGCCAAACCCGCCGACCAGCGTCGCATGAACGACGCGGCCCTGGCGGCGCTGGGCAATCGTCTGGCGACCGAGACGCCGATCTCGACCGATCTGGAACAGATCTACCTGACCTTCTGGCTGTCCAAGACCCGGGAATATCTGACCGTCGACAACGCCCAGGTGAAGTCGCTGCTGGGCCGTGAAAGCCCCGAGGGCCTGGCCGAACGGCTGGTGTCCGGCACCCGTCTGGCCGACCCGGCCTATCGTCGCTGGGCGCTGGACCTGACCCCGGCCCAGATGGCCGAGGCCGATCCGCTTCTGGCCCTGGTCGTCGCCAATGATGACGCGGCCCAGGCCGTGGGTGACCAGTGGGCCGCCGCCGTCAACGCCCCGACCGCCCGCGCCGCCGAACGCGTCGCCCAGGCCCGGTTCGCGGCCTATGGATCCAACCTGTATCCGGACGCCACCTTCAGCCTGCGTCTCAGCTACGGCCAGGTGAAGGGCTGGACCTATCGCGGTGTGACCGTGCCCGCCTTCACCTATATGGGCGGTCTGTATGAGCGGGCCACCGGCGCGGTACCGTTCAACGCCGCCCAGGCCTTCCTCGACAACAAGGCCGATGTGAACATGGACACCGTCTATGACTTCGTCTCGACCAACGACATCATCGGCGGCAACTCCGGTTCGCCGGTGATCAATGCCGACGGCGAGGTGATCGGCGCGGCCTTCGACGGCAACATCCATTCGCTGGGCGGGTCGTACGGCTATGACGGCGAGCTGAACCGGACGGTGACCGTCTCGACCGCGGCCATCACCGAGGCGCTGCGCACCATCTATCGCCAGCCGCAGCTGCTGGAAGAACTGGGCGTCCGCTAGAGTACCCTTCTCCCCTTGAGGGAGAAGGTGTCAGTCCCGGCGAAAGCCGGGGATGACGGATGAGGGGTGAAGCGCGGTGGTCAGCGATGACTTGCACGGTTCACCCCTCACGTCTTTCATGGGTGTGTCACCCCTCATCCGACCCGCTTCGCGGGCCACCTTCTCCCTCAAGGGGAGAAGGCAGGAGAAATCCATGCGTTACCTCGCCCCCTCCCTCGCCGTTCTCGCCCTCAGCCTCGCCGCCGCCTCGACCGCCCGGGCCGAGGAGGGCATGTGGACCTTCGACAATTTCCCGATCGCCCGCGCCAATGCGACGCTCGGCACCAACATCGACCAGGCCTGGCTGGACCGGGTGCGACTGAGCTCGGCCAAATTCGGTGGCTGTTCGGCGGGCATCGTCTCGGCCGAGGGTCTGGTGATGACCAACAACCACTGTGTCTCCAGCTGTGTCGCCAACCTGTCGACCCAGGCGATCAACTATGCCGAGACCGGCTTCACCCCGCGCTCGCGTGAGGAAGAGTTGAAATGCCCGGGCGGCACGGCCGAGATCCTGACCGACATCGCCGATGTCACCCAGCGGATGCACAGGGCGGGCGAGGGTCTGTCGGGCCAGGCCTTCACCCAGGCGCGCGACGCCGAGGCCGGCCGTATCGAGTCCGAGGCCTGCGGCGGCGACACCGGCAAACGCTGTCAGGTCGTCAGCCTGTATCGCGGCGGTCAGTTCAAACTCTATACCTACAAGAAATACACGGATGTCCGCCTGGCCTTCGCACCCGAGGACCGGGCTGCGACCTTCGGCGGTGACCTCGACAATTTCAGCTTCCCGCGCTTCGCCATCGATGCCGCCTTCATCCGCCTGTACGAAAACGGCCAGCCGGCGGCGACCCCGACCCATTTCACCTGGAATGCCTCGCAGCCGGTCGAGGGCACGCCGGTGTTCGTCTCGGGCAGCCCCGGTTCGACCCAGCGGCTGCTGACCCAGGACCAGCTGATGACGGTGCGCGATGTGGTCCTGCCGATGGACCAGCTGCTGGCCTCAGAGCTGCGCGGCCGGATGATCCGCTTCAGCGAGGAAAGCGAGGAGAACGCCTTCATCGCCATGGATCCGATCTCCAGCGTCGAGAACAGCTACAAGCGCGGTCTGGGCCGGATGCGGGCCCTGATTGACCCGGCCTTCATGGCCCGGCGGGCCGAGGCCGAGGCCGATTTCCGCGCCCGCGCCGCGGCCGGCGCGACGGCCGGTGATCCCTGGGCCGACCTGGCCGCGGTCCAGCCGGTCCAGCGCGAACTCTATCCGGCCTACAGCCTGCTGGAAGGCCGCTCCGGCGGAGGATCGGCCCTGTATGGCTATGCCGAGACCCTGGTCCGGGCCGCGATCGAACGGGCCAAACCGTCCGACCAGCGCCTGCCGGAGTTCGCCGACTCCCGCCTGTCCAGCGTCGAATCGCGGCTGATGGCTCAGCGGCCGGTCTATCCGTCGCTGGACCAGCTGCGGCTGGAATGGTGGCTGTCCAAGACCCGCGAATGGCTGACCGTCGACGACCCGCGCGTGCGCGTCCTGCTGGGGCAGGAGTCGCCCGAGGGCCTGTCGGCGCGACTGGTCGACGGCACCACCCTGGCCGATCCGGCCGTGCGTCGCGCGCTGTGGGACGGTGGTCTGGCGGCCATCGAGGCCTCGAACGATCCGCTGATCCGGTATGCGCTCAAGGTCGATGCCCAGGCCCGCGCCGTGCGTGCGGACTGGGAGGCCCGGGTCGAGGCCCCGACCGCGCGCGCGTCCGAACAGCTGGCCGCGGCCCGTTTCGCCGCCTATGGCGATGCCGTCTATCCGGACGCCACCGGCACCCTGCGCCTGACCTATGGCCGGATCGAGGGCACGGACGTTCCGGGCCAGCGCTTCGGGGCCTTCACCACCTTCAACGGCCTGTGGGACCGGGCCACCGGTGCCGCCCCGTTCGACGTGGCCCCGAAACTGCTGGCGGCGAAGGACCGGATCGACGGCGATACCGTGCTGAACATGGCCGTGTCATCCGACACCATCGGCGGTTCGTCGGGCAGTCCGGTCGTCAATGCCGCGGGTGAGATCGTCGGGGCCAATTTCGACTCGACCGTGCTGAGCCAGCGCAATGCCTATGGCTATGACCGCAACGTCAATCGCAGCGTGATCGTCACCACCGGCGCCGTGACCACGGCCCTGCGCGACGTCTATGGCATGCAGCGGCTGGTGGCCGAGCT
>CAXBHG010000169.1:0-4610 GCA_963975385.1 uncultured Brevundimonas sp.
CGGCGTGATGCCGTTCTGAACCCGGTCGAGGTTGTAGCCGAAGCTCTTGTAGCCGCGGGCGTACGAGCCATAGACCATGACCTCGGGGCTGATGCGGTACGACGCCTTGATCGTGCCGCTCAGCTCGCCGTCGTCGTAATCTTCGGAGACCGTGCGGTTTTCAAAGGCGCTGTTCGCCCAAGGCAGGCAGATCCGGCCGATGACGGACGAGGCATTGGCCCCCAGAACGGCACCGATAGCGCCGGCATTGGCCAGGGTGGCGTTGCAGGTATTGCTGTTGCCGTTGATGTTGTCCTGGATGCCGTCGAGGCTCTTGTCATCCTGGGTGTAACGCAGACCCAGGGTGATATCGAACGCGTCGGTGACGTGCCAGCTGTTGTTCGTGAAGATGGCGAACGAGGTCGATCCCTGCTCATAGGCATCGCGATAGCCCTGACCGACGACGAAGCCGATGCCGCCGCCACTGGCGGCACCACCGGTGGTCAGGCAGGTCCCCAGTCCGCCGGCCGTCTGGCCGACTGCCGTATAGCAGCCGATGGTGCCGGGGCTGATCGGGAAGGGTGCGCCACCGCCGGCGAGCGCGGCGCTGAGCAGGAAGGACAGGAAGGGCGTGTAGTCCGCGCCGTAGTACCAGCTGTCGGTGCGGTCGATGTCTTCCTTGGTGGCGAACAGACCCACCAGCCAGTCAACCTTTTCGGTCGCGCCGGCGAGGCGGAATTCCTGCGTCAGGTTCTTGACCTGGTAGCCGTACTCACCGTCGTTCTCACGATAGACGATGTCAGCGCCGGTGTAGTCGATATCCATCCCGAGGGAGGACCCCCAGTCGCGGGCCGACGTCACCGAGGTCAGGGTCGCGCCACCGAAGCCTTCCAGATCGACATTGATCTCGAGCGAAACGCCCTTGTCCTCGATCTCCTGGCCGGTATCGCGGTTGGCATAGGCCGTGCGCGAGAACGGCAGCGGGCCCAGGCCTGCGGCCGGCGGGGCCTGACCCGTGCCGACCGAAAGGCCGTCGATGAACGGGTAGGTCGAGGCGGTGCGGATCTGGACCGCGGAGCAGCAGTATTCGTCCCGCTTCGAGAAGTCGGCGATCAGACGCATCGACGTCGAGTCGTTCGGCAGCCACAGCAGCTGGCCGCGCAGGGTGTAGAAATTCTGGTTGGCGTCGTCCGTGCGGGTGCGCGGACCGTCGCCCAGATTCACGTCATAGAAGCCGTCGCGGACGCGGCGCGCCGCATAGAGACGGATCGCCAGGGTGTCGGACAGCGGACCGGTTGCGGACGCAGCGACGCCGAACTGACCGTAGTTGCCGCCGGTGATCTCGCCACTAAAGCCCGGGACGAACGACGGGGCCTCGGTGATGATGTTGATGACGCCGGCCGAGGTGTTCTTGCCGAACAGGGTGCCCTGCGGGCCTTTCAGAACCTCGATACGCTGCATTTCGCCCAGGTCGCCGAAACCGACCGAGTTACGCGAGCGGTAGACGCCGTCGATGACCACGCCGACCGAGCTTTCCAGACCGGGGTTGTCACCGACCGTGCCGACGCCGCGGATACGGACGGTGGTCGAGGCTTCCGACTGGGTCGAGGTGACGGTCATGCCCGGCGTCAGGATCTGCATGTCCTTGATGTCGCGGACGCCGGCGTTTTCGAGGGTTTCCTGCGACAGGGTCGTGACCACGATCGGCACGTCCTGGAGGTTCTGCTCACGCTTCTGGGCGGTGATGATGATGTCATCGACCCGGCTCGGCCCGGCCTGCGGGGTCGACTGGGCCGAGGCGGCGCCGGCGAAGCCGAAGGCGACGGCACCGACAACTGCGGCGGACGCAGTGCTGCGAAGAAGGTTATGAAGGCGCATTGACGGCTCCCGACTCTGAGGCCGGACCGGTTCACACGGCCTCGGCGTTTCCTGTTCCCTGAACCACGTCCTTCTTTGCGGGACGCGGGTGTTCCATTCAATTCGGTAGTCCAACCCCGGGGAAGCGACAAGCAGCGTCCGCCCTAACGGCCTGAATTCAGCCATTCGACCGACCCAACTGTGACGCGAAAGCGACAAAACACCATGACGTAAGGTCAAGGTCGGATGCGCCCGGGTATTGGTTCAGTCCCCGGGCCCTGGAAAGGCGTCAAAGACGACGCGACCGGAAAATCCCGTCAATATTCGACCGCGAGCTGATCGGTATCCGCCGGGGCTGCCGCCTCTAGCCGCTGACGACGACGGGTCGCCAGCCCCAGCACAAATGCCGCCAGTATGCCGGACATGGCAGAGCCGCCCAGTACGCCCAGCTTCACCTCGACCTGCATCGGCGAATCGATCGCCCCGGGGAAGGCCAGGATGCCGATGAACAGACTCATGGTGAAGCCGACCCCGCACAGCAGGCTCACACCGTAGAGTTCCAGCCAGGTCGCATCGGTGGGACGACGGCCGATCTTCAGGCTCGAGGCCAGCCATGCGGCTCCGAACACCCCGATCTGCTTGCCGACGAACAGGCCAAGCGCGATGCCGAGCACCAGGGGGGCGAAGGCCTGCTCCAGCGTCAGGCCCGAGAAGCTGACGCCGGCCTTGGCGAAGGCGAACAACGGCAGAACCAGGAAGGCGACATAGGGGTGGAGGTCATTCATGGCCTCTTTCAGCGGACTCTGATTGTCGGATTTCCGCTCCGTGACCGGGACGATCAGGGCGAACAGCACCGCCGTCAGCGAGGTGCTGAGACCCGACAGGACAGTGAGGTACCATATCAGGGCAAAACCCAGCACCCAGAAGGCGGCCGATACCTTTCTGGCGCGCACCACCATCGCCCCGATCGCCAGCAGGCCGGCGACGGCGAGCAACGGCTGGTAGTTGACCCCCTGGCTGAACAGGATGGCGATCAGTCCGATGGCCCCGAGGTCATCGACAATGGCCAGGGTCAGCAGGAAGATCCGCAGCGACGGCGGCAATTTGCTGGCGACCAGGGCGAAGATGGCCAGGGCGAAGGCGATGTCGGTGGCCAGGGGCACCGGCCAGCCGCGATGGGGACCATCCAGCAGGCCCGCCACCGCCAGATAGACCAGGGCCGGAGCGATCATCCCGCCCACGGCCGCCAGGATCGGTGTCGCCAGCTTCTTCGGGTCGCTCAACTCGCCGCGGACAATCTCGAATTTGATCTCCAGGCCGACGACCAGGAAGAAGATGGCCATCAGGCCTTCCTTGATCCAGTTGGAGATCGACTCTTCCAGCCGCAGCGGTCCGATCTGCAGGACGTGCACGCTCTTCAGCCAGGCGAAATACAGGTCCGACCAGGGCGAGTTGGCGAGGATCAGGGCCGCCATCGCGGCCAGGCCGAGAAACACGCCGGCGGCCGACTCGGTCTTGAGGAAGTCCAGCGTGGCCTTGCGCGACACAAAGACATCAGGAAGCGCTGCGGCGACATCGGCCTTCAGGGCAGCGAGCTTGTTCTTGCGCGGCAAGGTGGGTCTCCAGGATCAAAAAGACTGTTGTGACGTCAGGTTATCGACTGACATCGGACCGGGTTCACCCCCTCGCGGCGGCGCCGGCCCGGCCCGGCCGCCTGGCCCGCCACAGGACGGGAGGTCGGCACCGGCCTGATCTCTGACTCAACCATAGCCGCCACCGTAGGGCGGCTCAACTCCCGCAGGCACCACGGTTGCGCTCGGGCCCGTCAGGCCGCATCTGCCCTGCATGCCCCTGTCCCCCGCCTACCGCCCCGCCCCCGCCTTCCCCGACCTGGGGGGCGACTATTCCGACCCGGTCGAGCCTGCGGACTTTCCGCAGACGATCCTGCGCTTTCGCAACGACCGGGCGGCGGCCGAGGTTGGGCTGGACAGTCTGAGCGATGACGAATGGATCGCCCATTTCGGCCGGTTCAAACCCCTGCCCGGCCAGCCGGGCCCCGTGGCCATGCGCTATCACGGCCATCAGTTCCGCAGCTACAACGCCGACCTCGGCGACGGCCGCGGCTTCCTTGCGGCGCAGATGCGGGAGCGCCCTCAAGCAGCGAGTGCCCGCGGCGCGAGCGATGGGGCCGGTACAGACGGCCGTCTGCTGGACCTCGGCACCAAGGGGTCGGGCACCACCCCATGGTCGCGTGGCGGTGACGGGCGGCTGACGCTGAAGGGCGGACTGCGCGAAATCCTCGCCGCGACCATGCTGGAAACCCTCGGCGTGCCGACCAGTCGCGCCTTCAGCCTGATCGAAACCGGCGAGGCCCTGCAGCGCGGCGACGAGCCCTCACCGACCCGGTCCGCCGTACTGGTGCGCCTCAGCCACAGCCATGTGCGCTTCGGCACCTTCCAGCGCGCGGCCTGGCACGAACGGCCTGACATGGTGGCCACCCTGGTCGAGCATGTCCGCAGCCTCTACCATCCGACGGTCGCCGCCGGGGATGCGCCCGGCCTGTTGCGCGCCGTCGTGGAAGCCTCGGCCCGACTGAGCGCGCGCTGGATCGCTGCGGGCTTCGTCCACGGCGTGCTCAACACCGACAATCTGAACGTCACCGGCGAGAGCTTCGACTACGGGCCTTGGCGCTTCCTGCCCCATTACGAGCCCGGCTTCACCGCCGCCTATTTCGACCAGTTCGGCCTCTATGCCTTCGCCCGCCAGCCCGAGGC
>CAXBHG010000170.1:0-4600 GCA_963975385.1 uncultured Brevundimonas sp.
GCGAAAGCGCCGGCTCCTTCGCCATCCGCCCGGTCCAGCCCCATGCCGACGAACCGGCCAAACGCGTCCTCGTCCTGGCCATCAAGACCGGCAAGGCCCCGCTACGCCTGCTGCCCGCCCTCGTCCTGCACGACCGCACCGGAGCCAAACACACACCGGAAGCCGAGGCCATCCTGCGGGGCGAGGCGGCCCTGGGCTGGTAACTCCCCGCCAAACCCCCCCCACCCGTCATCCTCGGGCCTGTCCCGAGGATGACGGATTTAAAGGGGGGGAGCTCACCCCCTTGTCATCCCGGACGCCGCAAGGCGGTGATCCGGGACGGCGCGCTCCCACAGAATCCGGCCCTCCCGGAAATCGCGGCGCGATTGTCCGGGAGACAGGTGCCGCCACGCGGGATCCTGACCCGTCTCCCGGATAGCGGCTGACGCCGCTTCCGGGAGGATCAGATTGGGACGGTCAAGCGTCCCGGATCACCGCTGCGCGGTGTCCGGGATGACAACAGCGCAACTGCGAAGTCCGCCCCCCCCCAAACACGCCACATCCTTCCCCAAAACCCACGCATCTCCCCTCCCCATTCCCCAACCATTTCAATCTCTTCGCCTCCGCCACCCGCTAAAAACCCCCACTGGTCCAACCCTGTGCCAGACTCCCTCCCATCCCCGCCGATGGGGAGGGCGTCGGATCCAGCGCCCGCACGGCGGCGGGGCTGTGGTCGAGCGATGAAGCCCGGTGGCGGATTACGTCGGGGGTCCCTTGGACGGCGCGGGATGCCGTTCACTGCTCGCCGCGGGCCCGAGGGCGGAGCGATCCCGGCACGACCGGCATCTCCGTCCCGACCCCCGCGCCCGGCAACGGGCGCGGGACGGTCCGGCAAGGTCCGAACAGGGCCGCCAGCCGGAGGGCGCGTGGAAAACGGCTGCGCGGGGCGTCATCCTCGTCGAAACGGTTTTTATCCTTTGCTCCGGGCGAGGCCCGGCAGCCCCGCACCCTCCCCGCCCCGGCGGCGTCCGCGCGCCGCAGGCCGCATTCGCACGTCCGGCGTTCAACCGTTCAGGAGGTCACCATCCGCCCGCGCTCCATCGGCCCGCGTCGCCGCGAACGGCTGTTCGCCCACGCCCTGCAACGGGTCCGGCTCGAGATGCTCAGCCGCGGCGAGGCCCAGCCTGTCGGTCCGCGCGAAGCCCTGTTCGTCGCCGCCCTCAGGGCCGGGGACCGGCCCGATCCCGAAGAGTATATCCTGTCCGCCCCCCTGCTGCTGGCCGAGGCCGTGGCCCTGCAGACCGCGCGCGACGATGATGACGACGGCCCCGCGGATGATGACCTTCTCGACGACGGCCAGACCGGCTAGACAGCGCCCATGTCCCTGCGCCCCCTCTTCGTCACCCAGGTCTATGAAGCCAGCCTCGCGGCCGAGCCGGGGTTCGACGCCTTCAACGCCGACCTGGCCGAGGCCTGCCGCGGACTGGCGGAAGAGGACGGGGCCGGCCGCGCCTGGTGCCGCGAACACGCCTATCGCGGCTACACCTCCTACGGCTCGCTCAACGACCTGCCGCAGCGGATGCCCGAGTTCGCCGACCTGAAGCGGCTGCTGGACCGCCATGCCCTGGCCTACGCCAAAGCCCTGAATTTCGACCTGGCGCGCAAGCCGAAACTCGACAATCTCTGGGTCAATATTCTCAAGCCCGGCGGCAGCCATTCCGGCCACATCCACCCGCACGCCTATCTGTCCGGCACCGTCTATGTCGAGGTCCCCGACCGCGCCTCGGCGCTCAAGCTGGAGGACCCGCGTCTGGCCATGATGATGGCCCGCCCCGCCGTCAGCGCCGACGCCCCCGAGGCTGAACAGCCCTTCGTCTACCTCTCCCCCGCCGCCGGCACCGTGCTGATGTGGGAAAGCTGGCTGCGCCACGAGGTCCCGCCCAATGCCGCCAGGAGCGAACGGATCTCAATCAGCTTCAACTACGCCTGAGGGCGGTGGGCACCCTCACTGCCGACGGAACACCTCGCCCTGGTAGGTGAGCGAATCCGGCCGTCCCCCGGCATCGAGACCGAACACGATGACCTCGCCGCGCAACGGCGTCAGTTCGACACGCAGGCTTTCGGGAGCGGTGAAATTCTCGGCCCGGGCGTGCTGGACACCGATCGCCGCCTCAAGACCCGACGGAATCGCCCGGATGCGCATGACTCCAAAGGCGGCGCTCGCATAATCGCCGACATAGGCGTCATCGGGAAGGGTCAGGGTGCGCGGCCGTTGAGCGCGCGCGCGGACGCCCCGGACCAGCCCCTCGCGACGGGCGTCGCGCACGACGACCAGCTCGGCCACCCGGGCGTCATAGGTGGCCTCAAGGTCCGGCACGCCGGCGAACCAGTCGTAGACATAGCCGGCGACGACATCGGCCAGCTCGCCGGCGACCGCGTCCTCGTTGATCAGAACGGCAACGCCCAGCCGGCGTCCGGGCATGAACGAGACGTGTGCGCGGGACCCCGAGAAATTGCCGAAATGGTGCAGAAATTGATCATCGTCGTAACGCCCGACCTGCCAGCCGAGGCCGTAGCCGGTCCGGACATAGGAACCGAACGTCGCCTCCTGATCGACACGGGAGACATGGGTCGAGGCGATCAGGCCTTCGGGAAAGACCCGGCGACCGTCGACGATGCCGTCGCCGATCTGGGCCTCCAGCCAGCGCGCCATGTCGTTGGCCGTCGAAACCAGCCCCCCGGCTGAATGCATGGTGGCGTCGGTCTTCTGCAGATACGACGGTCGCGCCGGGCCGGGTTCCAGCCCCAGATGTCCAGGCGCGACGACGCGCCCCGAGGCCCGCGCCTCATCGATGGCTGCCGTCGTGTGGACCATCCCGAGGGGAGTCAGCACCTCATCGCTGACAAGGCGGGACCAGTCGCGCCCAAGGCGATGCTCGATAAGGACCGTCGCCAGATTGTACCCTGCATTGCCGTAGTTGAAGGTGCCGTGGGGCGTATCCTCAAGCGGACGCGTCTCCCCGGTCAGATGCCAGAGCCCCTCCGGGGTCCAGTCGCCGGTAAAAGCGACCCGATAGGCGATCGCCGCATTGTCGACGCCCGAACGATGGCTCAGCAGATCGGTCAGGGTCACCCGCCCGGCGAGGTCCGCGGGGATGCCCGAATCGGGCACCCACTGCGCCAACGGCGCATCGAGATCGAGCTCTCCCCGCGAGGCCAGGGCCGCGATCGCCAGCGCCGTGAACGATTTGGTCGAGGATGCGATGTAGAATGGCGTGTCCGCCGTCACAGGGGACCGGCGCTCGACATCCGCCAGCCCGTAGCCGGCCGTATGGACCGCCCCCTCATCATCAACGACGGCGACGGCCACGCCGGGCACGGCCTCGACCGCCGTCATCGCCCGGCGGACGAAGGCGTCCAGGGCGACGGGAAAGGCGGACCGGTCCTGCGCCGCCGCGCCGGAGGCGAGGACAACGGTGCAAAGCGCGACGGAAACGGCGGTGGCGAGGTGGGACGACATTCAAAAAACTCCATTCAACCCGTGCAGTCTTCCCGACCGGGTCGGGACCGTCTTGAACAAATGCAATCACGCTTGCTTAGCGAACATGCGGCGCAGCCTGCCTGGCGGAAGGCCGACGCTCCGGCGCACCCGTCGGGTCATGTGAGCCTGGTCAGCGAAGCCGGCATCCAGGGCCACATCGCTCAGTGCGACCTCCGTGCGAATGATGGCCTCCAGGGCGCGTGCGAGACGTGCAGACTGCCGCACCGACGCCGGCGGGCGACCGAACGCCTGGCGAAAATGCTTCGCAAAGGTGGCCGGATGCAGGCCCGCGACCTGTGCCGCCCCCGCAGTTCGATCCAGATCCCCGACCGTGAGGCTCGCATGCGCCTGCTGCAACCAAGGACGCACATCAGCGGCCCCCCGGGCGCGGGACAACACGCCGGTGCTATGGTGGATCACCGCCCGCACATCGTTGTGGGACGAGCAAGTCAGAAGCGCCTCGCAAAGCCCGCCGTCCGACTCGTCAGCAAAATAGGTCGGAAGGAATGCCGCCTCGTCCAGATTGACGGACAGGATCAGGGTGCCACAGCTGCCGAAGACGTTTTCATGTTCGAACCCCGCCGGCTTGCCGGTCAGGGTTCCCTCGACCGCGTCCACCCGCCCGGCTGCTCCTTCCTCCCGGTAGTCGCCGGCCAGCACGAGCGATATCTGGGCCACCTCATGACGGTGCGCGCGGCAAACCTCGTCCGCCGCATAGTGCGTCAGGGCAACCTGTCCCCCGGCGAAGCCGCCGACCTTTATCCTCAGTCCCATCGTCGCACCGCCTCCCTCGATCTGGAGGAGGCTCTGGTGCGGGCAAACGGATGCACGACCGCCCCCTCCTGTTTCGGAAAAGCCGCCCCATGTGGCCTGCCTGGGCCCGTCGGCATCCACGCGCGCCACTCTCCACACCGCTGGGCCAATAGCCAGACCCGAAGAGATCGCCGGCCAGATCGCCTTCTTGCTGTTGGACGCTGCCCGAACCGGGGGCAGTTGGCGAATAGTCTGCCGCTTGTGGCAAGGGCATGTAACCATCGCCGCCGCCCCGTCGAACTGTCTGGAAACGCGTGACCGATCGTG
>CAXBHG010000171.1:0-4442 GCA_963975385.1 uncultured Brevundimonas sp.
TCGGGGCCACCACCCTGGGCGGGGCCACCACGATCGGTGGCTCCAGCATCACCCTCGGGACGGTCGACGGGCCCCAGGCCCTGACGATCAACGGGGCCACAGGCACGGTCCGCCTGGGCGCGCTGGGCTCGACCACGGCCCTCGCCTCGGCCAATGTTTCGGGCGGTAGCCTGAACCTGGCCAATGCCCGCACCACCGGGGCGCAAACCTATACCGGAGCGACCATCTCGGCCTCGGGTCAGTATACGACGGCCGGCGGGGCCTACACCCTGGCCGGATCGACGACGCTGGGCGGAGCCACCACCGTCTCGACCCAGGGCGGCGCGGTCACCACCGGGGACGTCAACGGGTCCGCCGCCGGGGCACAGTCCCTGAACATCGATGCGGGAACGGGCGCGACCAGCCTCGGCGCACTCGGGTCCAGCGTCCGTCTCGGCGCGGTTCTGGTCCGGGCCAATACGACGGTGCTGAACGGCGCGACCTACGCCGGAAACAGCCTGGTTTTTGAAGGCACCGGGACGAATGCCAATGTGCGCCTGACCCGGGCGATGACGACCTTCAACAGCACGGCAGGAGCGTCGGCCGGAACCATCTCGATCAGCCCGAACCTGATCGGTACCACGGCCAGGGCCCAGAGCGTGGCCTTCATCGCCGGTGACGGTGCCGGCGCGGACAGCAGCAACGGCGACATCACCCTGGGCAACCTGGGCAGCGACGCGATCCGGCTGGGCTCGATGTCGGTCACCGGCAGTGATCTGACGGCCCGGACCGTGAAACTGGCCGGCGACTACAGCTCGGTCCTGACCGGCAACCAGACCTTCAGTGCCCAGACGCTGGACACGCTGGGCAATGCCAATATGCGGGTGGCCGGCAATGACACCGGCCCGATCGTGGCCGGCGGTTCGGTGACGATCGTTTCGGGCGGCTCCACGACGGGCAGCCTGACCGCGGCCGGCCCGGTCAATGTCACCTCGACCGGCAACTCGGATCGGGTGATCAGCTCGGGCGGTGCCACCTCGGTGGCGTCCCAGGGCACGATCAGCGGCTCGGTGGTCAGCAGTGGCCCTGTCGTCCTGACGGCGACCGGTCCGATCGTTTCCTCGGTCACCACCCCGGGCGCGGTCAGCATCACCTCGAACGGCACGGTCACGGTCAATGTCCAGGCGGGATCGGTCAATCTGACAGCCCCGGGCGGCTCGATCGGCGGGACCTTCGGGACCATCTCGACCGGCGCGGGCGGCACCTTCAACGTCAATGGTGAGGTCGTCGTCGGTGACGGCACCGCCGCCGACCGCCAGATCCTGGTCGACAGCTTCCTGGCTCCGGCCGGCGGGCTGGTTGGATCCACCGGCCAGATCCAGCTGCCGGTCAATTTCGCCCTGGCGCTGATCGCCCCCGCCGGTGACGGCAGCGGTGCCGCGCGCCAGCCGATCATCGTCAACTCGATTGATCGTCTCGGTGAGCTGCTGCGCCTCGGCTACACCGCCATCATCATCCAGATCGATGGCAACGAGGCGTATGAGCAGGAGCTGAACCTGGCTGCCGAGGACACCGGGCAGCCCCAGGCCTAGGTCCGCAACTCCCCGGCGGCACCGTTCCGGCGCTCCCGGACACACAGACAGGTCCGGCATCCCCGTGGGGGTGCCGGACCTTTCCGTTTGCGCCCCCCCCGGTCGCGGAACCGGACCGGGATGGCCCGGCCGCAGCACCCTTATGGGTTGAGCGGCGCAAATTCGCGATGTCGAGCCCGGGGGAAAATGCCGGTTTCATTGTGTTTTTATAAACCCGGGTTGTGCGATCGGATCGGAGGTAGGCAAGGGAGTGTGATGTTGAACCGGCCCGAAACCGCCGGCAGCGGCCAGGTCGATTATCGCTGGCTCAGGGCCGGCCGGTACGTCTTTACGCCGGCTGGCGTCCTGTTCCTGTTGATCATCGGACACTGGATCGGGGCGCTGCTCTGGGTGGGCGTCAGTGGTGCCTATCTGCTGGTACAGCCGATGGTCGTCCGGGTCCTGACGGCGAACGGCGTCCGGCGGCGGGTCCCCCTTGTGCTTGGTCTGATGGGCACGACCATCATGTCGATCGGTCCGTTGATCGCGGCCAGCAGCGGGTCTCCGGTCGGACCGAGCATCGGCCTGATCATGCTGGCCAGTGGTGTCCAGTTTCTGATCGCCGCCTACGCCGCCGTTCCGAGAACCGGGCTGATCGTCGCCATCCCCTGCGCCCTGGCCACGGCCTTCATCCTCGCCGACACCTGGGCGAACCCTTCACAGGAGCTGATGATCGTCGCCATGGCCACCCTGGCCGCCCTGTTCTTCACCACGATCCATACCCGCACGGCCCTGAAGGACCGCCGCGAGAACAGCGCGGCTCACACTGCCCTTGTGAGCGAAATTTCCGCTGCTCGCGATGCGGCGCTGCGGGCCGAGCAAGTAGCGGGCAACGCCCTCGAGCGCCTGCAGCAGTCGGTTGCGGTGGTGCCCGCCGGTCTCGCCTTCTTCGGGCCCGATGACCGTCTCACGTTCTGGAATGACCGCCTGGCCGACTATTGCGGTGCCTATGGCGTCGCGCTGGAAGCCGGCGTGCCGTTCACCGACCTGCTGACACGGATGGAGTCCAGGTCATCCTCCAGGCAAGGTGACCGGGTCGGAGCCGAGCGGATGAATCTTCGGCTGGCGGCCCGGGCCACGGCCGGAAAGGTCGAGATGCCGCGCTTCGACGGACGCTGGTTTCGCTATGAATATCGCCGGCTGCCCGACGGCGGCGCATCGACGACCATCACCGACATCACCGAGATCAAGCAGCGCGAGACCTTCATCCAGGCGATCTTCAACAACAATGCCGTACCGATGTGTGTCGCCGATCTCCGGACCCTGCGGTTTCTCGAGGCGAACGACGCGCTGGTTGCCCTGTCGGGCTGGAGCCGCGTCGAACTCAAGACGATGACCCTCTACGATCTCGTCGCTGATAGCGACCGTGAACGGTTCGCCGCCGAACATCGCAAGAAGGTCGTCAATCCTGCCCATTCGGCCAACCGCGCCTGGCGCTTCCGGACCCGGGCCGGTGCGGACCTGTTCATCCGCCCCTATGGCAGTATCCTCACACACACTGACGGGACGCCGGTGCTGGCCGGGGCCCTGCTGGACGTTACGGCCCAGATGCAGGCCGAGAAGGCGGTGCTGGCCAACACCCGGGCCCTGCGCAAGGCCAAGCGGACGGCGGAAGCGGCCAACCAGGCCAAGTCCGACTTTCTGGCGATGATGAGCCACGAGCTTCGCACGCCGCTGAACGGCATCCTCGGTATGGCGCATGCGCTGGACACGGCCGCCCTGGCCCCGCCCCAGGCGGAGCAGGTGCGCACTGTCGTCAGGTCCGGACAGGCGCTGACCGCCATCCTCAACGACATCCTAGATCTGTCCAAGGTGGAGTCCGGACGGATGGATCTGGCGTCCGAAGCCGTCGACATTCGCAGTGTGGTCGGCGACGCCTGCGAAATGTGGGCCCTGGTGGCCCGGGACAAGGGTCTGGACCTGCGCGTCGATATCGCGCCGACGGTTCCGGACTGGATTGCGGCCGATCCTCTGCGGCTGCGTCAGATCATCCTGAACCTGCTGTCGAACGCGATCAAATTCACCGAGCGTGGCCATGTCGCCCTGGGCCTGACCCCCGGTGCGACCGGGACAGGACTCGTCCTGACGATCACCGACACCGGCGCGGGCCTGGGGGCCGCCGCCCAGAAGCGCCTGTTCCGCAATTTCGAACAGTTGAATGCGGGTATCGCGCGCCGGCACGGCGGGACCGGTCTGGGTCTGGCCATCACCCGCAAGCTGGCCCAACTGATGGGCGGCGATATCACGGTCGCCAGCCGACTCGGCAAGGGCACGACCTTTACTGTGACCCTGCCGCTCGAGGCCGTCGCGGCTCCGGCGGCAGACGAGCCCGCCGCCGTGGATAATCTGCCGACGGACCTGTCGATCCTTGTGGCCGAGGACAATCCGACCAACCAGGCTGTCATTCACGCCCTGCTGGGAAGTGTCGGCTGGCGGCTGACGGTCGTCGACAATGGGCAGAAGGCGATCGAGGCCCACCGTGTCGAAGCCTTCGACCTGATCCTGATGGATGTGCATATGCCGGTGATGGATGGGCTCGCCGCCGTCAGGGCGATCCGGGCCGGAGGGGCCGGCGACCCCGGGACCCCCATCATCGCCCTGACTGCTGACGCCATGATGGGGGATCGGGACCAGTTTCTCGCCAGCGGCTTTGACAGTCACGTCCCCAAGCCGATCGAGGCCGGAAAACTGTTTCAGGCCATCGTCCTGGCGGTCAACGGACAGCGTGAGCCGGCACCGGTGGAGGCGACGCCCGTTGCGATCTGAACGACCCCGGGAGCCGCTCAGTCGCGAGACCAGACCACCACGCCGTCGACCACGGTCAGCACGGCG
>CAXBHG010000172.1:0-4425 GCA_963975385.1 uncultured Brevundimonas sp.
TCGGGCATGCCCTGGGAAGGGCCGCTGCAGCAGGTGGTGCAGTCGATCACGGGACCGGTCGTTCAGGCCGCCGCGGTCGTGGCCGTGGTCGTCTTTGGAGCCGGCATCGCCATGAGCGAGAACGGCTCGTCGATGCGCCGGGGTCTGGGCATCATGTTCGGCCTGTCGATCGCCTTCGCCGCCTCGACCTTTTTCCTGGACTTCTTCGGCTTCGCCGGCGGCGCGGAGATCGGGTGATGGACCCGCGGCCGGACGGATGGGAGCTGCCGGTGGCCCAGGCCCTGGCCGAGCCGGTGCTGATGGCCGGCATGCCGCGCGGCTACGCCATCGCCATGGGCACGATCGCCCTGGTGCTGGGGCTGGCCCTGCGGATCTGGTGGCTGGGCCTGCTCTGGTGGGCGGTCGCCCATGCGATCGGCCTGTGGGCCGCCCGGTCCGACCGGCGCTTCTTCGATGTGCTGCGCCGTCATCTGGCGCTGCCCGGCCATCTGGACGGGTGAGGGCGCGATGCGGTTCCTCGACGAGCATCGCAGGCGTCCGGCCGCCCTGGCTGACCATCTGCCCTGGGCCGCCCTCGTCGCGCCCGGCGTGGTCCTCAACAAGGACGGCTCGTTCATGGCCGGGTTCCGGTTTCGGGGACCCGACCTGGAATCCTCGACCGAGGACGAACTGATGGCGGTGCGGGCCCGGCTCAATAACGCGCTGAAACGGCTCGGGTCCGGCTGGTGCCTGCATATGGAGGCGCGCCGTCGTCCGGCCACGGCCTATCCGGAGAGCGCCTTTGACCTCGATGTGGCCTGGCTGCTCGATTCCGAGCGCCGCATCCGCTTCGAGGATGCCGATCCGGCCTTCGAGACGGATTTTCGCCTGGCCCTGACCTGGCTGCCGCCGGCCGACGAGACCCGCCGCATGGAGCGGTGGCTGTTCGACGGGCTGGCCAAGGGCGGCCACGACTGGCGGCTCTCGCTTGCGACCTTCGGCCGCGAGGCCGATACGACGCTCGACCTGTTGTCCGATGCCCTGCCGGAGATCACGCGGCTCGACGACGCGGACCTCCTGACCTGGCTTCACGACAGCGTCTCGCCCAAACCCTTCGCGGTGCGGCCGCCCGAGACGCCGATGTTCCTCGACGCCTGGCTGGCCGACGCCGGCCTGACCGGCGGGGTGGCGCCCCGGCTGGGCGACCGCTGGCTCAAGGTGGTCTCGGTGCGGGGCCTGCCGTCGGTGACCCGGCCCGGGCTGCTCGACGCGCTGGGGGCCCTGCCGTTCGAATACCGCTGGACGGCGCGCTGGATCGGCCTGGACAAGCCCGAGGCCGAGCGGGAGATCGTCAAGCTGAGGAAGCGCTGGTTCGCCAAGCGCAAGGGCGTCGGCGTCCTGCTGCGCGAGGCCATCACCAAGGAGGAGGTGCCGCTCCTGGATACGGACGCGGCATCCAAGACCGAGGAATGCGACGGCGCACTGGCTGCCCTGGGGGCCGAGAGCTGCGCCTTCGGCTACCTGACCGTGACCGTCACCGTGCTGGACGCCAGCGAGGCGGGGGCCGCGGCCAAGGCCAGGGCGATCGAGGCGGCGCTCAACGCCCAGGGGCTGGTGGCCCGGATCGAGGATCTCAATGCGGTCGAAGCCTGGCTAGGCTCGTTGCCCGGCGAACCCTATGCCGATGTGCGCCGGCCTCTGGTCTCGACCCTGAACCTGGCCGATCTGCTGCCGGTCTCCGCCGTCTGGGCGGGGCCGGCCGAGGACGCCAATCTGCAGGGGCCGCCGCTGGCGACGGCACGCACGACCGGCGCGACGCCGTTCCGGCTGGTGCTGCATGTGGGCGACGTCGGCCACGCCATGGTCGTGGGCCCGACCGGATCGGGCAAGAGCGCCCTGCTGTCCTTCCTGGCCCTGCAGTGGTTCCGTTATCCGCAGGCCAGGGTCGTGTTCTTCGACAAGGGCCGGTCGGCGCGGGCCGCGACGCTCGCGGCCGGAGGGCGATGGCAGGCGCTGGAGCCGGGAGCCAGGGTCTCGCTCCAGCCCCTGGCCGGGATCGACCGGGAGGATGAGCGGGCCTGGGCGTCGGAATGGATCGCCGAGACCGTGCGGCTGGCGGGGCTGGAGCCGGCTCCGAGAGTGCGGGAGGAGATCTGGCTGGCCTTGTCCGCCCTGTCCGAGGCGCCGGTGTCGCAGCGGACGCTGACGGTGTTCTGCGCCCTGGTCCAGGACAAGGCAGTCGCCGCCGCCCTGGAGCCGCTGACCCTGAAGGGGCCACACGGCGCGCTGCTCGACGGGGAGGGGGAAGCCCTGACGCCGACCCGGTTCGACACCTTTGAACTGGAGAGTTTGATGGGGACGCCGTCGGCGGTGGCCCCGGTGCTCTCGGCCCTGTTTCATCATCTCGAACAGAGTTTCGACGGCCGGCCCACCCTGCTGGTGCTGGACGAGGCCTGGCTGTTCCTGGGCGAGACCGCCTTCGCCGCCCGGATCCGGGAATGGCTCAAGACCCTGCGCAAGAAGCGGGTCTGCGTGGTCTTCGCCACCCAGAGTCTCGACGATGTGGCGGCTTCCCCGATCGCCGCCAGCCTGATCGAGAGCTGCCCGACCCAGGTCTTTCTACCCAATCCCCGCGCCCTCGAGCCGGCCTCCGCCGAGCTCTACCGCGGCTTTGGCCTGAACCGGCGCCAGCTGGAGCTGATCGCCTTCGCCACCCCCAAGCGGGCCTACTACTGGCGCCAGCCGCGCGGGCGACGGCTGTTCGACCTGAGACTGACCGGCGTGGCGCTCGCCCTGTGCGGCTCTAGCGCGCCGGAAGACCAGACCTTGATCGACGCCATTCTGGAGCGATCCGGATCTGACGACCGCCGACCGGGCGGCTTCGCCCGTGAATTCCTCAAAGCCAAGGGAGTGCAAAATGTGGATTCCGTTCTCGACGCCTTCGCCGGCCCGCTCGCGGCCGAATAGGCTCGCCTCGATCCTGGGGACCGGCCTTGCGGCGGTCAGTCTGCTGGCCTCGTCGCCGGCCCCGGCCCAACAAGTCGTGTTCGACCCCCGCAATCACATCGAGAACGCGCTGCAGGCGGCGCGTCAGCTGGAGAGCCTGGCCAATGAGGCGCGCAGCCTGGCCGCCTCGCCCTACAGCCACCTGACCCAGTCGAGTCAGTCGCTGCGAGACATGGCCGAACTGGCGCGGACCGCGCGCGGGATCGCCGGCTCGGTCAGCGGCCTGGAGCAGCAGTTCCGGAACCTGTATCCCGAGGATCTGTCGGGTTCCGACATGCTGAGCCTGCTGGAACAGGGCCAGGCGCGGACGGCCAACGCCCGTCGGACGGCCGAGGACGTGGCCCGGACGGCCGCGGAACTGGAGCGAATGGGGCAGGGGCGGTCGCAACGCCTCGCCGGCGCCCTGTCGGCCAGTCAGGCGGCGACCGGCCAGACGGCGGCGGTGCAATCGTCCAACCAGCTTCTGGCGGTCCTGGCCGAGGACCTGGCGGCGCTGCGCACCATCATGCTGGCCCAGTCCCGCCTGCTGGCCGAGGCCACGGCGCGTGATGCGGCGGACCGGGCCTCCGGCGACGCCGCCCGTCGCCAGCGCTGGGGCCGTCAGGCCGCGGCGCCGACGGCGCCGCGCTTCAATCCCCTGTCCCATGCCCAGGACTGAGGGAGTCTGGCGATGACGGTCGGAGTTGAAACGCCCAATGAGCTGATGGTGGTGTTCTCCAACACCATCTCGGCCGGGTTCGACGCCCTGCAGGGGTCGGTCAACGGGGTGTTCGGCCTGCTGATCGTCCTCGTCGTCGCCCTGACCGGCATTCAGTGGGCGCTGTCCCCGAACCGGGAGGTCCTGGCCTCCGGCTTCGGCAAGGTGTTGCTGATCGGCGCCTTCGCCTGGCTGATCAACGACTGGCAGCAGCTGTCCGAGACCGTCTACGCCGGCTTTCTGGAGCTGGGGCTGACGGCCGGTGGCGGCTCGCTGAGCCGCGAGGAATTCCTCAATCCCGGGGCCATCCTCGCCCAGGGCTGGGAGATCGTGAAGGCGCTCGGCGAGACGCCGGCGCCCGTCGACAATCCCCTGGATATCGTCGGCAACATGGCCGACGCCCTGATCCTGGGCCTGGCCATGATCGGCATCATGCTGGCCTTCGCCGTGCTGGCGCTACAGATCATCGTCTCCCTGCTGGAGTTCAAGATCGTCACCCTGGGCGGCTTCGTGCTCCTGCCCTTCGGGATCTGGAACAAGTCCGCCTTCCTGGCCGAGCGACCGCTCGGCTATGTCGTCTCGTCCGGGCTGAAGGTGCTGGCCCTGGCCATCGTGGTCTCGGGCGCGCGGACGATCTTCGACCAGCTCCAGCCCTCGGCCAATCCCGACATCTACGAGGCCCTGACCATCCTGGTCGCGGCCATCCTGCTGGCCATGCTGGCCCTGTTCATCCCCAACCTGGC
>CAXBHG010000173.1:0-4407 GCA_963975385.1 uncultured Brevundimonas sp.
ACCTTCAACGGCCGGGCCATGACCTATTACGGGCGCTGGACCTACAAATACGAGGAGGCCGCCCGTCAGGGGGCCGCCGGTCTGATCATCGTGCACGAAACGGCCCCGGCCTCCTACGGCTGGACCACGGTCCAGAACAGCTGGTCCGGCCCGCAGTTCGACATCGTCCGCGCCAATGCGGCGGCCGAGCGCACGGCGATGGAGGCCTGGATGCAGCGCGATGTGGCGGTGGACCTGTTCCGCCGGTCCGGGCTGGATTTCGAGGCCCTGAAGGCCCAGGCGCGCCAGCGGGACTTTCAGCCGGTCGAACTGACCGGGGCGCGCTTCAACGGCAGTTTCGACGTGGCGACCAGCCGGGTCACGACGCGCAATGTCATCGCCCGCCTGCCGGGCACGACCCATCCGGACGAGACCATCCTCTATACCGGCCACTGGGACCACATCGGCATGGGCACGCCCGACGCCAACGGCGACGCCATCTTCAACGGGGCCGTCGACAACGCCACCGGCACCGCCGGTCTGCTGGAAATGGCGCGTCTCTGGGGGACGGGGCCGCGGCCTGAACGGTCGATCGTGATGATCAGCTTCACCGCCGAGGAGAGCGGCCTGCTGGGGTCGGAATTCTATGCCGCCAATCCGGTCTGGCCGCTGGCGACGACGGTGGCCGGATTCAACATGGATGCGATGAATGTCTACGGGCGCGTCAGCGAACTGGGCATCGTCGGCTACGGCCAGTCGGATCTGGACGAACGGCTGACTCCCCTGGCAGTGGCCCAGGGACGGACGGTCGCCCCCGACACCAATCCGGCCGCCGGATCCTATTTCCGTTCGGACCATTTCCCGCTGGCCAAGCGAGGGGTGCCGATGGCCTATTCGCACGGCAGCGGGGCCTTCCGTGATGCGCCGTTCGAGGCCCGCAATGCGGCCCGCGACGAATATGGCGCGCGCCGCTACCACCAGGCCGATGACGAATGGTCGGCCGACTGGGATCTGCGCGGTCAGATTGAGGACCTGGAGGTCCTGTACCGGGCCGGCCAGGCCCTGGCCAACAGTCGCGACTGGCCCGCATGGAAGCCCGGGTCGGAGTTCGGCCCCGCCCGGGCCGCGAGCGCGTCCGCCCGTCATTGAGGCCGCGCCTCCGGATGACCAAAACTTAACGGGCGCTCGTTAAGGGTCGCTTTAGGATGTGACCCGGGCCGGATGGCCGTCGGGGATGGAGTGCTGCATGTTTCGTCGGATGATGGGGGGCGTCGCCGCCCTGACGCTGCTGGTTGTTGCCGGTCCCGGGCTGGCCCAGGATTTTTCCGCGGCCAGTCTGAGCGAGGGAATCCGCACCATCAGTGCCGACGCCTATCAGGGCCGCTATCCCGGCACCGAGGGCGAGCGGATGGTGCTGTCCTGGCTGCAGGCCCAGTATGAGGCCATGGGGATGGAGCCGGGCGGCCCCGACGGCCAGTGGCTGCAGCCCATCGAGCTGAGGCGCTATACGCCGGTGCCCGGGGCCACGGCCAGCTGGACCGGCCCCGACGGGCAGGCGCAGGTGCTGACACCGGGCACTGACATCGTGCTGCGCGCGGACAGCAATGACGGCCTGGCGGCGATCCGGGGGGCGGGTCTGGTCTTTGCCGGCTACGGCATCTTCGCCCCCGAACGCCAGTGGGATGACTATGGCGACGCGGATGTGCGCGGCAAGGTCGTCATCGTTGTCGCCGGCGAGCCCGAGGGGGCCCTGTTCAACGGGGCGTATGCCACCAACTATCAGTCCGACGAATACAAGGCGGACGAGGCCTTCCGGCGCGGGGCCGTGGGTGTGATCACCCTGGCCGAAGGCGATGTGAACTCGCGGTCGTGGCAGCGGACCCTGCGCGGCAGTGCCCGCAAACGCACCGCGACGCCGGGCGCGGCGGACCTGGAGTTCTCCGCCACCACCCTGCCGGAGACGGCAGCCGCCTGGGGCGCGGCGGCGGGCGTCGACATCGGGGCGCTTGAGGTTACCGGCGGGGCCTTCAAGGCGGTGCCCTTGCGGGGCGTCAGCCTGTCGGTCGAGGTGGCGGAGACCATCGACACCCTGGTCACGCACAATCTGCTGGCCCGGATTCCCGGGACCGAGCACCCGGACGAGACCATCGTCTATTCGGCCCATTGGGACCATGTCGGCGGGGCGGACCAGCATCCGGGCGTCACCGGCGACAACATCTGGAACGGGGCCTGGGACAATGCCTCGGGCACCATCGGCGTGCTGGAAATGGCGCGCCAGCTGAGCGCCGCGCCGCGGCCGAAGCGCTCGATCGTCTTCGCCCATATGGCGGCCGAGGAGATGGGGCTGATGGGGGCCTATGGCTATGCCGCCGATCCGGTCTGGCCGCTGGAGACGACGGTGGCGGACATCAATATCGACATGCTGCCGCTGAGCGGATCGACACGGGACGTGCCGATCTTCGGCAAGGGGCAGAACGAGCTGGAGGACCGGCTGGAGCTGCTGGCCGCGGCCGAGGGGCGCTATGTCTCGGACGACCACATGCCGGAGCAGAATTTCTATTACCGGTCGGACCATTTCCCGTTCGCGCGCATGGGCGTGCCGGCGATCATGCCCTGGCACGGCTGGGACTGGGTCGAGGGCGGGCGTGAGGCGGGCGAGGCCGCGTGGAAGGCCAAATTCAGTGCCGACTACCACCGGGCCTCGGACGAATGGTCGGCGGAGTGGGACCTGACCTCGGCGGTCGAGAACCTGACGCTACTGTACCATCTGGGTCTGGACCTCGCGAACAGCGAGGACTGGCCCGGCTGGAAGCCGGAGTCCGAGTTCGGCCGCATCCGCGCCGAGAGTGACGCGGCCCGCCGCTAGGGCCGAACGCCACCGCTCACGCCGGCCGGGGCCGGCATGAGCGGTGTGCCGCGCTTCAGACCGCCGCCAGCGCCTGATCCAGATCGGCGATCAGGTCGTCGATATGTTCGATCCCGACCGACAGGCGCACCGTGTCCCCGGTCACGCCCGCCTTCTTCAGCTCGTCCGGCGACAGCTGGCGGTGGGTGGTCGAGGCGGGGTGGCAGACCAGGGATTTGGCGTCACCGATATTGACCAGCCGGACGAAGACCTTGACCGCGTCCTGGAACCGCGCGCCGGCCTCCCGCCCGCCCTTGACGCCGAAGGTGAGCAGGCCGGACGCCTTGCCGCCGAAATATTTCTGCACCAGCGCATGGCCGGGGTGGTCGGGCAGGCCGGCGTAGTTGACCCAGGCGACCCTGGGGTCGGCCTTCAGCCATTTGGCGACGGCGGTGGCATTCTCGACATGGCGGTCCATGCGCAGGGCCAGGGTCTCCAGCCCCTGCAGGATCAGGAAGCTGTTGAACGGCGAGATGGCGGCCCCCGTATTGCGCAGCAGCACGGTCCGCACCCGACCGATATAGGCCGCGGGTCCAAGGGCCTCGGTGTAGATCACGCCGTGATAGGAAACCTCCGGCTCGTTCAGGCGGCGGAAGCGCGCCTTGTGCTCGGCCCAGGGGAAGTTTCCGCTGTCGATGATGGCTCCGCCGATACTGGTGCCGTGGCCGCCGATATATTTGGTCAGCGACTGCACCACGATGTCGGCCCCATGCGCGATCGGGCGGGTCAGATAGGGGGTCGGCACGGTGTTGTCGACGATCAGGGGCAGGCCCTCGGCATGGGCGGCCCCGGCCAGGGCGGCGAAGTCCACGACATTGCCCAGCGGATTGCCGATCGACTCGCAGAACACCGCCTTGGTCCGCGCATCGGTATTGGCCGCCACCGCCGCGAAATCGTCGGCGTCGATGAAGCGCACCTCGATCCCGTACTGGGGCAGGGTGTGGGCGAACAGATTGTAGGTGCCGCCGTACAGGGTCGAGGTGGCGATGATGTTGTCACCGGCCTCGGCGATGGTCAGGATGGCATAGGTGATAGCCGCCTGGCCCGAGGCCACCGTCAGGGCCGCGATACCGCCCTCCAGTGCCGCCAGACGCTGTTCCAGAACGTCCGAGGTCGGGTTCATGATGCGGGTATAGATGTTGCCCGCCACCTTCAGGTCGAACAGGTCGGCCCCGTGCTGGGTGTCGTCGAAGGCGTAGCTGGTCGTCTGGTAGATGGGCACGGCGACCGCCCGGGTAGTCGGGTCGGGGGCATAGCCGGCGTGCAGGGCCAGGGTTTCAAAACGTGCAGGTGTGGTGGTCATGGTCGTCACAGGTCCCGCTCATCGCGACCCGAACGGCTGAGAAAACCCGTGAAGACACAGCCCTGTCGTGGGCCGGGGACCTTCACTCATCTCTCGTGGCTCCGAAAAGCCCCGCAGGAGTTGGCACCTTCGTCCGGATCGGGTGGATCCTGACAGGTTGCCCCGACGTCAAAGGGCCTATCCCTCGGTCGGTCTTGATGAGTGACACCAAGCTGGACCA
>CAXBHG010000174.1:0-4406 GCA_963975385.1 uncultured Brevundimonas sp.
GAACCTAAATCCAGTGCGTCTACCAGTTCCGCCACATCCGCATAGGTCCGGTGCGGTCCTAGGTCGGAGGCGTTCCGTACGCAAGGCCCTCCGTCCCGGTCCGGGTGCGCGCGGTGATCGCGCCAAAGGGGAAACTCGGGAAATCCGCCGGCTCAGGGTGGCCAATCCGGCCGCCCTATGGATAGTTGCGCGCCCGGAGGGGACGAGTTCACGGCGAAAACACCCGGAATTCGTCTGCAACCGCGCGGCCCGGAAGGGCTGTCGCAGGAGAGGGAGCCGACCGTTTCGGGACGGCGTCACAGATCAGGAGTGGGTAGTTGGTCGATAAGGTTTCGGCGCCGGGACGGGCGCATTGGTCATCCAGGGGGGCCTTTGTCCTCGCCGCCACCGGTTCGGCGGTCGGACTCGGCAATCTGTGGCGCTTTCCGACCGAAGCGGGCAGCAACGGCGGCGGAGCCTTCGTCCTGCTGTACATCCTCTGCGTCGTACTGATCGCCATGCCGCTGCTGCTGGCCGAAAGCCTGATCGGCCGGCACGGACAGCGGTCCACCGTCGCCAGCGCCGCCTATCTGGCCCGGCAGTCGAAGGCCAGTCCGATGTGGAGCGTACTGGCCGTGATCGGCCTGATCGCCAATACCGCCATCCTGACCTTCTACTGCGTGGTCGCCGGCTGGGTCGTCTATTTCATCGGCACCAGCGCCGCCGATCTGGTGGGGGCGGTCTCGGCGGGGACGCCGCTTGCCGGAGCCTATGCGGGCGACTCGGTCGAGCAGATCCGCCAGTTGATGCCGACCCTGTTCGCCAATCCGGTCCTGCTGGTCGGGCTGCAGCTGGCCTTCGTCATCGTCACCACCTGGATCGTGGCCCGCGGCGTCAAGGGCGGCATCGAGGTGGCGGCCACCTGGCTGATGCCTGCCTTCTTCTTCCTGCTGATCGCCATCACCGTCTATGCGGCTGTGATCGGTGATTTCGGCGCGGCCCTGGCCTTCCTGTTCAATCCGGACTTCGAGCGGGTTCTACACCCGGGCGTGCTCAGCTCGGCGCTCGGCCAGGCCTTCTTCTCGCTGAGCCTCGGCGGCGGGGCGATGATCGCCTACGGGGCCTATGCCTCGCGTGAGACCAATCTGGCCCAGACCTCGGGCATGATCGCCTTCGCCGATACCGGGGTGGCCATCATCGCCGGCCTGGCCATCTTCCCGATCGTGTTCAGCGTCGGCATGGAGCCCAATGCCGGCCCGACCCTGATGTTCCAGACCCTGCCCGCCGCCTTCCACGCCATGCCGGGCGGGGCCATCGTCGGCCTGTTGTTCTTCGTCCTGGCCCTGTTCGCGGCCCTGACCTCCTCGGTGTCGCTGCTGGAGATTTCGGTCGGCTGGGTGACCGAAAAATTCGGTGTCTCGCGCGTCAAGGCGGCCTGGAGCCTGGGCGTGCTGGTGTTCCTGATCGGCCTGTTGTCGGCCCTGTCGTTCAACATCCTGGCGGACCAGCGGCCGATGGCCTCGGTGCCGGGCTTCGAGACCGCCACCTGGTTCGACGCCATCGACGGGATCACCGGCCGATTGCTGCTGCCCCTGTCCGGACTGGTCACCGCCATCTTCATCGGCTGGGTCGCGGACCGCAAACTGGTCAATGGCGAGACCGGATTGAAGGGCGCGGGCCTGTCCGCCTGGCGCTTCCTGATCGCCTGGCTGTGCCCGCTGGCGGTGGCCGCCATCCTGATCATCGGCCTGTTCCCGCAACTGCTGGGCTGAGCCGGACATCCCGTGACGGCGAAGCGGCCCGGACCCTGTCCGGGCCGTTTTCGTTTGGGGGCACCCGCGGCCGGATGGGCCCGGCACGCCCGGACTGCACCGCGTTTCGCAGGGGGGCCGCTGCGGCCGGTCGCTCGCCGCTGTGGCCAGACAGGACACCCTGCACACACACCCGGCGCGGGCGCCGGGCGGTGACGATGGCCGGGGCTGCCGACCCGCCTTCACCTTCCGCCCATGAAAAAGGCCCGGGACTGATCCCGGGCCTCTTCCGCATAACCGACCGGTAGAAGGGTCAGTCTTCCTTGATGTTGTCGACACCTTCACCGAAGGCGGCGGCCGGGGAGTTCATCAGGGTCTCCTCGGTGATGTCGATGCCCTTGGCCAGTTTGGAGTGCCAGAAGCCGTAGATGGCATAGATCACGGCACCGATGGCGGCATAGCCACCCAGCAGTTGCAGGGTCAGCGGATCCGGCACCGCACCGGCGGCCAGCTGGGCCGGGGTCGGGAAGGCCTGTTCCAGCATGGGCTGGAAATTCTTCCAGGCCAGGTACAGGCAGGCGGCGATGCCGAGCAGGGCGGTGAAGATGCCGCCGGGCACGCGGAACGGCCGCTCCAGCTCCGGATGTTTGATCCGCAGATAGATGACCGACAGACAGACGATGGAGAAGGCCACCGCCGTACCGAAGGACACCAGCTGACCCAACAGGCTGATCGGCAGGAAGGCCGCCGTGATCGCGATCAGCACGCCCAGCAGGATGGTGCCCAGCCAGGGGGTGCGGAATTTCGGATGGATCACCGCGAACACCTTCGGCAGCAGGCCGTCACGGGCCATGGTGTAGAAGATGCGCGTCTGGCCGTAGCACAGCACCAGCATGACCGAGCTGAGGCCGGTGATGGCCCCGATCTTGATCAGGAAGCTGATGAGGTTCAGCTGACCGCCCGGTGCGACCGCCAGCGGGATATCGGCCCAGTGCAGGCCCATACGGTCGATGGCGACGGCGACGGGGGCCGGGCTGCTCAGTTCGACATAGGGCACCACGCCGGTCATGACGGCAGCGACGGCCATATAGATGAGGGTGCAGACGATCAGCGCCCCGAGGATGCCGATCGGCACGTCCCGCGACGGGTTCTTGGCCTCGGCCGCGGCGGTCGAAACCGCCTCGAAACCGACGTAGGCGAAGAAGATGATCGCCGCGCCGCGCATGATGCCGTCATAGCCGTAACGACCGGGAACGGCCGGGTCGGCCGCCGGAATGAACGGATGCCAGTTGTCGGGGTTCACATAGGCGATCCCGACCCCGATGAAGGTCAGCAGCACCACGATCTTGATGACGACGATGACGTTGTTCACGTTCGCCGACTCACTGACGCCCAGCACCAGCAGGCTGCAGACGGCGGCGATGCCGATGGCGGCCACCAGGTTGAAGGTACCGGTCGCGGCCAGGGCCGTGCCATGTTCGGCACGCACCGCCTCGATCATCGGCGTGGCCCACTGGGCCCCCTCCTGACCGGCGTAGGTGAGGGCCGGGAACAGGGTCTGGGACAGGCCGAAATCGCCCATGATGGAGACGACATAGCCGGACCAGCCGACCGCCACGGTCGAGGCGGCGATGCCGTATTCCAGCACCAGCAGCCAGCCCATGATCCAGGCGAAGACCTCACCGAGGGTGCCGTAGGCATAGGTGTAGGCCGAGCCCGAGACGGGCATGGTCGAGGCCAGTTCGGCATAGCACAGGCCCGCGAGGGCGACGGCGATGCCGGCGGCCACGAAGGACAGCATGATGGCCGGACCGGCATAGTCGGCGGCGACCTGGCCGGTCAGCACGAAGATACCGGCGCCGATAATGGCACCGATACCCAGGCTCATCAGGTTGATGGGACCCAGCGAACGCTTCAGCTCGCTCTTGGCGGCCTCGTTCTGGATCTGGGCGACGGACTTCTTGAGGAACAGACGGTTCCCCTTTGGCCTAAGGCCTTCTGCGGACATTGAGTCTCGCCCCTAAAATGCGGCGAGTCCTCCCCGGACTGCCTTCAATGCGGCGGACGCTAGCGGCACCGGGGGCGGCTGACAATGCGGTTTAGGCACCGCCAAACGATGAGGCGCTTTCCCGTTCCCGCCCGATGCGGCTAGACCCACGGGATGTTGCCCATTCATGCCGTTCTCGAGGCGCTGAAAACCGCGCTTTCGGCCCGGAATACCGTGATCCTCGCCGCGCCGCCGGGCGCGGGCAAGACCACGGTCGTACCGTTGGCCCTGCTGAACCAGCCATGGCTGGCGCGGCAGAGAATTCTGGTGCTGGAGCCGCGGCGGCTGGCGGCGCGGGCCGCCGCGGACCGGATGGCACAGACCCTGGGGGAGACCGCCGGCCAGACCGTCGGCTATCGGACCCGGCTGCAGACCCGGATCGGCCCGAAGACGCGGATCGAGGTGATCACCGAGGGGGTCTTCACCCGGATGATCCTCGACGACCCCGGACTGGACGGAGTCGGGGCGGTGCTGTTCGACGAATTTCACGAACGCAGCCTGGACGCCGACCTCGGTCTGGCGCTGGCGCGGGACAGCCAGTCGGTGCTGCGCGAGGATCTGCGCCTGCTGGTGATGTCGGCGACGCTGGACATCGTCGGGGTGGCCCGGCTGCTGGACGGGGCCCCGGT
>CAXBHG010000175.1:0-4362 GCA_963975385.1 uncultured Brevundimonas sp.
CCGCCGCATGGGCCCCGATGAAGAAGTCCGGCAGGGGTGAACGGCGCTCGCCGCCCGCCGCCCGGTAACGCTTGAACGCCTTGCCGGCAAGGAAGGCCGCGCCCCACGGCAGGTCTTCGCGCGTCAGTCCGGCTTCATCCACCAGACCATCGACGTCGGCAATCTCAAGGAAACCCACCGACACCTCGGCATAGATGATCGGATTGATGATCAGCGATCGGTTCTCGGCGCTTCGACTCAAGGCCGACGCGGACCACGCTCGCCAGGGACTGTCAGCGATGGCGATGTCCAGAATGACATTGCTGTCGACCAGCACGGGGGTCACTTCCGGTCGAACCGCTTGGGTGGCTCGTGCAGCCCGGCGGCAGTCCCGCCGTCCAGATCATTGTAGGGGCCGCGGGTCATTTCCATGATCTCATCGGCGGTCATCGACCTGTCCGTCGCCGCTCCGCTAAGCCGCGCCACGATCCGCTGCCCCCGTGTCAGCCCATCGGCCGGCCGCAGTACGACCTTGCCGTCTTCCATGACCCATTCCACCTCGGTGTGCGGCAGCAGGCCGGCCCGCTCCCGGATGTCGATCGGTATGGTGACCTGGCCCTTGGAGGTGATGCGCATGGGCAAGTCTTACCACGGTAGGTAAGACTTTTGAAGCGGACGGGCGGCCGCTCAATACGCCAGCGCGATCCCGTCCTTGCGCATCTCCGTCGCCGCGCCATAGGTCCACGGCCCGTTCTCATTCACCTGACGCACCACGTTCTGGTAGCCGCCGAAGCCGCCGTTGGGTCCGCCCAGAACCCAGCCCATGGCCTGCAGCTGGGCCCTGGTCGCCGCCGGGACGCCGGTCTCCAGATGCAGCACCCCGACGCCCTCCGCCGGGTGACCGGTCGGTTCGGACGAGCCCTCGTGCTGCCAGCGCGGGCTGTCGCCGGCCTCCTGCGGGTCGAGGCCGTAGTCGACCATGTTGATGATGATCTGGGCCTGGCCCTGCGGCTGCATGCCGCCGCCCATCACGCCATAGGCCATCCACGGCTCCCCGCCCTTGCAGGCGAAGCCCGGGATGATGGTGTGGAAGGGCCGCTTGCCCGGCGCATAGAGGTTGGGATGGCCGTCGGTCAGGTTGAACAGCTCGCCCCGGTCCTGGAACATGAAGCCCAGCGGCCGCTCACCGTCGTCGGGTACCAGACCCGAGCCCATGCCGCGATAGTTGGACTGGATCCAGCTGACCATCATGCCGTCACTGTCGGCGACGCTGAAATAGGTGGTGTCGCCCCGGGTCGGGGCGTCGCCGGGGAAGACCCGGTCCATCACCCGGTCCGGCCGGATCAGGGCGGCGCGCTGGCGGGCGTATTCCTTGGAGTTCAGCCATTCGACCGGCGTCTCGCTGAAGCGCGGATCGGCGAACCATTTCGCGCGGTCCTCGAACGCCAGCCGCTTGGCCTCGGCCTGGTGGTGGATCGAGGCGGCCGACTGGAACCCCATCCCCTTCAGGTCGAACTGTTCGCAGACGTTCAGAATCTGGTTGGTCGACAGGCCCTGGGTATTGGGACCCAGACCATAGACGTCGACGCCGCGATAATCGGTGCGGATCGGCTCGACCCATTCGGTATGGTGAGCGGCCATGTCGGCCCGGGTCATCCAGCCGCCGATACGGCGGAAATAGCGTTCGATATGGTCGGCGATGACCCCGTCATAGAAGGCGTCGCGCCCGCCCTCGGCGATCAGCCGATAGGTGCGGCCCAGATCCGGATTGGCGAACACCTCGCCGACGGCCGGTGTGCGCCCGATCGCGGCATAGACCTTCCGGCGGTTGTCGTTCTCCTCGATGATCGCGCTCGCGGCGTCGAACCCGGCCATGTTGCGCTGCAGATACCAGGCGATCAGCTGGGGCATGGGCACCCCCTCCTCGCAAAGCTCGGCGACGGGCAGCAGAACGTCCTTCCACGGCAGCTTGCCGTAGCGCTGGTGCGCGCTCCACCAGGCGTCGACCGTGCCGGGCACATTGACCGTCACCGCCCCGTATTTGGGCAGATAGCCGTCCGCGCCGGCCTTCGATCGCGCCGTCTCCAGCGACAGACCCCGCGGGCTGTTGCCCGAACCGTTGAAACCCACGACCTTGCGCTGCGCCGGGTCCCACAGCATGCAGAAGGCATCGCCGCCGATACCGTTGGCCGTCGGCTCAAGGAAACCCAGCGCCGCATTGATGGCGATGGCCGCGTCGATGGCCGAACCGCCGCGCCTCAGGGTGTCGATGCCGATCAGGGTCGCGCGCGGATGAGCCGTCGCCGCCGCCCCGTGCGCCCCCCAGACGGTCGACCGCCCGACGAACTGGACGCCACTGTTGCGATTGCCGTGTCCGACGCCGGCATAGGGGTCGGTGGAGGGGGCGTTTTGAACGGCAGGTCGCGCGGTGGCGGTCTGAACCGCTGCGCCATTGGCGACGCCGGCTCCCGCCAGAATGGCCCCGGCGGGCAGGGTCGACAGAAAGGTACGGCGGCGCATCGGACGGCTCCTCGAAAGCGAAGCCAAACCCTAACCCCCTGAGCGCTGCTGTGAAGCACTGACGATCACGGCTGCCGCTTCCTTCCCCCGTTTCGGGGGAAGGAAGAGAGGCGGCTACCCCCCCAGGTCCAGCGAATAGCCCGCCGACCGGACCGTGCGGATCGGATTGACCGTGCCCTCGACGTTCAGCGCCTTGCGCAGCCGGCCGACGTGCACATCCACCGTCCGCGCCTCGACATAGACGTCCGAGCCCCAGACCGCGTCCAGCAGCTGTTCGCGGCTGAACACCCGGCCCGGATGCTGCATCAGGTGGTCCAGCAGGCGGAATTCGGTCGGGCCGAGGTGGATCTCGTTGCCGGCCCGACGCACCCGGTGGGCGACGCGGTCGATGACGATGTCACCGTGGTTGATGCGGTCGTCGGCCAGACCCGGCCGGATCCGGCGCAGCACGGCACGGATACGGGCGATCAGCTCGATCATCGAAAACGGCTTGGTCAGATAGTCATCGGCCCCGGTGTCGAGGCCGCGGATACGGTCGCTCTCCTCGCCGCGGGCCGTCAGCATGATGATCGGCAGGTTGCGGGTCTCGGACTTGCCGCGGATTCGCCGACAGACCTCGATCCCGGACAGGCCCGGCAGCATCCAGTCCAGCAGGACCAGATCGGGCAGTCGCTCGTCGATCTGCAGCATGCCCTCGTCGCCGTCGGAGGCGATGACGACGCGATAGCCTTCCTTCTCCAGATTGTACTGGAGCAGGGTCGCCAGGGCGTCCTCGTCTTCCATCACCAGAATATAGGGTTGCATCAGGTGCGCTCCGGTCTCGGATGGTTCGTCTACTGGGCGTCGGGGTCGGCGATCGGGGCCGCGGCGTCATCGGGCGTCGGGGTCCAGCGGGGCCGGTCGCCGACGATCTCCTCGCCGGTGATCTCATAGTGGATCGACTCGGCGATATTGGTCGCATGATCGCCGATCCGTTCCAGGTTCTTGGCGATGAACAACAGGTGGGTGCAGGCCCCGATCGTGCGCGGGTCGCCCATCATATAGGTCAGCAATTCCCGGAACAGGGCGTTGTAATGCTCGTCGACCTCGTCGTCCGTGCCCCAGACCGCCAGCGCCCGATCGACCTCACCGGCCGTATAGGCGTCCAGCACGTCACGCAGCCGGGTCGAGACCAGCTTGCCCATCCGTTCAATCGACCGCGTCAGCGGCTGCATCGGCTCGCCCTCGGCCAGCACCAGGGCGCGTTTGGCGATATTGCGCCCAAGGTCACCGGTGCGCTCCAGATCGACGGCCAGTTTCATCGCCGACAGGGTCTTGCGCAGGTCGCTGGCCACCGGCTGGCGCAGGGCGATCAGGCGGATGGCCTTCTTTTCGATGTCGCGATGCATGGCGTCCAGCCGGGCATCGCGCTCGACCACGGCCCTGGCCAGGGCGACGTCACGGCGCGCGACAGAGTCGACGGCATCGGCCACCTGGGCCTCGGCCAGGCCGCCCATGCGCGCAACCTCGGCCGTCAGCTGGTTCAGCTCGTCCCCATAGGCCTTGACGGTGTGCTGGTTCATGGCAGTCGCGGATCCTAGCCGAAGCGGCCGGTGATATAGTCGAGCGTGCGCCGCTCGCGCGGGTTGGTGAAGATGTCCTCGGTCGATCCCGTCTCGACCAGCCGCCCCATATGGAAGAAGGCCGTGCGCTGGCTGACGCGCGCCGCCTGGGCCATGGAGTGGGTGACGATGACGATGCAGTAGCGCTCGCGCAGCTCGTCGATCAGTTCCTCGATCTTGGCCGTGGCGATCGGGTCCAGCGCCGAGCAGGGCTCGTCCATCAGGATCACCTCGGGCTCGACGGCGATGGCGCGGGCGATGA
>CAXBHG010000176.1:0-4330 GCA_963975385.1 uncultured Brevundimonas sp.
GGACCAGAACCTGAAGCGCAAGGTCCAGGAACTGATGCTGGCCGTCTGGCTGGAGATGAAATTCAGCAAGCAGGAGATCCTCGCCCTCTATCTGAACCGGGTCTATTTCGGGGCCGGGGCCTATGGCATCGAGGCCGCCTCGCAACGCTATTTTGACAAGGGCGCCAAGGACCTGACCGTCGGGGAGGCCGCCCTGCTGGCCGGCCTGCTGAAGGCCCCGTCGCGCTATTCGCCGGTGTCCGAGAGCGAGCGCGCCGCCACCCGTGCCACCGTGGTGCTGAACGAGATGGAGAGCGCCGGCGTCATCACCCCGGAACAGCGCGCCGCCGCCGTGCTGGAGCCGGTCCGCGTGTCACGCACCCTGGCGACCCAGCACGCCCAGTATTTCATCGACTGGCTGGACAAACAGATCCGCGGCCTCGTCGGCGAGCCGACCGAGGACATGATCGTCGAGACCACCCTCGACCTGACGCTGCAGACCGCGGCCGAACGTTCGGTGCGCCGCATCCTCGACCGCGACGCCTCGCGCGGGGTCGAACAGGCCGCCCTCGTCGCCCTGGACGGTGACGGCCGGGTCCGGGCCATGATCGGCGGCGGCTCCTATGCCGACAGCCAGTTCAACCGCGCCGTCGACGCCCGTCGCCAGGCCGGTTCGGCCTTCAAGCCGTTCGTCTATCTGGCGGCCCTGGAGGCCGGCTATACGCCCGAGTCCCGCGTCGTCGACGAACCGGTCCGCATCGGCAACTGGTCGCCGCGCAACTATTCCGGAAACTTCATCGGCGAGACGACCCTGGCCAATGCCGTGGCCCAGTCGACCAACACCATCGCCGCCGCCATCGCCGACCAGATCGGCCGTGACAATGTCGCCCGCGTCGCCCACCGGCTGGGTATCACCAGCCGCATCGGCCTGGAGCCGGCCATGGCGCTGGGCGCGGTCGAGGTGTCGCCGATCGAAATGGCCCAGGCCTACGACGCCTTCGCCAACGGCGGTCAGCGCGCCACCGCCTATGGCATCAGCCGCATCCGCACGCCGCGGGGCCGGGTCATCTATCAGCGCGCGGCCCGCGAAGGCCGGGCGATGCAGGTGATCAACAACCCGCCCCTCTACTATATGAACCAGATGCTGCGCGGCGTGGTCACCGGCGGTACCGGCCGCTCGGCCGCCATCGCCGGACGGGACATCGCCGGCAAGACCGGCACCACCTCGGACTACAAGGACGCCTGGTTCGTCGGCTACACCGGCGGTTTCGTCACCGCGGTCTGGGTCGGCAAGGACGACAATACCGCGATGCGCGGCGTGACCGGCGGGGCGGCTCCCGCCGCCATCTGGAAGGGCTTTATGGCCGCCGCCCTGCCGCGCCTGAACGTGATGGCCATCCCCGACGGCCCGCCGATGCCCGAGGGCTGGCAGCCGGTCAATCCGGTCGAGAACCTGATCAGTTCGGTCGGCGACCTGTTCGGCGACGCCCCGCCGGCCACGGACGAGACCGCCGCCCCGGCCATCGAGGCCCCACGGCCCGCCCCCGCCCAGCCGGTGGTGCGGCCGACCGCGCCCCAGCCCGCCCAGCGTCGCGACGACCCGCCCGCCCAACGCCCCGAACCGGCCCCGCCGCCGGAGAAGAAGGCCGAGCCGCTGTTCTTCTAGAGCCGGTCCGGCCCCGGCCGGATCAGAAGCCTTCCAGTACCAGCTTGCCGCGCGCCTTGCCGGTCTCGAGCGCGGCATGGGCGCGTTTCAGATTGGCGGCGTTGATCGTCCCCAGGGTCCCGGTGACGGTCGAGCGGACCTTGCCGGCGTCGACCAGATCGGCGACCGCGTTCAGGATCTCGCCCTGACGGCCGATGTCGACGGTGTTGAACAGTGACCGGGTGAACATCAGCTCCCAGTGGACCGACAGCGACTTGGCCTTGAACGGCTTGATGTCGAAGCTTTCGGGATCGTCGATCAGGCCGAACCGGCCCTGGGGCGCGATCAGTTCGGTCAGCTGTTCGATGTAGAGGTCGGTATGGGTGGTCGAGAAGACGAAGCCCGGCTGGCCGATGCCCAGGGCCTCGATCTGGGGCGGCAGGGGCCGGCTGTGGTCGATCACATGATGGGCTCCCAATTCGCGCACCCAGGCCTGGGTCTCGGGTCGTGAGGCGGTGGCGATCACGGTCAGGTCGGTCAGGGCCCGCAGCAACTGGATGGCGATCGAGCCGACGCCGCCGGAGCCGCCGATGATCAGAATGGCCGGGGCTGCGCCGGGCACCGGCTCGGTCACCCGCAGGCGGTCGAACAGCATCTCATGGGCCGTCAGGCTGGTCAGCGGCAGGGCGGCGGCCTCGGCGGCCGATATCGACGCCGGCTTGCGCCCGACGATCCGTTCGTCGACCAGATGGAATTCGGCATTGGTGCCGGGGCGGTCGATGGCTCCGGCGTACCAGACCAGATCACCCGGCCTGAAGGCCGTCGCCTTGTCGCCGGTCGCGACGATCTCGCCGACCGCGTCCCAGCCCAGCACAGCCGGGGTATCCCCCCCGGGCGGACGGGCCATGCGGATCTTGTAGTCGACCGGATTGACCGAGACGGCCTGGATCCGGACCAGCAGGTCGTGGCCGGTCGGAACCGGAGTCTCCATCTCGAAATCGATCAGGGCGTCGTCGCGGTCGAGTGGACCTGGGGTTCTGTAGCCGACGGCTTTCATGGGTATGTCCTTGTCTGAATTGGGGGCGGGCTTGGCGCCGCGGGGTCAGGAATGGGGGCGGGCGTTGGCGAGACAGGTCTCGATCGCGCCGACGACGGCCGCGACCTTGAGCGGGTCCTGCGCGTCGGGATGGGGGTCGGCGAAGCGGCCGGAGTCATTGTCGAAATACCGGCCGGAGGCGGTGGCGAACTCATCGGCCAGGGCGGCGCGCACCAGGATGTCGGCCCCGATGCCGATATCCTTGCCGGGGATGCCATAGCCCTCGCGCACCATCTTGCTGGCCAGCAGCGAGCCGGGATTGACAGCCACGATGACGGGGCCGTCCGCCCCCAGGGTCGCGGCCAGATGCTGTGACCATAGGGTCAGGGCCAATTTGCTCTGGGCATAGGCATTGCCGGGATCCAGCGTCGCGCCGCCCGTCAGGGCCGCGATATCGACCGGGGCCTGGGCCGCCGAGGACAGGTTGACGATCCGGCCCCCGGGACCGAACAGCGACAGCAGCCGTTGCGTCAGCCGGTACGGGGCCAGGGTGTTGACCACGAACCGCACATCCATGCCGTCCGCCGTCAGCGGATCCGGCGTCCTGAACACCCCGGCGTTGTTGATCAGCACATCCAGCCGCGGGTGGCGCGCGGTCACGGCGTCGGCCAGGGCGTCCACTGCGGCGAGGTCCGAAAGGTCGGCGAGAAAGGTCTCGACCGTCCCGGCCCCGGGCAGGGCGCTCAGGGTCGCCTCGACAGAGGCCAGTTTGGTGGCGCTGCGGCCGTGCAGCAGGACGGTGTGACCGGCCGCCACCAGCAGCCGGGCCGTTTCCAGGCCGATGCCGTCGGTCGCACCGGTGATCAGGATCGTCTTGGCCATGGAAGGACTCCTCGGTTCGGGGACTGCCGCGCCTTTGACAGCCCGTGTCAGCACCGGCATATGTCCGGGCAGGGATATTGGCGCAAGTACGCACCTTTTCTGCCTATAGGTACATAATGGATACCACTAAGCCCGCCCCGGATACGGGTACCGCCCGCTTCGAACGCTATGACTGCAGCGACGGCTGCCCGGTCGAGGCGGCGCTCGAGCAGATCTCCGGCAAGTGGAAGGGCCTGATCCTGTATCACCTGCTGGACGGCACCCTGCGCTTCAACGAACTGGCGCGACGGCTGGGCGGGGTGACCCAGCGCAGCCTGACCAAACAGCTGCGCGAGCTGGAGACCGACGGCATCCTCCATCGCGAGGTCTTCGCCGTGGTGCCGCCACGGGTCGAATACAGCCTGACCGACAAGGGCCGGCGTCTGCGGACGGTGATGGAAGCCCTGCGCGACTGGGGCTCGCAGTATCCGAAACCGGGCGGCGTCTAACGACCGACCGCGTGCAGACTCGCGCCGTGGTCGCGCAGCCAGCGCCGGTGCGGTGACGGATCCCCGATCAGGTCGTGCACCACCGCCCAGTAGGCCGGGCTGTGGTTGGCATGGACCAGATGGGCCACCTCATGGGCCGCCAGATAGTCGAGCACGGCCGGCGGGGCCATGATCACGCGCCAGGAATAGCGGATGGTGCGGTTGTGCGGGCTGCATGAGCCCCAGCGCGAACGGCCGTCGGCGATCGAGACCTGGACCGGCTTCTGGCCGAGGGTGCGCAGATGCACCTCGGTGCGGGCG
>CAXBHG010000177.1:0-4289 GCA_963975385.1 uncultured Brevundimonas sp.
CCCGGCATCGACACCTCGCCCTCGTTCAGCCCGGACGGGTCGCAGATCGTGTTCAACTCGGACCGGACCGGCACGCCGCGCCTGTATGTGATGCTGTCCGACGGCTCGGGCCAGCGGCCGATCTCGCGCGGCGGCGGCCTCTATACCTCGCCGGCCTGGAGTCCGCGCGGTGACATGATCGCCTTCACCAAACAGTCGGGCGGGCGGTTCTCGACCGGGGTGATGAACACCGACGGCTCGGGCGAGCGTATCCTGTCGTCGAGCTATTTCGAGGAAGGGCCTTCGTGGGCCCCGAACGGCCGCTATGTGATGTTCGCGCGTCAGGCCCCCGGGGGTGACGCCCGGCTGTGGACCGTCGACCTGAGCGGGCGGGTGGTGTCCCAGGCCGGCTATGCGGGGCGCGGCTCGGACCCGGCCTGGTCGCCGCTGCTGGACGGTCCGCCGTCGAACATCGGATTTGGTCAGAGCCCGGACAGTTGTCCCAACTGATCCGCCACCCGCCTTGCCCGTAGAGCCGGGCGCTCAACTGTTCGTTATCGCGTGTCCGTGACGGGTGAATTGGCTGGATTGCCGTTTGCAGTCCACTATAGCCGAGCTTGAGTGCCCTATTTCAGAACAAGACCAGGAGACGACCCGATGAATACCTCGACCCTTATGCGTCTCGCCCTCGTCGGCGTCGCCGTTACCGCCATGGCCGCCTGCGCGCCGCGCCGCCCGGTGGAGGGGGCTGTCCCCACGGCCCCGACCGCGCCCCAGTATCCGACCGCCCCGACCGCTCCGGTGACCGGCACCCCCGTCGGTGCCGTAGTACCCGGCTCGGAACAGGATTTCGTCGTCAACGTCGGCGACCGAGTCTATTTCGACCTGAACATGTACCAGATCCGTCCCGAGGCCTTCGCCCGTCTGGACGCCCAGGCCCAGTGGCTGCAGCGCTATCCGCAGGTGACCGTCCGGATCGAGGGCAATGCCGACGAGCGCGGCACCCGCGAGTACAACCTGGCCCTGGCCGCCCGCCGCGCCGAGTCGGTTCGCAACTATCTGGTCGATCGCGGCATTCCCGCCGGTCGCATCGACACCATCAGCTACGGCAAGGAGCGCCCGATCGCTGAAGGCTCGAACGAGGCCGCCTGGGCGCGCAACCGCAACGCCCACACCGCCATCGTTTCCGGCGCGCCGCGCTGATCCTGACTCTCCTCCCTGCCGCGGTGCGGCGGGGAGGAGCCGCCTTGCGAGTGCCGCAAAACGGTGGGACCGTTGATCCATGCTGAAATCTGACCTGTTCCGCTCGAAGAAGGCCGTTCTGACGGCGATCGGCCTGGCGCTGATCGCGGGCACGACCGTCGCCCAGACCGTGCCCAGTGAACCGATCCAGTGGGACAAGCGCCGGCTGGAAAATCTGGAACGCACCGTGCGCCGCGTCGACCGGGCCCTGAACCAGGCCAGCGCCGCCGGTGAGCCCTTCATCCTGCAGACCGATCCCGAGGTCCTGGCCCTGCAGGGCCGGGTCTCGACCCTGGATCGCCGGGTCGGTGACGTCGAGGCGACCCTGCAGCGGGTGAACAGCGATGTCGAACGCCTGACCTTCGCCCTGGAAGAGAGCGGTCGCGACAATGCCGCCCTGCGGTCGCGACTGAATGATTTCGAACGCCGGCTGAAGAGCATCGAGGATGCCGCCGAGCTGAACGCCCCGATCACCGCCCATTCGCCGACCGGCGACGCCGCCCAGGACCTGGCCGCCGCTGTCCGCATGGTCACCGCCGATCCGGCCCGCGGCGCACGCGCCCTCGAGACCGTGGTGGTCACCTGGCCCGATACGCCCCAGGCGCGCGAAGCCAATGTCGCCCTCGGTGACCTGCGCATCGCGGCCCGCGACCAGGCCGGTGCCGTCCAGGCCTATGCCGCCGCCCTGAGCGGCTGGCCACGCGCCGCCTGGGCCGCGGAAACGACCCTGAAACTGGCCTCTGCCCTGGAAGCGACGGACCGCGACACCCAGGCCTGTGGGGCCCTGGGCGAGTTCACCCGCCGCTATGCCGAGGGCACGACCGCGGCGCTGCGGACCCGCGCCACCCAGATCAAGACCCGCGCAGGGTGCAACTGACGCCGACGGGGGGTGACGCGACGACTCCGGCCACCGGGCTGGCGTCACGGGTCCTGGACCGGCTGGATGCGCGTCTGGAATTCAATGTTGAGCGTCCCGTCGTGCTGGCCCTGTCCGGCGGCGGCGACTCCATGGCCCTGCTGGACCTCGCGGCCCAGTGGGCGGCGCGCCGTGGCCGGCGACTGCTGGCCGTCACCGTCGATCATGGCCTGAACCCCGACAGCGGCCGCTGGAATGCGATCGCGGCCCGGGCGGCGGCGGCGGCCGGCGCCGACTGGCGCGGCGTGCGCTGGGACGGCCCCCGGCCGACAACCGGCCTGCCGGCGGCGGCCCGGGCTGCGCGCCATGCCCTGATCGCCGATGTTGCGCGCGAGGCCGGGGCGCGGGTCATGCTGTTTGCCCATACCTCGTCCGATGTGGCCGAGGCCGACTGGATGCGGGCGCGCGGCTCCAGCCTGGGGCGGGTCCGGGCCTGGTCCCCATCGCCGGCCTGGCCGCAGGGGCGGGGGCTGATGCTGTTGCGGCCGCTGCTGCCGGAGGGGCGGGACCGGGTGCGGGCCTATCTGGCCGGACGCGGACTGGGCTGGGTCGAGGACCCGGGCAATGCCGACCCCCGTTTTGCCCGCAGCCGCGCGCGCCACGACCTGGCGGCGGGCGGTTCCGTGCCGGCCCCGGCCGTCCAGCCGCGTCCCGTCCGGGGGCCGTCGCCCAGGGTCTCGGCCATCGGCGTCGTCCAGCTGTCGCGCGCGGCCAGCGGGCGCACCCTGGCCGCGGCGGCGGTCTGCGCCGGTGGCGGCAGCCGCCCGCCCCGGGGGGAACGGCTGGCCCGGCTGCTGGTGCGGCTGGCGGCGGGCGAGGACTTTACCGTGGCCATGTGCGGCGCGCGGATCGAGGCGCGCGGGCCCCGGCTGACCCTGATGCGCGAGGCGGGGGAGTTTGTGCGCTTCCCGCCCACGCCGCAGCTGGCCACGGGGCGGCCGGTGATCTGGGACGGACGGTTCGAGCTGTCCGGTCTGGCCACCGGGACCCGGGTGGTGGCGGCGGCCGGTCAACTGGCCCGGCTGGGACCCGAGGACCGCGACCGACTGACGCGTCTGCCGGCCGCGGCCCGGCCGACCCTGCCTGTCCTGATCCGGGAAGGTTCGGCTGCACCGGTTCTTGCAGGGCGGGCCGGTGGCACGAGGTGTCTGGTCGGCGGACGACTGGCCCTGGCGCTGGACGAAACGACGCATGAGGCGGACCTTGGCGACGCGCTGCATGGCGCAAAGCCTCCGGACCCCCTATTTTCTGTCTGAACCCTTCCAGACCGGTCCGGCATTGTTGCCGGTCCGGCCCGCAAGACAAGCGACCGAGGACCGAATGAACCTTCGCAACATGGCCATCTTCAGCGCCATTCTCCTGATTCTGCTGGCGGCGACTCTGCTGTTCGACCGGGAAGGCCTGACGCCCGGGGGCGCGGGTGCGGCTGCGGCCAAGCCGGAGGTCATCAACTATTCGCAACTGATCACCGCCGTCGAGGGCGGTCAGATCAGCGAGGCCCTGGTCAAGGGGGACGAGATCAGCGGGACGCTGAAGGACGACAGCACATTCGTCACCACCACCCCCTATCCGAATCTGGAACTGGTCGAGACGATCCGGGCCTCCGGCGCGCAGGTCGACGTCAAGACGATGAAGTCGCCGTGGTGGATGGGCGCGTTCAGCCTGCTGCTGCCGGTCGGTCTGATCATCGTCTTCTGGCTGTTCATCATGAACCGGATGCAGGGCGGCGCGCGCGGGGCCATGGGCTTCGGCAAGTCGAAGGCCAAGCTGCTGACCGAACACAAGGGCCGCAAGACCTTCGAGGACGTCGCCGGCGTCGACGAGGCCAAGGACGAGCTGTCCGAGGTCGTCGAATTCCTGAAGGATCCGGGCAAGTTCCAGCGTCTGGGCGGCAAGATTCCCAAGGGGGCGCTGCTGGTCGGCCCTCCGGGTACCGGCAAGACCCTGCTGGCCCGCGCCGTGGCCGGGGAGGCGGGCGTGCCCTTCTTCTCGATCTCGGGCTCGGACTTCGTCGAGATGTTCGTCGGCGTCGGTGCCAGCCGTGTGCGCGACATGTTTGAACAGGCCAAGAAGAACGCCCCCTGCATCATCTTCATAGACGAGATCGATGCGGTCGGTCGTCACCGCGGGGCCGGTGTCGGCGGCGGCAATG
>CAXBHG010000178.1:0-4240 GCA_963975385.1 uncultured Brevundimonas sp.
GTGCGGATGGCGTGGGCGAAGGCTTCCAGCTCCTTCTTCAGCGGCTCGGCCGGCCAGCTGTTGACGGCGCGGGTCTGGTACGAGCCGTCGGGCTGCTGGCCGAAATACTCCGTGACCTGACGGGTCATCAGGTCGGCGACCACGAATTTGTTGGCCGTGGCGACCTGCAGGGTGCGCACCTTGTAGGGGGTGACCCAGTTGGTGGTGATGTGGGCGATGGTGCCGTTTTCCAGCCGGAACTGCAGCAGGGCGGTGTCCTCGCGTTCGGCGCGGGTGCGGGCCAGCTGCGGCTGGACCTCGACGATCTCGGAGTCCGTCAGGTGACGGATGATGTCGATGTCATGCACCGCCAGGTCGATGACCACCCCGACCTCGCCCATGCGCGGCGGGAAGGGGCCGACGCGGGTGATCTGGATCGAGATGACATTGTCGCCGTCGATGGCGCGCTTGACCGCCTCGACCGCCGGGTTGAAGCGTTCGACCTGACCGACCATCAGCACCCGGTCATTGGCTTTTGCGGCGTCGATCATGCGCCGGGCGTCGGCCACGGTGGCGGCGATCGGCTTTTCGACCAGCACATGCACCCCGGCCTCCAGCAGGGTCACACCCAGATCGGCATGGTACCGGTTCGGGGTGGCGACGACGGCGGCATCGAGGCCGGCGGCGACGAAGTCCCCGGCCGTGGTGAAGGCCCGGGCCTCATAGAGGGTGGCGACACCCTCGGCCGTGGCGGCGTCCGGGTCGAACACGGCGGTCAGGTCGAAGTCGCGGATGTCCGACAGCACGCGGGCATGGTTGCGGCCCATGACGCCGACGCCGGCGACGCCGACCTTGAGCGGGGGAAGGGAGGTGGTCATGCGGTTCAGCCCCTGTAGCCGGCGACGGTGGCGATGATCCGGTCCTGGGTCGCCTCGTCGAGGTCGGCGTGCATCGGCAGGCTGATGACCCGGCCCATCAGCGTCTCGGTCACCGGCAGGCCCTGGGGGCCGCGCGGATACATGTCATAGGCCGGCTGCAGGTGCAGCGGGATCGGATAGTAGACGGCGGTGGGCACGCCCTCGGCCTTCAGATGGGCGGCCAGACCGTCGCGATCCTCATGCTCGATCGTGTACTGGGCCCAGTTGGAGACATTGCCGGCCGGCACGTCGGGCACGGCGGCCACATGGGGGCGCAGCAGTTCATTGTAGCGGGCGGCGACGCGGTTGCGCATGCCGATCTCGTCGCCGAATACGGCAAGCTTCTCGATCAGGACCGCGGCCTGGATGGTGTCGAGCCGCGAGTTCAGCCCGATGCGCATGTTCAGATATTTGGTGTCGTGCTCGAAGGTCCGGCCTTCCAGATCGCGGGCCACGGCCTTGCCGTGCACGCGCAGGGAATCGATCAGCTGGGCCAGGTCGTCGTCATTGGTCAGCACCGCCCCGCCGTCGCCGTAGCAGCCCAGCGGCTTGGCCGGGAAGAAGCTGGTGGTGGTGATGTCGGCCCATTTCAGCGGATGGTCGCCGTTGATCGTGCAGCCGAAGCCCTGGGCCGAGTCGGCGATCAGTTTCAGGCCGTGTTTGTCGCAGATCGCCTTGATGGCCGGATAGTCGGCGGGCTGGCCGAACAGGTCGACGGCGATGACCACCTTCGGGGTCAGGCGGCCCTCCCTGATCGTGGCCTCGATGGCCGCTTCCAGATGGCCGGGGTCCATATTGTAGGTCGTCGCATCGACGTCGATGAAGACCGGCTCGGCGTCGAACCACGGCACCACCTCGGCGGTCGCGGCGAAGGTGAAGCTGGGTACGAAGACCGCGTCGCCGCGGCCCACACCCCAGGCCATCAGCGGCAGGGCCAGGGCGTCGGTGCCGTTGCCGCAGCCGAGGGCGTGTCTGGCCTGACCGAAGGCGGCGAGGTCGGATTCAAACTGGCGGACCTGCGGGCCCATGACCCAGGCCCCGCCGGTGACGGCGGCCTGGACGGCGGCCTCGATCCGGCCGCCGAGGCGAAGGCGCTGGGCCTGGAGGTCGATGAAGGCGATGGTCATGACAGAATATCTCTTACAGGCGGCGGTCGCGTTCCGGCTCGGGGCACCGCGCGGATCGGTGCCCGGGGTTGGGCGCCTCCTACCAAACCGTCCCCACCCGGTACAAACGCTACAGGGTCACTTCACGTTGCGGGTTGCAACGCGACCACGGGGCGCCCTAAGCGACCCGGGCAGGGTGGAGTGCATTAGTGACGACCAGAACGACCAGCGCAACCGGCCAGACAACGGGCGGCAGCGTGCCCGCCGTGTTTCTCGACCGCGACGGCGTATTGATCGAGGACACCGGCTATCCGCATCTGGAATCGCATCTGACCCTGATCCCGGGGGCGGACAGTGCGGTGCGTCGCCTGAATGCGCTCGGTTATCTGGTGGTGGTGGTGACCAACCAGTCGGGCGTGGCGCGCGGCCTGTTCAATGAGACCCAGATGCACGCCTTCAACGATCTGATCGTGCGGCGGCTGGCGGCCAGGGGGGCGCGGATCGGGGCCGTCTATGCCTGCCCCTTTCACAGGGAGGCGCGCGATCCGCGCTATTTCCACGCTGACCACCCCGACCGTAAACCCAACCCCGGCATGATCACCCGCGCCATCGCCGACCACGGCATCGACCCGGCCCGCTCGTTCATGATCGGTGATCGGCCGACCGATCTGGAGGCGGCGAAGCGTGCCGGCCTGCCCGGCTTCCTGTTCGAGGGCGGCGATCTCGATGAATTCGTCCGTGACCTGCTGGGCGGCTGATCGCAATTCCTGCGGCGATGAAATAGTCTGGGCCACCCCGACCCGGAGAAATTGTCATGGCGGAATACGCTGAACGTCGCTGGACCTCGGCGGATGGGCTGACCCTGTTCGCCCGCGACTACGGCGGCGGCGACGGCACGGCGCGCCTGCCGGTCATCGCCATCCACGGCCTGACCCGCAACAGCGCCGATTTCGAGACCATCGCCCCGCTGATCGCCCAGAGCGGGCGTCGCGTACTGGCCGTTGACGTGCGCGGTCGCGGCCGGTCGGACCGGGCCCCGGACCCGATGACCTATTCGCCCGAGGTCTATGCCCGCGACATCCTGGCCCTGATGGACCAGGCCGGGATCGAAAAGGCCGTCTTCCTCGGCACCTCGATGGGGGGGCTGATCACCATGGCCATCGCCGCCGTCCGCTCGCGGGTGATCGCGGCCGCCATCATCAATGACGTCGGCCCCGAGGTGTCACCCGTGGGTCTGGCCCGGATCGCCGCCTATACCGGCCAGCCGGTCGAGATCGCGACCTGGGCCGAGGCCGCCGACTATGTGAAGGGGCTGAATGCCGTGGCCCTGCCCCACTATACGGACGCCGACTGGGCCGCCTTCGCCCGCCGCACCTTCCGGGACGGCACCGAGGGTGCGCCGGTGCCGGACTATGATCCCGACATCGCCGTGCCGATCCGCGCGGCCGGGGGCAAGGCCCTGGTGCCCAATCTGTGGCCCTTCTTCCGCCGGCTGACCCGGGGGCGGCCGGTCCTGCTGGTGCACGGCGAGACCTCGGACCTGCTCAGCCCCGAGATCGTCGGCAAGATGCGCAAGGCCTCGCGCAAGATGGCCTATGTCCAGGTGCCCGGCGTCGGTCACGCCCCGATGCTGGACGAGCCGACGGCCCGGGCGGCGATCTTCGAATTCCTCGCCGGCGTCAAATAGGGCTCAGCTCGCGTGTTCCAGGACGATGCGCCAGCGGCTGTCGATCCGTTGCCAGATCTGGGTTGAGACCCCGCCGAACAGGCGGGTGTCGTCGCGCGTGATCTGCCAGCGCACGACCAGGGCGACCTGGTCGGGTCCCAGCGGCAGGGCGTCCAGTACCTCGCCGGTATAGGTGCCCATGGTCTCCGACCGGTCGGCGAATTCGGCGCGCATTGCGTCGGCGAAGGGGGCGAAACCGCGCTCGGCCCCGGCGCGACTGACCCAGAGGATGTCGGGCGTGTCGAGGTACAGGTCCAGCGCCCCCTCGATGTCGCCGCGGTTCCAGGCCGCCCTCTGGGCCGCGAAGCCGGCGGTGGCGTCCTCGACCGGCCCGGCCACGGCGGGGCCGGCCAGCAGCAGGCCGAGCGTCAGGCCCAGGGCCGCGAGGGGCCGGCTCATGCCTTCTTGACGAATTCGGTGCGCAGGACCAGGCCGCGCACCTTGTCGACATTGGCCTCGATCTCGGCCTCGTCGCCGGTCAGGCGGATGTTCCGGACCAGGGTGCCGCGCTT
>CAXBHG010000179.1:0-4237 GCA_963975385.1 uncultured Brevundimonas sp.
TGTCGGCCAGACCGCGGGTCAGGGCGTTGAAATACAGGCCGGTGCCGCCGACCAGAAGGGCAGGGCGGCCCTCGGCGGCCAGTTCGGCCAGCACCGGCATCACAGCCCGGCTCCAGCGCCCGACCGACCAGGCGTCGGCGGCGTCGGCGATCCCGTACAGCCGGTGTTCGGCACGGGCTTCGTCCTCGGCCGTGGGACGGGCCGACAGGATACGCAGGTCACCATACAGCTGCTGGCTGTCGGCATTGACGATCACCGCCCCGGTCCGCTCGGCGGTTTCCAGCGCCAGCCGGGACTTGCCCGAGGCGGTGGGGCCGGCGATCAGCTGGATCAGGGGGTGGGTCAAGATGGCAGGCTCGCGGTTTGTGTCCGGGGGCGATAGAACGCCCCGGCCCCCGCCTCAAGGTTTGTCGGAGTTTCCCCTTGGTTGACCGTGCCGCCGTTCTCTCTGCCCTCGAGGCCGTGATCGATCCGAAATCGGGCAAGCCCCTGTTCGAGGCGGGCCTGGTTCAGGGTCTGGTGGTGGCCGGGGACCGGGCCGGATTTGTCATCGAGGCGCCGGCCGGCGAGACCGGACTCTATGCCCCGGTCCGTGATGCGGCCGAGGCGGCACTGGCCGCCGTACCCGGCATGGCCCGGGTCTCGGTCGTCCTGACCGCCGAGGCGGTGGCGGCCCCGGCCCGGCGCACGGCCGGCCTGTCGCCCCAGGCCATGGACCAGTCGCGGGCCAGGGCCCCGGTCGCCACCGACCGCCCCGCCCATGTGCGGCGGGTCGTCGGCGTGGCCAGCGGCAAGGGCGGGGTCGGCAAGTCGACCGTGGCGGTCAACCTGGCCTGTGCCCTGGCGGCGCGCGGCCTGCGGGTCGGACTGCTGGATGCCGATGTCTATGGCCCGTCCCTGCCGACCATGCTCGGCGTCTCGGGCAAGCCGGCCTATGAGGACGGGGCCATGGTGCCGCATGAGGCGTTCGGCCTGAAGGTGATGTCGGTCGGCCTGCTGACCAAGGCCGAGGACGCCATGATCTGGCGCGGGCCGATGGCGTCCCAGGCCCTGACCCAGATGCTGACCCAGACGCGCTGGGGCACCGAGGCCGCGCCGCTGGACGTGCTGGTCGTCGACCTGCCGCCCGGCACCGGCGATGTGCATCTGACGCTGGTGCAGAAGACCCTGCTGGACGGGATGGTCATCGTCTCGACCCCGCAGGAGGTGGCCCTGGCCGACGCGCGCCGGGCCCATACGATGTTCGAAAAGGTGGGGGCGAAGACCCTGGGCCTGATCGAGAACATGAGCGGCTTTCCCGATCCGGTGACCGGTGATCTCATTCCCATCTTCGGCCATGGCGGGGCGCGGGACGAGGCCGAACGGCTGGGCGTGGCCTTCCTGGGCGACCTGCCGCTCAGCCAGGCCCTGCGCGAGGGCGGGGACGCCGGACGGCCGCTGGTCGCGGCCGAGCCGGACGGGGATATGGCCCGCCGATTCGGGAGTGTCGCGGCGACCTTGGCGGAAAAACTCGGTTTCTGAGGGTTTCCAAACGCAACGCTAATCGCCACCTTGCCTGTTCCAGTATCAGCGAGGAAGCCCGATGAGCGTCGACGCCCTGTTCCAGCCCTTCCAGGTCAAGTCCCTGAAGATGCCCAACCGCATCGTCATGGCCCCGATGACCCGATCCTTCTCGCCGGGGGGCATTCCGACAGACGACGTCGCCGCCTACTACCGCCGCCGCGCCGAGGGTGGCGTCGGCCTGATCGTCACCGAGGGTACGGTCGTCGACCGCCCCGCCGCCCGCAATGACGCCAATGTGCCGGTCTTTCACGGCGAGGCCCTGCCGCAATGGAAGAAGGTGGTGGACGAGGTTCACGCCGCCGGTGGCCTGATCGCGCCGCAGATCTGGCATGTCGGCTCGGCCCGCGGGCAGGGGGCGGACTGGAAACCGCTGGGCAAGGTCGACAGTCCGTCAGGCTTCACCACCCCCGGCAAACGCGGCCTGGAGCCGATGACCGAAGAGGACATCGCCGACACCATCGCCGCCTTCGGTCGCTCGGCCAGGGCCGCGAAGGACCTCGGCTTCGACGCCGTCGAGATCCACGGAGCCCACGGCTATCTGATCGACCAGTTCTTCTGGAGCGGCCTCAACGACCGCACTGATCGCTGGGGTGGCCCCAGCATCGGTGAGCGCGCCCGCTTCGGGGCCGAGGTGGTCAAGGCCGTGCGCGAGGGCGTGGGCGAGGACATGGCCCTGATCCTGCGTCTGTCGCAGTGGAAGCAGCAGGATTTCGACGCCCGCATCGCTGAAACCCCCGACCAGATGACCGAATGGCTGTCCCCCCTGTCCGAGGCCGGGGTCGATGTCTTCCACTGCTCGCAGCGCCGCTTCTGGGAGCCGGAGTTCGAGGGTTCGGACCTGAATTTCGCCGGCTGGGCCAAGAAGCTGACCGGCAAGCCGACCATCACCGTCGGCTCGGTCGGACTGGACGGCGAATTCATCGCTGCGTTTGGCGGGGCCGGATCGAAACCGGCGTCGCTGGACGGGCTGATCAAACGTCTCGAGGCCGGGGAGTTCGATCTGGTCGCCGTCGGCCGCGCCCTGCTGGCCGACCCGGAATGGGTGCACAAGATCCGCGACGGGCGGCTGGACGAGCTGAAGGATTTCGAGCGCAGCGCGATGGCGACGCTCAGCTGAGGAATTAGTGAGTAGGGCTTAGGGCTTGGGAAGCGCTTCCCTAAGCCCTAAGCCCTAAGACCTATTCAGCCTCCACCACCACCGCCGTCCCATAGGCCAGGACCTCGGTGATGCCGTCCATGATCTCGTTGGCGTCATAGCGCATGGCCAGGATGGCATTGGCCCCCTGTTCGGTGGCGTGGGCGATCAGATGCTCCAGCGCCTCCTGCCGGGCGGTCTCGGCCAGATCGACGTAGATCGACAGCTTGCCGCCGAACACCGACTGGATCGCCCCGCCGAAATTGCCGACGATGCTGCGCGAGCGCACGGTGATGCCACGCACCAGCCCGACGTGGCGCACGATGCGATAGCCGGCCAGATCATTGGTCGTCGCGACGATCATGGCGGTTCTCCCGAGGCTTAGCGCCGTTTCAGGACGCGGAAGGTGAAGGCGTGGTCGTCCTTCTCGCCGGGCGCGTGGCGTTCGCGTGCGACCTCCTCAAAGGCGGACTCATCGAACTCCGGGAATAGGGCGTCGCCCTCGGGCTCGGCCTCGACCTCGGTGATATACAGGGTCTTCGCCCGACCCAGGGTGGCCGCGAACAGGGCGGTGCCGCCGATCACGCAGATCTCGTCGACCTCGTCCTCGGCCCCGTGCTCGCGGGCGATGTCCAGCGCCTCGTCGAGGGTGGTGCAGACCAGGGCCCCGCGCGACTTGCCGTCGGCCTCATAGCCCTCGTCGCGGGTCAGCACGATGTTGAGCCGGCCGGGCAGGGGCCGCAGCGGCAGGCTCTCCCAGGTATTGCGGCCCATGATGCAGGGCTTGCCCACGGTGATGGCCTTGAAGCGCTGCAGGTCGCTGCGCAGCTTCCACGGCAGGTCCCCATCGCGGCCGATCACCCCGTTGCGGGCGCGGGCAACAACGAGGGCGAGGGTAGGGATGGGCATTCAGCGCGGCTCCAGCCAGTGCAGCCATTTGCGCTGCATCGCGGTCTCGAGATCGATGCCCGCGCGGTCGCAGTATAGCAGCAACATGCCCAGCACGTCCGCCGCCTCGTCGCCCAGCTTGTCCCTGTCCGGCGTGCCGCGCGCCCGGCCGGTCAGGCGCAGATGCTCGGCCGTCAGCTCACCCAGCTCCTCCTGCAGCTTCAGCAGGGCCCAGTCGCGGTCGCGGTCGATGTTGTGCTCGGCCGCATAGAGGTCGGAGATGCGCAGGACGGAGGCGGTGAGGTCGGAGAGGTGCATGAAATCGCTTCTATACTGTCGTCATTCCGGGCGCAGCCTCGCATTGCGAGGCGGAGACCCGGAACCCAGCGGCGCGCGGGAGCGCGAAACTGTCGCGAACGCGGGCGTTGAAAGATCGCCTGCGCTGCGCTTCGGCGCCGCTGGGTTCCGGGTTCGCTCTGACGAGCGCCCCGGAATGACGACAGGAGAGGATCACACCGCGACCGCGGCCTTGATGTGCGGCCAGGGGGCATAGTCGCTGAGCACAAAGTCGGCGGGCGCGTAGGCGAACAGGTCGGCGTGCGGGGTGATGGTCATCACCGGCAGGGGCAGGGGCTGGCGCGTCAGCTGCAG
>CAXBHG010000180.1:0-4232 GCA_963975385.1 uncultured Brevundimonas sp.
GAGCCGCCGACCGACCTGTCGCTGAAGCCCGGCGTCGACGCCGCCGCCTTGGCCGAGTTGGTCGAGGGCGATGTCCTGCCGGGGGGCTCTGTCCGCACCGGCCGTCATGGTGATGTCGCCGGCTGGCCCGGTTTTGAGGACGGCAGCTGGTGGGTCCAGGACGCCGCCGCCGCCGTGCCGGTGCGTCTGTTGGCCCCGCAGGCCGGCGAGACGGCGCTGGACATGTGCGCCGCCCCCGGGGGCAAGACGATGCAACTGGCCGCGGCCGGGGCCGTGGTCACGGCCCTGGACCGGTCCGAGGCCCGCCTGAAACGCCTGCACCGCAACCTGGCCCGGGTCGGGCTCGAAGCCGAGGTTGTGGCCCGCCCGGCCGAGGACTGGCTGGACAGCCGGACCTATGACGCCGTGCTGCTGGACGCGCCCTGCACCGCCACCGGCACCTTCCGGCGCAATCCGGAGGTGCTGCGCGCCACCAAGCCCGCCGAGGTCGCCAAGCTGGCCGATGTGCAGCACCGGCTGCTGGACGCCGCCGCCGAACGGGTCGGGCCCGGGGGGCGGCTGGTCTATTGCGTCTGTTCGCTGGAGCGCGAGGAGGGCGAGACCCAGATCATCGCCTTCCTGCGCCGCAATCCGGCCTTCCGTACCGTGCCGGCTGATCCGGCGGCGGTCGGGGCTCCGGACGAGGCGCTGACGCCGGAGGGCTGGCTGCGTATCCTGCCGTCGATGTGGGCCGAGCGCGGCGGGGTCGACGGCTTCTTCGTCGCCAAATTGGCGCGCGTCTGACCCGACGATCGGGCGACCGGTCGGCCGGTGCCGCGAGGTCACGCTTGCCCCTCGCGGCCAGCCGTCTTATCCCGGGTCCATGTCCACGCCCCTGATCTGCCCGTCGATCCTCGCCAGTGATTTCGCCCGTCTGGGCGAGGAGGTGGCCGCGATCGAGGCCGCCGGGGCCGACTGGGTCCATGTCGACGTCATGGACGGGCATTTCGTGCCGAACATCACCCTCGGCCCGGACGTGATGAAGGCGCTGCGGCCGCACACGACCCTGCCGTTCGACGTTCATCTGATGGTCGCTCCGGTTGATCCGTGGCTGGAGGCCTACCGCGAGGCCGGGGCCGATATCCTGAGCGTCCATCCCGAGAGCGGACCGCACCTGCACCGTACCCTCGGCCGTATCCGCCAGCTGGGTGCCAAGGCCGGGGTCGTGCTGAACCCGGGCACGCCGCTGGCGGTGCTGGAGGATGTGATCGACCTGGTCGACCTGGTGCTGATCATGTCGGTCAATCCGGGCTTCGGCGGCCAGTCCTTCATCGACGCCTCCCTGCGCAAGATCGAACGCGCCCGGGCCCTGCTGGATGATGCCGGATCGAAGGCCCATCTGCAGGTCGACGGCGGGGTCACCGCCGCCAATGCCGGGGCCTGCGTCGCCGCCGGGGCCGATGCCCTGGTCGCCGGAACCGCCGTGTTCCGCGGCGGACCGTCAGCCTATGCCGCCAACATCCGGGCCCTGAAGGGAGCCGCGTGAGCCCCGTCGGTCCGTTCGCCCGCAAGGAGGCCGACGCGCCCCCGGCCGGGGAAATCCCCGGCCTGCGCGGTGCCCCGATGCGCACGCCGGTGCGTTCGGCCGGTGCCACGACCGGACCCGGGCTGTGGCCCGCCATTGTCGGGCGGTTGCTGACCCGGCAGCTGTGGGTCGAGCTGTATGGCCTGCCCGGCTACGGCCTGACGCTCCGGGGCGGCAAGGTGGCGGCCTTCGCCGCGACGCCGCGCGACTTCCGTCCCGCCGATCCGGCCCTGGGCAAGAGTATCCTGGGCGGACGTTTTCCGCTGGCGGGCTTCAACCTCGATGCGCCGGCCCCTGCCGACCCGTGGAACCGCCCCAGTCCGACGCGAGGATTCGCCGTCGAACTGCACAGCTTCAACTGGCTGTCCGCCCTGATGCTGGGCGGCGAGCGCGGCGCGCGCGAAGCCCTGCGGCTGACCCTGGCCTGGGACGATCTGTTCAGCCGCTGGTCGCCGTTCGCCTGGCAGCCGGACATTCTGGCCCGGCGCGTCTATGCCCTCGCCTGCGCCGCCCGCCGGATGGGCGCGGTGGCGACGGAGGCGGAACGGTTGCGACTGGCCGAACTGTTGGCCCGTCAGGCGCGTCAGCTGCTGCGCCCGCCCGGCGGGCTGGCCGGCAAGGCCGAACGCCTGACCGCCGCCGCCGTCGCCGGCTGCGTGCTGGCGGGGTCGACGGGGGGCGCGATCCGCAAATCTGCCCTGAATCGCCTGCCGCGAGCGCTGAGGGATACGGTCGGGGTCGACGGCGGCCACGGGTCCCGCAGCCCCGAGGCCGGTCTGGAGCTGCTGCTGGACCTGCTCACACTCGACGACGCCCTCGCCCAGCTGTCGGAACCGGCCCCCGAGGCCGTGCGCGACGCCGTCAACCGGCTGACCGCGGCGCTGAATGTCCAGACCCTGCCTGATGGCCGTCTGGTGGCCATGCAGGGCGGCGGTCCGTCCACCGCGGCCCGGGTCGCCGCGGCCCGGGTTGATGACGAGTCCGCCGCCCCGGTCTCGGGTTCATCCGTGGCCGGGATTGTGCGCATCCAGAGTCCGTTGCTGACCATTGTGGCCGATGCGGCCGCGCCGGCGCGCGGAACCTGGTCGACGGCGGCCTGCGCCCAGCCGCTGGCGCTGGAGATCGTCTGCGGCCGGGACCGGCTGATCTCGGGCTGCGGCTGGACACCGCGCGCCGCCGACCGTCAGGGGCTGCGGCTGACGCCGGGCCATTCGACCCTGACCCTGGGCGAGGCCTCGATCGCCGAACCGCTGGGCGGCTGGAAGGCCGACCTGCTGGGCCCGCGCCTGGTCGGGCGGCCGCTGCATGTCGAGGTCGAACAGCGCGACGGCGAGGGCGCGGTCTGGCTGGAGGTGCAGCACGACGGCTGGGTGCCGCGCTATGGCCTGCTGCATCAGCGCCGCCTCTATCTGGACCAGCGGCTCGACGAATTGCGCGCCGAGGAACGGCTGTACCCGGCCTCGGGCCAGGCCGAGGTGGTGCGCATCATCGCCGCCCCCTATGCTGCCCGCTTTCAGCTGGAGCCCGGGGTCCAGGCCTCGCTGGCGCGCGACCGGCGTTCGATCCTGCTGCGGGGTCATTCAGGCCGGGGCTGGTGGTTCCGCACCGATGGACCGGATGTGGCCATCGAGCCTTCGGTCCATGTCGAGGACGGCCTGACCCGACGTTCGCTGCAGATCGTCGTGCGCGGCTCGGCCCGGACCGATTCCGAGACCAAGATTCGCTGGAAGCTTAGCCCGGCCGGGGCCGCAGGCGATCCGGTCTAGAGGGTGACGCTGGCGGCCCGGGATGCTAGATGGCCCGCGCCCTCCCCAGCCCCCCAATGAACGGACGCCGTCATGCCCGCCGCTCCCGACTTTCCGCCCGCGCCCGACCGGGTCAAGCCCGTGCGCGCCCTGATCTCCCTGTCGGACAAGGCCGGGCTGCAAGCGGCGGCAAAGACGCTCCACGATCTGGGCGTCGAGCTGGTCTCGACCGGGGGCACGCGGGCGGCGATCGCCGGTTTCGGCCTGCCGGTGAGGGACGTGGCCGATCTGACGGGCTTTCCCGAGATGATGGACGGCCGGGTCAAGACCCTGCATCCGGTGGTGCATGGTGGCCTGCTGGGCGTGCGCGACGCCCCCACCCATGCCGAGGCCATGTCGGCCCATGATATCGGTCCGATCGATATCGTCTGGATCGACCTGTATCCGTTCGAGGCCACGGTCGCCGCCGGCGGCGGGTTTGAGGCAGCCGTCGAGAACATCGACATCGGCGGTCCGGCCATGATCCGCTCCGGGGCCAAGAATCACGGCTATGTCGCCGTCTGCGTCGACGCCGGGGGCGTGGCCGAGGTGACGGCCGCCCTTCAGGCCGACGGGACCACCACCCTGGGCCTGCGCAAGCGGCTGGCCGCCCGGGCCTTCGCCCGTACCGCCGCCTATGACGCCGCCGTCTCCGGCTGGTTCGCGGGCCAGGTCGGGGACACGGCTCCGGCGCGCAAGACCATCGCCGGCAGCCTGGCCCAGACCCTGCGCTATGGCGAAAACCCGCACCAGACGGGGGCCTTCTACCGCACCGGCCTGATCCGGCCGGGCGTGGCCCATGCTGAACAGATCCAGGGCAAGGAGCTGGGCTACAACAATATCGCCGACGCCGACGCCGCCTATGAGCTGGTGGCCGAGTTCGA
>CAXBHG010000181.1:0-4224 GCA_963975385.1 uncultured Brevundimonas sp.
GCATTGAAGCCCGGCGACATGCTCAGGCCCGTGACCAGCATCATCGGCAGGACGATCAGCACCATGGCCAGATAGGTCAGCTTCTGGATGACATTATAGGCGCGGGCCTCCTCGTCCCGGGGGAAGCGAAGGCGGGCGTGTTCCTTCACCGAGGTCCAGAAGCCGGCCAGATCGCCGCGGGTCGGCCACAGGCGGCGTTTGAAACGGCCGCTGAACAGGCCCCAGACCAGATAGACCAGGCCGTTCAGCACGAAGACCCAGGCGAACAGGAAATGCCAGTGCCGGGCCCCGGCCAGATCGCGCCCCTGGGGCAGCATCAGCCAGTTCGGCACGGCGGGGGTGCTGAGCCAAGGATCGGCGAAGGTCGAGCGCAGGCCCCAGTACAGATGCGGATGGGCGGCGAGGATGTTGAGCCCGCTCATGATCAGCACCACGACGGCGGCGACATTGATCCAGTGGGTGATCCGCACGGGCGCGGCATGCCGCCAGACGGCGACCCGCCCGTCAGCCAGCGGGCGATCCGGTCGCCCGGCCCTCACGCCCGGCCCGTTTTGGTCGATACGCGGACCATCGTGAAACCCCCGTTACCGGTGACACGCTCCCATGCATGACTCCCGCGCGCAAGCGGGCGAGGGGCTCAGTCCGGGGCGTTGGCGCGACAGTCGCGGCGGCCTGTGGCCTCGCAGGCGCGGATCATCGCCTCCCAGCTCGCGCGGGCCCGCTCATATTCGGCGCGGGCGGCGGCGGCGGTTCGCTGGTCCGCCTCATAATTGGCCTGGAGCGTGGCCGCGGCGGCGGCCTCGGCGCGGTAGCGGGCCTCGGCCTCGGCATGGGCGGCGGTGTCGGTGGCCTCCTGCCGCGCGGCCGCCTCGTTGTGGGCGGCGATCATCGCATTCAGCTTGGCGGTCGCGGCCAGTTCTTCCGCATCCTGCGCCGCGTCGGGGGCCCGGTGATAGGTCTCGCCAAGGGCCTGCAGCCGGGCGGCCTCGGCCGTTGACTCCGCCGTCGCGGGGGCTGTCTGGGCGAGGGCGGGAGCGGCCCCGGCCATCAGGATCAGGCCGGTGGCGACGGCGGCGGTTCTCAGGGTGGGTCGGATCATCGGTCTGTTCTCCTCGGCGCGTGCGGTCGATCGTGACTCCCAAGCGGGGCCGTTTCGCGGCGCGTTGCCGCAACAACGCCTGGGCCGCAGTTTGGCCCCGTCATTCCGGCAGTTGCAGCTCGAAGGTGGTGCCGCCCGGGCCGGTGTCGACCAGACGCAGGTCCCCGCCGTGGTTGGCGGCCAGCTCACGCGAGATGGTCAGGCCCAGACCGGTGCCGTCCGAGCCGCCGCCGCTGACGAAGGGATCAAACAGGCGACCGGCCATGCGGGCGGTGATGCCGGGTCCGTCATCACTGACCCGGACCAGACAGGCCCCGTCCCCGCGGGTCGCCGACACCCGGATCACGCCCTTGTGGCGACCGGAGGCCTCGATCGCCTGTCGGGCGTTGCGCATCAGGTTGACGAGGATGCGGTGCAGCTGGTCGGCATCGGCATTGACGCTGAACCGGGCCGGAATCGCCCGGACCAGCCGCACGCCGCCGGCCTCGAGGCCCGCATCCTCGGCCGCGGCCTTGACGGCGGCGGCCAGGGCGATGGGGGTGCGCTGGGGCAGGGGCTCCTCGCTGCGACCGTATTCCAGCACATTGCGGGCCAGGGCCGCGGCCCGTCCCAGCGCCCGCTCCAGCCGCGGCAGGACCCGGGCGACCTGGGGGTCGGGCGAGGCGGCCAGCCGCTCGGAGGCGATCTGGGCCGAGGTCAGCATGTTGCGCAGGTCGTGGTTGATCTTGGCCACCGCCTGGCCGAGGGCGACCAGCCGGGCGCGCGAGCGCAGCGACAGCCGGACCTCCTGCTGCATGCGGGCCAGCTCGCGTTCGACGCGGCCGATCTCGTCGTTGCGGGTACTGGGCGGCTCACCCTCACTCTCGGGATTGGTGGCGAAATGCTCGATCGAACGGGTCACCCGGCGCAGCGGCTGCAGGACCAGATAGGACAGGGCCGCATACAGCAGGCCGCCGGCCACCGCCGAGATCAGCAGCGAGACCAGCAGGCTGTTGAGCAGGAAGGCGCGCAGTTCCAGCTTCAGCGGCTGGGCCGGGGCCAGCACCTCGATGAAGTCGCCGGAGCGATAGCGCGGCCGGGCCTGGACGCGGATCGAGCGGTCGGGGTGGCCGACCAGGGTGCGCCAGGGATCCAGCAGTCGGGCCCCGGCCTTGCGCTGTCTCAGGTCGATCACATCGGGGGTGCGGGGCAGGTTGGGGGCCTGCAGCAGCAGGCGACGCACGCCCTGGTCGCCGACCACAACCGCCTGGACGCCGCCGATGGTCAGCAGCTGCTCCGCCGTGGCGTCCTCGACCGCCGAATAGGGCAGGGCCTCGACCCCGACCGAGGCCAGTTCCGCCGACTGCAGCCGGTCCAGCAGCCAGCGCTCGTGGAAGGAGGCGGCGTTGGGGGCCATGATCAGCACCTCCACCGCCAGGGTGAAGCCGGCGGTCAGCAGCAGCAGCCGCCAGGACAGGCCGTCCGGCGCCGGCATGTGCAGGCGCCCGCCCAGCCGCGTCGCCCAGCCGTCGGGCAGGCGCAGCCGCAGCGGCGTGCGGGGGGCCGTCGGGTCGCCCGCGCCCGTTCTTGCCGCCGTTGTGGATTCGGTCGGGGTCGACAGGCTCATGCCGGTGACCCCTGACGACGGGCTCGCCAGACCTGTCCCAGCTTGAGGCCCAGCGGCAGCAGCAGCGACAGGAAGACCACGCCCATCAGCGGCCAGAAGAAGCGCGCCACCAGCAGGGGCAGATCGACGTGCTCGCCGGCGCGGATCATCTCGCCCAGGCCCGACCCGATCGAGGTGTAGATGAAGGTCGAGGGCAGCAGGCCGACGAAGGTGGCGACGATATAGGGGCGCAGCGGGGCCGCGATCATGCCGGCGGCGGCGTTGATCAGCACGAAGGGCACGCTGGGAATGACCCGGAGGGTGAACAGGGTGACGAAGGCATTGCGGTCTATCCCCTGGGCCAGACGGTCCATGAACCCGGCGTCGGTCGCGAATTTCGCTCTCAGCCAGGTCCCGATGGCGGTCCTGTATACCAGATAGATGGCGACCGCGCCGATCGTGGCCCCGGTCGCCTGGGCCAGGGCCCCGGCCCAGGGGCCGAACATCATCCCCGCCAGCAGGGTCAGGAATACCGGCCCGGGAATGGTCGAGGCCGTGGCCACGGCATAGACGGCGATGAAGACGACGAGGGCGAGCCAGAAATTCTCCCGGGCCCAGGCCTGCAGGCCCAGGCCGTGGTCGCGGATCATCTCCATCGACAGATAGCGGTGCCAGCCCAGGCTGAAGAAGGCGATCGCCAGGCCGGCGATGGCCAGCAGCGGCAGGAGACGGATCGCCCACTCTTTCGCTGATCGTTTCGCCATGCTTCAGCAATGCCTTCCTGCGACGGGTCTGCGTTGACTCCCGCCGACATGCGCCTTATACGCCCGCCCTCCTGCGGTGACGTTCCTTTTCGTCAGCCGTGCAAACCTTTAGACCCCGGAGCCGACCGTGAAGCGGACCTATCAGCCGTCGCGACTCGTGCGCAAGCGCCGTCACGGCTTCCGTTCGCGGATGGCCACCAAGAACGGACAGAAGATTGTTGCGCGGCGTCGCGCCAAGGGCCGCAAGCGCCTGACGGCCTAAGTCGTCGGGCCTTGTGCCTCGCGTCCCGGTGGACGCATGACCGATGATCTCAAGATCGAGCGCCTGACCTCGCGGCCCCAGTTCCTGGCGGCCGCGAGAGGCGTTTCGGAAGCCCGTGGCGCGGTGGTTGTCCAGCGACTCGACCGTCAGGACGACGACCCCGTCGTGCGCATCGGCTTTACCGCCACCCGCAAGGTCGGCGGTGCCGTTGTGCGCAACCGGGCCAAGCGCCGCCTGCGCGAAGCCGCCCGGGCCCTGGTGCCCCTTATCGGGCGTCCGGGAAGCGACTATGTCTTCATCGCCCGCATGGGCACGGCAGGCCGTTCATGGGACCGTTTGCTTGACGATGTGAAATCGGCGCTTACAAGGCTCGCGACCCCGCGGCCGGCGCCTGGCGCCATTCCACCCGCCCGCGACCCTTCCGGCCAGGACCGCTGAACTCCATGCAGAATGACAACAGCAGGAACACGATCATCTTCGTCGTGATCGCGATGATCTTCCTGCTCGGCTACAG
>CAXBHG010000182.1:0-4213 GCA_963975385.1 uncultured Brevundimonas sp.
GGTCGACGACGCGCGCGAAATTGGGGGCCGACTGTTCGTATTTTCCGGCCAGGTCGGCGACGGTATCGAGTCCCATATGGGTGGCCGGATTGTCGACATGCAGCACCCGGAACCGCCCCGAGACCCGCATCGCCCACTCCACATCCTCCCAGCCCCAGCCGGTGAAGCCGGGGTCGAAGGCCTCGGCCGCGAACACGTCGCGCCGCACCAGCAGGTTGGAGGTATAGACATATTTCTCGGGCTGCCGCGCCCGCACCGTATAGGGCACACACTCCGACCTGGTGGCCATGGCCCGGTGCACGGCGAAACGCGGCTCGACCGGGGCCTGCAGCAGGGAGATGCCGCCGAACGCCACCGGCGGATCCTCGCGCGCCACCAGATCGGCCCAGTCGCGCAGGAAGCGCCGGTAGTCGGGCCGCATGTCACTGTCGAGGAACAGCAGGCTGCCGCCGCGCGCGGCCGTGGCCAGCCGGTTGCGCCCGACCGAACGCCCCTCGTTGCGGGGCAGGGTGATCAGCCGGGCGGGCAGGGTCATGCCCTTGATCTGGCGGGTCAGTCGCCTGGTCAGTTCCGGATCGCGGGTGCCGTCGTCCAGCACCACGACCTCGACCGAGCCGTCGACGGCCCCGGCCTCCTCGTCCAGCAGGCTGAGCAGGGTCGACGGGTCATCGCGCAGAAACGGGATCAGCACCGAGACGACCGGACTGGCGACCTTCCACGTCGGATTGGCAAAGACGCGGCCCTTGGCGGTCATGACGGTACGCTCCGGGTTCGGGCCGTGGCGAGGAGCCGCCCGGCCACATCGCGGACGCCCGCCGCATTCAGGGTCAGGGCGACGACGGCATAGACCAGTCCCCCGACGCTCGCATCCAGTATCAGTTCAAACAGGCCGCCCGGCGCGGGCAGGGCGGTCACCACCAGCGCCATCACCGCGGTGGCCAGGCCACAGCGCGCCAGCGTCTCCCACGGCACCGGCATGACCAGCACCCGGCGGCCGATGGCGATCGAGGCCAGCAGCCCCAGCGCAAAACTGGCCGCCGTGGCCCAGGCCGCCCCCATCACGCCGAAGGCCGGGATCAGCAGCAGGTTCAACCCGATATTGGCCAAGGCCGGCACCGCCATCGCTGCCAGCAGCAGGCCGGTGCGCCGCCCCAGCGTAAAGGCCTGGTGGAAATAATAGGTGGTCAGGCCCGACAGCAGCGCCGACAGGGCGATCCACGGGGTGATCGCGGCGGCGACCCGACGCAGCTCCTCGCCGATCATCACCTCGGTCAGCGGCCCCGCCACCAGCGCCACCCCGACGGCGGCCGGCAGGCCGATCAGCAGGAAGGTCGAGGCCTGCTCCCGCGCCGCCGTCTGCAGCCGTTCGCCGCCGCCGCGCTCCAGCGCCATCACCAGGGCCGGCGTCCCCGCCGCGCCCAGCCAGATGAACAGCACGTCCAGCGTCCGGTTCGCGAGACTGTAGCCGGCGTGATAGGCCCCGACCGCCGCCTCGTTCATGAAGGCGGCCAGCAGGAACCGGTCGGTCGACGACAGGACCACGGCCAGCGCCAGCGACGCCGCGATCGGATAGCCATAGACCGCATAGCCGCGCAGCCGGGTGCGATCGACCTGGCCGCCATGTCCCTGTTTCAGCTCGCCCGGCAGGATGAAGGGCAGGGTCAGCAGCGGGGCCAGCATCAGGCCGATCAGCGGCGCGGACCCGCCGGCCCCGGCCAGGGCCACCGCCACGCCGATGGCCAGGCCGCCGATGGCAGTGATCATGTCGATGCGCGCGGCCCGGCCGACCTCACCGGCGGCGCGGAACCGCTCCATGGCCAGTTTGGCGAAACAGCGGACCGGGATGCCGCCGACACCCACGGCCACGGCGATGCGGAAGGCCGGGTCCATCGGCCACAGGGCGATCAGCACCGCCGCCACCGGCAGGAACACCAGGCTCAGCCGGAAGGCGGTGCGGTACAGGCTGGCGAAATGGCTGGCCAGGCCGGCGTCGGTCTGTTCCGCGGCCCAGAACCGGGCCATGGCCGCCTCCAGCCAGCTGAACACCGCCACATGGGCCAGGGTCATGACCGAAAAGGCCAGGGCATAGCGGCCGAAATCCTCCGGGCTCAGCACCCGGGTGAAGATGACGATGGCCAGGAAGCCGACCACCCCCTGGACGATATTGGCCGGCAGATAGCCCCAGACGCCACGCCAGAACATCAGTCCGCCCCGCTCAACGAATGGCCTGCCGGTCGCCCAGCAGCACGGGGATGGTGATCAGCATCACCCACAGGTCCAGCCACAGCGACTGGCGTTCGACATAGTCGATGTCCAGCTGCACCCGGCGGCGTACGTCCTGGGCCGAATGCAGCGGCCCGCGCGAGCCGTTGACGGCGGCCCAGCCGGTCATGCCCGGCTTGATCCGGTGCCGGTGCGCATATTCCGCCACCAGCCGCGCCGATTCGATGTGGCCCGTCTTCATGCCGATGGCGTGCGGCCGGGGCCCGACCAGCGACATCTCGCCCCGCAGCACATTCAGCAGCTGCGGCAGTTCATCCAGGCTGGTCGAGCGCAGGATGCGGCCGACCCGGGTGACCCTGTCATCATCGGCGGTGACCTGGCGCGAGGCCGTGGCGTCGGCGACCTCGGGCCGCATCGAGCGGAATTTCCATACCACGATCTCTTCCTGGTTGAAGCCGTGGCGGCGCTGGCGGAACAGGATCGGGCCGGGACTGTCGAGCCGGATCGCCACGGCGACCAACGCCATGACCGGGGCCAGCAACACCGCCGCCGTCAAACCGACGGTCAGGTCCTGCAGCCGCTTGTGAAAGGCGCGGCGCTCATCATCGACCGGTCCGTCCAGCTGGGCCAGCGAGGTGCGCGCCAGCCGGTCGACCGCCTTGCCCCAGTCGGCGTCGGCCGGTTCAACCAGCAGGGTCACCTCATTGGGCAGGGTCCGCAGCCGGCTGGTCAGTTCGCGCACCCGGGCCTCGGCCCCGGGGTCGATGGCCAGCACGATCCGGTCGACATAGGGGGTCATGTGATGGGTCAGCAGGTCGTCGGCCCGGCCCAGCACCGGCACGCCCTCGATGGCGCGCGGTGACCGGGCCATCCGGTCATCGAAAATGCCCAGAACATTGAGGTCACGTCGCGTCAGCGCCTCGCGGATCAGGCCCTCGGCGTGCCGCGTCGCCCCGACCAGCACGATACTGGGCGTCAGCGCCCCGGACGCACGCCAGCGGCTGACCAGATCGCTCCAGCCCATATGCAGGCCGTTCAGACTGATCAGGATCAGCCCGGCCCAGACCAGATAGGCCGACCAGGGTGCCCCGGTGCCGCGCATCAGCAGGCCAGACCCCATCGTCGCTACGGCCCCGGCCAGGGTGATCGCGGCCACGGCGGCCAGATGCAGGCCGACCCGCTGGCTGCGGTTGAAGCTGTACAGGCCCAGTGAACGCATCAGGGTCAGCACGGTCAGCCCCCCGGCGGCGAACGGCAGCACCTGCCACAGGCGCGCCTCGGCCAGGCTGCCGGGCACGGCGGCCCAGGCGCACAACAGGCTGACGGCGATCACGGCCAGAACATCGAAGGCGCGGAAATAATGGACGGCCAGCCGCGACGCGTGACGCTGGCGGGCGTTGAGCCAGACCCCGGGCCGGAACGGCCCCCGGCGGGCGGCTCCGTCGCTGCCACTGTCGCCGTCCTCGTCAGGCGTCAGCGCGGCCCCGGCCAGGGCCTGCAAACCGGCGGCGTCCAGCGTCGCCGCCCCACGGGGTGGGGAGGGCGATCGGGTGGCGGAGGGGCGGGGGACGGCTTGGGTCATGGGGCTCGGGCGATCAGGTGCGCGCCATCATGCACAGCGCCCCTCACTGCCGCGTTAACGGTGACGCCGTCGTCCACCGCCAAACCCGGTTGCGCCGCGCCGCGCCCTCGGCTATCTGCCGTGCCTGCTGGAGACGTGGCCGAGTGGCTTAAGGCAACGGTTTGCTAAATCGTCGTACCCTGTAAGGGGTACCCAGGGTTCGAATCCCTGCGTCTCCGCCAGACCTTCCCGAACATCGCGTTTGAAACGCCCGCTGTCGTCATCCCGGGGTCGGCGCGGCTGCGCCGCTTGCCCCGGGATGACGACAGCCGGGAAAAACCCCTCTCCCGGCGGGAGAGGGAGGAGAAAATCCTCCTAACGCATCGGCCACCAGTGTTTCCTCAGGGCCAGCGCCAGCAGGGAGTTGGC
>CAXBHG010000183.1:0-4162 GCA_963975385.1 uncultured Brevundimonas sp.
GGCTCCTCCGTCCCTGTTTAGCAAGAAAATGGGACTTAGGCGCGCAATTATGAAAGCTTTCGGGGTTTAAGGGCTGCGTCTAGGCGAGGACAGGGCCGAGGGTTCCCGGAGGCCCATGCCACTGAGCGTGCTACTGACTCGGCCGACGGCCATCAGCTGGCTTTACCCCGAGCAGCAGGAGAGCTTCGAGCCATCCACGTCGAAGGTTTGTGCCGCGAGCTTCAGGTCTTCGACCTTGCTCAGGCAAGGGAAGATCGTCGCCCCCACCTCGGCGGCCGTCACGCCGTATTTGATCGCCAGCACCATCGTCTGAAGCGCGTCCTCGCCTTCGGGAGCCATGATCTGCCCGCCGAGGAGACTGTCCGTAGCGTTGTCCCCAGTTTGATGAGCCCGCGCGTGTCGCGCGCCGCCAGTGCCCGGGGCACCTGATCGAGCGGGAGCAGGGACACCTTGATATCTAGCCCCTGCGTCCTTGCCACCGTTTTCCGGCTCACTAGGAGAGCTTGACGGACATAGGGGCTGGTTAGGAGACCGCTACGGACATTTTTATCCCGGCCGGCTCCTTGCGAGATCACCTTCAGACAGTTTCACGCAAGCTCACCGGTCCGCGCTCCCATGGCGGAACCGGTCCTCCATTTTCGTAAGTCACCCGAATTCCGCCCACCTATGAGCGAGGCCCGCTCGGAGGAAACAGTGGGCGCGGTCATCACGATCTTGGCGCGCGCTTATGCCCTCTGCGAGAGTCCGCGCCAACGGCAGGCGGGGGATAAATGGCAGAGACCGATCGTCTGCCGGACGCTCGCGACGCGGTCTAGATTGACCCCATGGCGCTGCAGGTCGCCAGCCCGGTCAGGACCATGACCACCAGCAGCGCGCCGATCAACACCGTTTCCTTGAGGTCGGGTCCACGAGCCCATTCCTCGCGGGGCTTTCCATCATTGCGCGACCACGCCGTTCGCAACCGGGACCACCCTCGCTGCAAGGGACCCGGATCGAGCATCAGCGAAGGCTCAGGGTGGCCGAAATCGCGCAATGATCGCTCAGAGCCTGGCCACCGAACGTCCGTTCCTCAAAGCTTCTCAGGTTGGCGGTTGCCCGCCGATCAAGGACGATGAAGTCGATGAAGTCCCGGTAGCGAGGATTGCATCCTGCGGACTCGTCGCCCGACGCAAGGGCGAGGTCCGAGTTCGGCGGAGACGAATCGTCCCACTCGGCCCAGACGGCGTCATTGGCCATGCCCATGCGCCGGTTGAAATCCCCCAGCACTGCGAAACGCACCCCCTCCACGGCTCTGTCATCGATCCAGCGTTCCATGGCCGGAACCTGCTCGAACAGGACCGGACAGGCGTCGTTCCGGTCTCCGGACGAACACCCTGACTTCAGATGCACCGAAAGCACCCGGATAGGCGCACCGCCCCGGGGCCGAACCATAAGGTCGACGCCTGAGCGAAGGTCGGGATTGCCCACCTGAATGTTGGTGACGTCGGGTTGTCGTTCGAATACCAGACCGTTGCGAACCGCGAACCCGGTGCGCTGGGCATTGATCGTCAGCCCATCGCGTCCCCGACACGCTCCGCCACGATCCGTGCCGATCCGGTCCTCGATCACGACGGTATAGATCGCAGGGTTGAACACCCGTTCAGCAGCGGCTTTCGTCTCGACCTCCTGAAAGGCGATGACGTCGGCGCCAAGGTCGTCCACATAGGCCCGCATCGCCGCATAATCGGCGTCGGTGCGAGGGCGGCATCCGGAGTTATTCCGCTCCGCGAGATGCTCCATATTCCAACTGGCCAGCTTGATGACCGGACCGGAATGGGGGCTGTTGCTCGAGCCGGTCGCCGTGCAGGCGGCGGCAAACAGCGCCAGGGCGACGAAGATGGTTGCGGGCTTCATGCGGCGAATAGAGCAGAAGGCGTTGGCGATGCCTATCGCCCGCCACAGCCATACCCCCGACACCGGTTTGGGTGATGCTGAACGGCCCCCCTTTGGGTGCGGCGCCCAAGGGCGTGGCGTTCCCTTACGAGATGACGCCGTCCGCGTCGGAGACGCCGGCGAGTTCGTTGAAGCGAGCGCGCGCCCTGGCTTCGTCGTAGAGAATTTCGCTCTGACGCGGCGGTGCGACGACATAGTACATCGTCACGGGAGCCAGTTCCCGGCGCTCGCGGCGCCACAGGGCGAACCCCTCGCGGCCTTCCAGGCGCGTCCAAGCTCCAGCATCGTTGGGGTGGTCCGGAATGGACGCCATCGGGTTTCCTTAAAGTGAGCGATCGCGACGGATCCGGACAGGCCGGGCCTGACCCGATGAAACGCCCTGCAAAAAGCCGGCGCGGCGGTGAGGTCGAATCAGGCCCGCAATTGGCCCGCATCAACGCATTTCACGGGATGTTGTCACGTCTCGCGCAAGGATCTTACGCATCGACTGCCCCACTACTGCCCCACAAACGCGAATATTCACGAAAAACCCTCCGTGGACGGAGGGAGCGGGTGCGGTAAGTTACTGTTTTTAAATGGTAAAAATGGTGGATGCGACAGGGATTGAACCTGTGACCCCCTCGGTGTGAACGAGGTGCTCTCCCGCTGAGCTACGCATCCGCTCTTTTCAGGAGGCGGGGACATAGCCCGGTCGTCGGGGGGAGGCAAGACGCCCCGGGCAAATAGACGTCAGGCCCCGCTCATCGTCCGGTCAGGGCGGTGACGGCGGCCTCCAGCTGGTCGAACCGGTCGATCAGGGCCTGGCCGCCCAGATCGGCGGGGGCGATCTCGGTATAGCCGAAGCTGACGACGATACAGGCCACGCCCGTGGCGCGGGCCGCGGCCGTGTCGGTGGCGCTGTCGCCGACCATGATCGCCCGGGCGGGATCGCCGCCGGCGCGCAGCACCGCCTCGCGGATATGGGCCCCGTCCGGCTTGCGGGCGCTGACCGAGTCGGCCCCGGCCACGGCGGCGAAATGGCGGGTCAGGTGGAGGGCATCGATCAGGGCGTCGGACAGGCCGGTCGGCTTGTTGGTGGCCACGCACAGGGTGGCCCCGCGCGCGCTGATCGCCTCCAGCGCGGCGACCAGTCCCGGATAGGCCCGGCTGTGGTCGGCGATATGGGCGCGGTAATCGATCAGGAACTCGGCCAGCAGCACCGGCGCGGCGGCCTCGTCCCAGGCGGCCCCGGCCTCCTCGAAGCCGTGGCGCAGCAGCGACAGGGCCCCGTGGCCGACCAGATGCCGCGCCGCCGAGACCGGCACCGACGGATGGCCGCGCGCCGACAGCATCCGGTTCAATGTGCCGATCAGGTCGGGCGCGGTCTCGACCAGGGTGCCGTCCAGATCGAAGGCGACGGTCCAGCCCTCGAGGTCACGCACCGGATCGTTCATGCCGCCGTCTCCCGTTTGTCGGCCCGATGGGCTAGACCCGGCTGACGACTAACGACCGGACCGATTCATGACCAGAGCACACCGGCCCCGGGCCGCCATCATCCTCGCCGCCGGCCAGGGCACGCGCATGAAGTCGCCCCTGCCCAAGGTGCTGCACCCGGTCGGGGGCCGCGCCATGCTGGACCACGCCATCGACGCGGCCGAGGCGCTGGGCTGCGAGCGGATCGTGGTGGTGGTCGGCGACCATTCCCCGTCGGTGCGCGCCCATGTGGTCAAACGTCTGGGCGAGGCCGCCATCGCCGTCCAGGACCCGCCGATCGGCACCGGCCATGCGGTGCGCGCGGCCGAGGCGGCGCTGGAGGGGTTCGAGGGCGATGTGGTCGTCACCTATGGCGATGTGCCCCTGCTGACCGCGGCCGACATCGAACCGGTGTTCAGCGGCGAGGACGGCGTCACGGTGATCGGCTTCGAGGCCCGCGATCCCGGGGCCTATGGCCGGCTGGTCATGGAGGGCGATACCCTGGCCGCCATCACCGAGGCCAGGGAGGCCCCGGCCGAGGTGCTGGCCCTGACCCTGTGCAACTCCGGCGTCATGGCCGCGCCGGCCGCCCTGCTGTTCGCCCTGCTGGCCGAGGTCAGGAACGACAATGCCAAGGGCGAATACTATCTGACCGACGTGGTCGCACTGGCCCGCCAGCGCGGGGCCGCGACCCGGGTGGTCCATGCGGCCGAGGACTCGGTCATGGGGGTCAATGCCCAGGCCGAACTGGCCGTGGCCGAGGCCCTGTTCCAGAAGG
>CAXBHG010000184.1:0-4138 GCA_963975385.1 uncultured Brevundimonas sp.
CTGAACGGCCGCACGGCCGAGGCGCGCGAGATCTTCGAACAGATGCTGAGCCGGCGCACCCATGCCGGCCTGCTGTCCGAGGACATCGCCCTGGGCAGTGACGAACTGTGGGGCAACTACCCCCAGACCTATTCCCTCGTCGGCATCATCAACTGCGCGGTATTGCTCAGTCGCTCGTGGACGGACGTGCGATGAGCCGGCTGATCGTCGTCTCCAACCGGGTTTCGGCCCCGACCGATGCCGCCGCCGGCTCGGTCGGCGGCCTGGCCATGGCCCTGGCCGCGGCCCTGAGGAAATACCACGGCCTGTGGTTCGGCTGGTCCGGGGAAACGGTCGACGCCTTCACCGGCGAGCTGAAGGTCGAGGACCGCGCCGGGGTCAACGTCGGCCTGGTCGATCTCGAGGCGCAGGACGTCGAGGAATATTATAACGGCTATGCCAACAAGACGCTGTGGCCGCTGTTCCACCATCGGGTCGATCTGACCGCCTATGAGCGCAGCTACGGCGAGGGCTATGAGCGGGTGAACCGGCGCTTCGCAGAGGTCCTGGCCCCCCTGATCGAGCCGGACGACATCATCTGGGTCCATGACTACCATCTGATCCCGCTGGCCCGGGACCTGCGCCGGCTGGGGGTGAAGAACCGGATCGGCTTCTTCCTGCATACGCCCTGGCCGGTGCGGCAGTTGCTGGTGACCCTGCCGCATCATCGACGGCTGGTGGAGTCGATGTTCGACTTCGACCTGATCGGCTTTCACACGCGCGAATGGCTGGACCTGTTCCGGGACTATGTGGCGTCGGAAGCCGGCGGCACCCTGACCGCCAATGACGGGATGGAGGCCTTCGGCCGCCGGGTTCAGGGCGGGGTCTTTCCGATCGGCATAGATGTGGACGGCTTCCAGCAGGCCGGCCGCTCACCGCGGGGGGTGCGGACCTATGACCGGATGGTGGCCTCGACGGCCTTCCGGTCCCTGATCGTCGGGGTCGACCGGCTGGACTACTCAAAGGGGCTGGAGCAGCGACTGCTGGGCTATGAGCAGTTCCTCAAGGACAATCCGGCGATGCAGTCCGAGGTGCTGCTGCTGCAGGTCACCCCGATTTCCCGCGACGAGGTGGAAACCTATCAGGACATGCGCGGACGTCTGGACTCCCTCGCCGGCCGGATCAACGGGGCCTATGCCGAGATGGACTGGCAGCCGATCCGCTATCTGAATCGCACCTATCGTCGGGACCAGCTGGCCGGCATCTATCGCGCCGCCCGCGTCGGCCTGGTGACCCCGCTGCGGGACGGGATGAACCTGGTGGCCAAGGAATATGTCTGCGCCCAGAATCCCGAGGATCCGGGCGTCCTGATCCTGTCGCGCTTCGCCGGGGCGGCGGCGGACATGACCGAGGCCCTGATCGTCAATCCGTTCAGCCGCGAGGAACTGTCCGACGCCATTCATCGCGCCCTGACCATGTCGCTGGACGAGCGGTGCCGGCGCTGGTCAGCGCTGATGCAGGTGGTGCGCGACACGGATGTCTCGACCTGGCGCGATGACTATGTCGACGCCCTGCGCCGCGTCGCGATCGACCGGGCCGGAACGGGTCCCGATGACGGCACCCGTTCCGGCCGGCTCACCGCCTGAGCGGCGTCGCCGTCAGTAGATTTCGAACAGCCCGGCCGCGCCCATGCCGCCGCCGATACACATGGTGACGACGCCGTATCTGGCGCCGCGCCGTTTGCCCTCGATCAGCACATGGCCGGTCATCCGCGCGCCCGACATGCCGTAGGGGTGGCCGATCGAGATGGCCCCGCCCGACACGTTCAGCCGGTCGTTGGGAATGCCCAGCCGGTCGCGGCAATAGATGACCTGGGTCGCGAAGGCCTCGTTCAGCTCCCAGATGCCGATGTCGTCGACGGTCAGGCCGTGGCGCTCCAGCAGGCGGGGAACGGCGAAGACGGGGCCGATGCCCATTTCGTCCGGCTCGCAGCCGGCCACGGCCATGCCGCGATAGGCCCCCAGCGGGGTCAGGCCGCGACGTTCGGCCTCCCTGGCCTCCATCAGCACCGAGGCCGAGGCCCCGTCGGACAGCTGCGAGGCATTGCCGGCGGTGATGAACAGCCCCTGTTTGATCTCCTCGCCGCCGCCGAACACCGGCTTCAGCGACGACAGGCCCTCCAGCGTGGTCTCGGGGCGGTTGCCCTCATCCATCGACAGGGTCACTTCCCTTGCTGATGCCTGTCCGGTGGCCTTGTCCATGACCTGCATGGTCGTGGTCATCGGCGCGATCTCGGCGTTCAGGTGGCCGGCGGCCTGGGCGGCGGCGGTGCGTTGCTGCGACTGCAGCGCGTATGCGTCCTGGGCCTCGCGGCTGATGCCGTAGCGGGCCGAGACGACCTCGGCCGTCTCCAGCATCGACATATAGATGTGCGGCGACAGGGCGATCAGGGCCGGGTCCGTCATCCGGTACAGGTTCATATGCTGGTTCTGGACCAGGGAGATCGATTCCACCCCGCCGCCGACGGCGATGACCTGGCCGTCGTGGGTGACCTGTTTGGCCGCGGTGGCGATGGCCATCAGGCCCGAGGCGCACTGGCGGTCCACCGACATGCCGGCGGTGGTGACGGGCAGGCCGGCCCGCAGGGCGATCTGGCGGGCGACATTGGTGCCGGTCGAGCCCTGCTGCAGGGCCGCCCCCATGACCACGTCCTCGACCTCGGCCGGATCGATCCCGGCGCGCTTGACGGCATGGGCGACGGCATGGCCGCCGAGGGTCTGGGCCTGGGTGTCGTTGAACGCCCCGCGATAGGCGCGGCCGATCGGGGTGCGGGCGGTGGAGACGATGACGGCTTCACGCATCTGGGAGGCTCCTTGCTATGGGATCGTGCCGGGGGAGGCCGGCGCGGGTTGAGGGATAGGCTTACGCCCCTGCCGCAGGGTCAAGGCAAGCTTACTGACTTTGACGGGCCTGGGCCTTGGACAGTTCGATCATGCCCTGGGCAGCGCCCATTTCCGGCACGATCTCGCCGGTCCGGTCGGAAATGGCGTCGAACCGGGCGGCGACCTGTTCGGCGGCATCCGCACCGGTGGCATGGATCCCCTGGGTCAGGGTGACATAGGCGCGTTCAAAGCCGCCGGCCCCGGCGGCGAGGATGCACCGGTTCGGCGCGGTCTCGCTGACCAGATAGAGCAGGCCGGGCGTCACCCGTTCCGGCTCAAGCAGATCCAGCGGCAGGCTGGCCCCGAGGTCCTCGGTCATTCGGGTATGGGCGGTCGGGGCCAGGCAGTTGACCCGGATGTCATTCTTCGCCCCCTCGATCGACAGGGTCTGCATCAGCCCGACCAGGGCCATCTTGGCCGCCCCGTAGTTGGACTGGCCGAAATTGCCGTACAGGCCGGACGAGGAGGTGGTCATGACGATCCGGCCGTAGTTGGCTCCGCGCATATGATCCCACACCGCCTTGGTGCAGTTGACCGCGCCCATCAGGTGGACGTCGACCACGAAGCGGAAATCCTCGATGTCCATCTTGGCGAAGGTCTTGTCGCGCAGCACGCCGGCATTGTTGACCAGGATGTCGACCCGGCCCCAGCGCGCCATGGTGGCCGCGACCATGGCCTCGACGGCCGCGGCGTCGGTGACCGAGGCGGCATTGGCCATGGCCTCGCCGCCGAGGGCCACGATTTCGGCGGCGACAGCCCCGGCGGCGCTGCCCGATCCGCCGGATCCGTCCCTCGCCCCGCCGAGATCATTGACCACCACCCGCGCGCCCCGGGCCGCCAGGGCGAGGGCATGGGACCGGCCAAGGCCGCCGCCGGCCCCGGTCACAATGGCCACCCGTCCGTCAAAATTCATGGTCATCTCTCAGTCTCCACAGGGTTTCGGTCTGTCCCGGCAGGGGTTTCTAGCCTGAAAACCGGCATTTGTGTTGAAATGGCGCCACAGTCGCCACATAGATGGTCGCAATGAGGAACCGCTGGGGTATAATCCCGTTCGGTGATGGGATCGCCACGTAGTAAGCGTAGGCATTCGGGCATCTATTTTTTTGTGAGGACACAATGAAGCTGAAACTCCTGGCAAGCGTTGCGGTAGCGGGGCTCTTTGCCGCCGGTGCTGCGGCGGCTGAGCCGAACGGCTGGTACGGTGCGATTGACGCCGG
>CAXBHG010000185.1:0-4101 GCA_963975385.1 uncultured Brevundimonas sp.
ACCGTCTCGACCGCCCCGCTGACCGTGCCGCCCGAATACGGCCTGCGTCCGCCGGCACCCGGCCAGCCGCGCCCGCAGGAACTGGCCCCCGAAAGCGCCGCGCGCCAGATCCTGCTGGGTCAACGCCAGGCCGTGACCCGCACCGCCGGCGAACAGATGCTCGTCGCCCAGGCCGGGGCTGACCGCGCCGATCCGCTGGCCCGCTATGTCATCGACGATGAGTTCGGCGACCTGGCCCACAAGGAAGAGAGCTTCGCCAACCGCCTGATGTTCTGGCGCAGCGACGCCCCCTCGACCCAGGCCGAGACCGTCAGCCAGACCGCCGCCGGTGCCCTGACCATCGACGCCGCGTCGGAGGCCGAACGCCTCCGGGCCCTGACCGGAAGCGAGGCCCGCATCGTCATCGCCCCGCGTCGGACCGGCTTCAAACTGCCCGGCCTGTAGGCTCCCGTCTGCGGTGCCTGTCGCCGCAATCCCCATCCCCGTGGTGAGCGGTGCCATCGCGCCGGAGCGTCCGTATGGCCGATTCAGACCCCTCGGCCCTGTCCGGGCTTGAACAGCTGCAACTGTTGGCGTCCGGCGCGGTCCCGCCCGTGCCGATCGCGGTGACGCTCGGCTTTCACATGGTCGAGGTCGAGGCGGGCCGCGTCGTGTTCGGCGGCACGCCCACTCTGGCCGTCTACAACCCCATCGGCAGTGTGCACGGCGGCTGGATCGCGGCGATCCTCGATTCGGCCTGCGGCTGCGCGGTCCATTCGCGTCTGCGGCCCGGCCAGATCTATACGTCACTGGAGCTCAAGACGGTGTTCCACCGGGCCCTGACCGCCGGAGTCCCGGTCCGGGCCGAGGGCCGCATTGTCCAGATCGGCGGGCGCGCCGGCTTCGCCGAAGCCGACCTGCGCGGGCTCGACGGCACCCTGTTCGCCACCGCCACCTCGACCTGCCTGGTGATGGCCGCCCGCTAGCCTTTGGCTGCGCCGGCCCGCAGCCCGCGCTCGGCCAGGGCCACCACCGCGACCCCGCCCATGGTCAGGGCGGCACCGGTCAGGATCTGCACCGTCAGCACATCCCCCAGGAACAGCCGGCCGATCAGGATCGACACCACCGGCGTGGCCAGCAGATAGGGCGTCACCCGCCCGGCCTCACGCCGCTGCACCAGCCAGAACACCAGGGTGGTTGCCGCCACTGACGACACCAGGCCGGCCCACAGCACACAGGCCCAGATCAGCGGTGTCGCCGCCCGAACCGCCGCCATCTGCCCGTCCTCGAACACGGCCGAGGCAAAGGCCAGGGTCGGCAGGGCCACCAGCGACAGCAGCCCCTGCATCTTCAGCGGCGGGATCGAGGTCGTGCGCCGGGCGATGACCGTGGTCAGGGCCCAGCAGGCGGCACCGCTGACAGCGACGGCGATGGCCTTCCAGTCCTGCAGCACATGCGGATCGCCCATCATCCAGACGACGCCCGCAAAGGCGATGATCATCCCGCCCAGCGCGTATTTCGACAGCCGTTCGCGCAGCAGCAGGAAGGCGAACAGGGCCGTGAACGGAATCCACAACTGCGCCGCCACCGAGACGGGACTGACGTCCTGCGCCAGGGCGAAGGCCAGAAAGATCAGGCCGTAGTGCAGCGGACCGCCGATGAAGACGATGATCAGCAGGCTCTTCCAGTTCGGAAACGGCGGGCGCACGAACGGCACCAGACAGGCCGCCGCCAGCGCGAACCGCATCGCCCCCATCAGCAGCGGCGGCAGCACCTCGGTCCCGACCTTGGCCGCGGCATTGTTCACGCCCCAGATCACCACCACCGCGATGATGGCCAGGATCTCCGGCAGGGTCAGGGCATGGGACGGGGATGCGGGCTGGGATGAGAGCTGGGTCACGGGAGGCCTATGGCACGTCCGCGAAGGCCCGTCGGCTCACATTCAATGACCCGAGGTTTCGCCGGCGGCAAAGCCGCGAAAACCTGGCGGGGATGACAGGGCGGGACACCCGCCCTGTCATCCTGAGTACAGGCTCTGCCTAGAACGGAATGTCGTCGTTCAGGTCGTAGCTTTCCTTGGGGCCGCTGGGCTTGTTGGCCCCGCCGGTCGAGAAGCCCGAGGAATAGTCGTCGTCGCCGCCACGGCTGGCCCCGCCGCCGGCCGAATCGTTGCGGCCACCCAGCATGGTCAGTTCGCCCTTGAACTTGCCGACCACGACCTCGGTCGAATATTTCTCGACGCCGGACTGGTCGGTCCATTTGCGGGTCTGGAGCGTGCCCTCGATGTAAACCGTCGAGCCCTTCTTCAGATAGTTCTCGGCCACCTTGATGATGTTGTCATTGAAGATGACCACCCGGTGCCATTCGGTCTTTTCCTTGCGTTCGCCCGAGGATTTGTCGCGCCACTGCTCCGACGTCGCCAGCGACAGGTTGCAGACGCGCTCGCCCGACGAGAGGGAGCGGATTTCCGGATCCTTGCCCAGATTGCCGATCAGAATGACCTTGTTGACGCTGCCCGCCATAGCCGAGCTCCCATGCTTGAGTTTGAAGCGCGCAACCTAGTCGATTGCGCGCCGATGTTCCAGTTTTGTTCGGTCAGTTCGCCGGGGCCGGCGGCGGAGCCGCGACCGCGACCGGTGTGCCGTCGATCTCGCGCTGAATGGCCGCCGGAATCGCCAGACGCCCGTCTCCGGTCCGCGCCAGGGCGATGAAGCGGTTGCCGTCCAGCGTCCTGGAGAAGGACACGCCGACCTGATCGATGAAGATGTACTGGCCCTGGTAGGCCCCGGTGATCTCGCGCCGCGACCCGCCCATCCGCAGGAAACGCAGGCGCATCTCCTCCAGCCGCGCGGCACAGAATTCGATCTGCGGCTGGTCATTGGCCACAACGGTCAGCTCGGGCGCGGACTTGCCGTCGGCGGCGGGCATGACGAAATAGCAGACCCCCGGCGTATAGGGGGCCTTGGGCGCAGTATCGCAGGCCACCACGGCCAGGGCGGCTGCGGTGACGGCGGCGAGGGTCAGGCCCCTCATCAGTTCAGCCCCGGAAACTGGCAGTTGCGATCCTGCTCGGCCAGGGTGCGGAAGCGGATGTTGTCGCTGGACTGTTCGACCCGGCGCGGCACCAGCCGCAAGGTCGTGTCGCCCCAACGGCCGTACAGGGCCTCGCCCGGCCGGACGCAGGTGCCGGAATAGAGGGCCAGAACACAGGCGTTCAGCCCCAGGTTCGGCGACAGCGACCGCCAGTCAGACCCGGTGTGGCGCAGGCAGGCGCTGCCGGTCGCGGCCGGGGCCGGCGCGGGCTGGCTGGGGGTGACCGGCACCGGCAGGGGTTCGGCCTCGGCGATGACGACCGGCGGCAGGCTGGGCGGCGGGGCGAAGGCTGCGGTCGGCGCGGCAGCCAGGGCACCGGTTTCATCGATACCGACATCAAGGGCGTCGGTCGCCAGTCCGTTGCGGCGGGCGCAGTCGGTCAGGGTCGCCATGCCGATGAACCGGCCGTCGACAAAGCAGCGCAGCTCGCGGGTGGGCTCCAGCCCGGGCGCATCGGCCACGTCAACCGTCAGGCCGCCACGGTCGGCGGGCGGACTCTCGGCCTTGTCCGCACCCCGGCTGAAGACCAGGGCCAGGATGATGGCCAGGACAGCAGCGACGCCGACGCCGATCGCCAGGATGGTGCGGTTATTGAGGGGCATTCAGGGCTCGCGCGGATGGATGGACCCAATAACCCCGTCCGGGGCCGGGGCGTCAACCGGCAAGCCGTCCGGATCGACTCTATCCACCGAGCCGCGCGAGGGCCGCCTGGTAGTTGGCGAGCTGCGTCGTCAGATAGGCCGGGGCCGTACCGGTAATCTTCGGTGCCGTCGAGGCGGGGGCAAGCGCGCGATAGGCATCGCGAACCGCCTTCATCGCCGCCTGCAGGCGATCCCCGTTGGCCTTCAGTGAGGCTGAATCCAGCGTCAGGTTCCGCGGCAGGTCGAGGCCGAAGGTCCTGACGGCACCGTCCCCACTGCTGACGCCGACAAAGCCCGGGGACAGGCCCAGACCGGCCAGGGCGTCACGCCCGGTCTCGCCGGCCGTCAGCACGGCTCCCGCCTTGCCGTCACGGGCCATGATTGACAG
>CAXBHG010000186.1:0-4069 GCA_963975385.1 uncultured Brevundimonas sp.
AGGAACCGCAGCGCCGTCAGCACCTCGGACCGCACGCCGACCGCCAGGACGGCTTCGTTGACGTCGAACTGCGGTGAATGGTTCGGGGCTGATGTGGCCGGGTCGACCCCGTCGGGACTGGCCCCCAGATGCCAGAACACGCCCGGGATCTCGTGCTGGAAATAGCTGAAGTCCTCGGCCACCGTGGTCGGCGGAGTGGCCGGATTGACATTGCCGGTCCCCGCCGCCTCGGTCAGGACCGGGGCCAGCCAGGCGGACAGGTCGGGGTCGTTATAGACCAGGGCCGCATTCTGTTTGACCGAGAACTCGGCCGTGGCCCCATAGGCCTCGGCCACATGGGTCACGGCCGCCGAGGCCCGGGCCACCAGGGCGTCGCGCTGGGCGATGTTGAAGGTCCGCAGGGTGCCGGACAACACCGCCTCGTCGGGAATGATGTTGTAGCGCACCCCGGCATTGAGGGTGGCGATGGTCAGCACCGTCGGGGTGGTGGTCGGATCCACGGTACGGGCGGTCAGGGTGTTCAGGGTCTCGACCACCTGTCCGGTCACGGCGATGACGTCGATGCCGCGCCACGGCCAGGCCCCGTGGGTCTGTTTGCCGTGCAGGGTGATGTCGATCCGGTCCGAAGCGGCCATAAAGCCCTCGGGCCTGTAGAACAGGGTCCCCGGACGGCCGGGCACCACATGCAGGCCGAAGATGGCCTCGGGCCGGGGATCAGCCAGCGCCCCCTCGGCGATCATCAGGGCCGCCCCGCCCATCGGCTCACCGGGAGGGGCCCCTTCCTCGGCCGGCTGAAAGATGAAGACCACGGTGCCGGTGATCCGGTCCTTCATCCCCGCCAGCACTTCGGCCGCCCCCATCAGCATGGCCATATGGGCGTCATGGCCGCAGGCGTGGGCGACCGGCACGGTCTGGCCCATATACTGGCCGGTGTCGGTCGAGGCGAAGGGCAGGCCCGTGGCCTCCAGCACGGGCAGGGCGTCCATATCGGCGCGGAGCGCCACCGTGCGACCGGGCTGAGCCCCCCTCAGGATGCCGACCACCCCGGTGCGGCCGACCCCGGTGCGCACCTCCATGCCCAGCGACTCCAGATGGGCGGCGATGATCGCGGCGGTGCGGGTCTCGGCAAAGCCCAGTTCGGGATGCCGGTGAAAATCGCGGCGCCAGCCGACGACGTCAGGCAGCACCGCCTCGACCGCGGCGGCCACGGCCGCACCATCGGCAGTCTGGGCCTGGGCGGTCCCGGCGGTCAGGACCAGCGCCAGCGCGGTCCCGGTGATCAGTTGGCGGATGGACATCGGCAGCTCCCGGGTTCGAAAGGGATGATGGGCCGCGCACGATCTCTTGTGCAAGGCAGGCGAAAGATTGATCCTGATCCCATGGCCATCGATTCCGCGAAAACCCGGTTGCGCAATGTGGTGCTGGTGTGCCGCAAATGCTCGAAGAAGCTGGACGGCGGTTTCGGGCCCGAGGGGAACCACACGCTCAAGAAGGCGCTTCGCAAATATCTGAAGGCCGGCAAGGGCCGAAAGGCAAAGCTGGCCGTGGTCCACACTCCCTGTTTCGACATCTGCCCGAAGAATGCGGTGGTTGCGGTTAACGCCGCCCGGCCCAAGGAATTGCTGATCGTGCCAACCGGGGCCGACCTGTTCGAGGTCAAGGCCCGGCTGGGCCTTGATGATGACCGGCGGCTGAAACCGGTGCTGATCATCGACAGCAGCGCCGGGTGAGCAGGCCGGACGCTCAGGCGAGCCTGGGGGCCCGCTCACCGGCCTTCCAGATCCTGTTCGCCGTCAGCCTGATCGCGGCGGCGGGCAATATGGGGCTGCAGTCGGTTCTGCCCGCGATCGGCCGCGAGTTCGGCCTGGCGGATACGCTGGTCGCCGCCGCCTTCGCCATCTCGGCCCTGATGTGGACGCTGGCCTCGCCCTTCTGGGCAAGGCTGTCGGACAGCCTCGGCCGCAAGCGGGTGATCATGATCGGGCTGGGCGGCTTCGTCGTCTCCATGGCCGGCTTCGGCCTGGCCGCGACCTCGGGTCTGGAGGGCTGGCTCGGCGTCGGCGTGGCCTTCGGGCTGATGGCCCTGGCGCGGACCGTCTACGGTGTGTTCGGCTCGGCCGCCCCAATCGCCTCCCAGGCCTATGTCGCCGACCGGACCAGCCCGGCGGACCGGACCCAGGCCATGTCGCTTCTGGCCTCGGCCCAGGGCCTGGGCACGGTTGCCGGGCCGGTGCTGGCCCCGTTCTTCGTCCTGCCCCTGATCGGTCTGGCCGGACCCATGTATGCCTTCGCCGCCCTTGGGGCCGTGGTGCTGGTTCTGGTCTGGAAGCGACTGCCCAGCGGCGAGGTCGTGCGCATCCCCTCGCCCAGCGGCAAGCCCGACCATGCCGTCGGGCGCGGCCTCTGGAAGGACCGGCGCGTGCGCGACTTTCTGATCTACGGCCTGCTGGTCACCGGAACCCAGGCGGTCAATATCTCGGTCCTGGGCTTCCATATTATCGACGAGATGGGACGGACCGGGACCAGCGTCAGCGCAGCCCAGCCCTTCATCGGCCTGGCGATGTTCGCGGGGGCCCTGGGCACGCTGATGGTCCAGTGGGGCCTGATTCCGTTGCTGAAGCTGCAGCCTCGCGCCCTGATGCGCTGGGGGGCCGCCATCGCCCTGATCGGCAATCTGATGAGCGTCATCGCGCCCGGCTATTTCGGTGCCGTGGTCGGCTATGCGGTGATCTCGATGGGCATAGGTTTCGCCCGCCCCGGCTTCACCGCCGGCTCGTCCCTGGCCGTCAACGACCACGAACAGGGGTCGGTGGCAGGCCTGATGATGTCGGTCGCCGGTCTCAGCTTCCTCGGCCCGCCGGTCATCGGGGTGGCCCTGTACCAGCTGGCGATTCCCGCGCCCTTCCTGGCCAACGGCCTGCTGCTGGCCATCGCCTTCATCGTCTGCTTCACCAGCCCGCAACTGCGCAGCCTGGCCCTGGATCCGGTCGGGCGCGACGACAGCCCCTCGCCCGAAACGCCGCCCGCCTCGCAGCCCGGTCCGGAAGGCAACCGCTGACCATCTTCCTTCCGCGACAAAGCCGTGCGAAACCCCGCCCATGGAGACTGCCAAGATCGAGAAACGCATCGGGGTCCAGGCCACCAGCGAGCAGATATGGGACATCCTGTCCGACCTGCCCGGCTGGGATCGCTGGAATCCGGTCGAGACGGGCCTTGAGGGCGCGATCGCCTTCGGCGGCCAGATCAGCCTGACGGAGGCAGTGCCCGGCCTGCCCGAGCGGGCGACCACAGTGCGCGTCGCCGACTGGCAACCCTATGCCCAGCTGGTCTGGGCCGAGAAGCGCGGCTGGGCCTTCAATGTGGTCCGCTATTTCGAGATCGAGGAACTGGCTCCGGGCAGCTGTATCGTCGCGAACGGCTTCATCTTCACCGGACTGCGCGGCGAACTGTTCCATGACAAGCACCGCAAGACGCTGCGGACGGCCTGTGAATCGGTGGCCGAAGGCCTGCGAACGGCAGCCCTGGCCGGCGACTGAGGCCCCCCGGGGCCGGCGGCCTAGCCGCCCTTGGCCATCGTGTCCTGGATATTGATGATCGCCGGGGTCAGGATGACGATGAACAGTACCGGCAGGAAGAACAGGATCATCGGCACCGTCAGCTTGGCCGGCAGGGCCGCGGCCTTCTTCTCGGCCGCCGACAGACGCAGGTCGCGATTTTCCTTGGCCATGGTCCGCAGGGCGGTGCCCAGCGGCGTGCCATAGGTCTCGGCCTGGGTCATGGCCGTGGCCACGGACCGCACCCCCGGATGGTTGGTGCGTTTCGCCAGCCCTTCGTAGGCCATGCGCCGGTCGGGCAGATAGCTCAGCTCGGCCGACAGCAGGGTCAGTTCCTCGGCCAGGTCGATCGATGAGCCGCCGATCTCCTGGCTGACCTTCTGGATCGCCGCCTCGATCGACATGCCGGCCTCGACACAGATCAGCAGCAGGTCCAGCGCGTCCGGGAAGGCCTGCATGATCGAGGTCCGGCGCTGCGAGATCCGGTTCTGGACGAACATGTTCGGCGCATAGAA
>CAXBHG010000187.1:0-4068 GCA_963975385.1 uncultured Brevundimonas sp.
CAGCAGGGTCATCAGCTTCAGGGTCTTCGGCTCGACCGTGGTCACCAGCCGGACAGGGGGGACATAGTGCATCAGATCAGCTCCACCGCGACATGGTGACGGGCCTTGATCATGTCGTAGCGCGCCGGAACCAGCGGCGGCGGCAGGTCGACCATCCGCTGCACCGCCCGCTGGGCCGGGGCGATCAGGGCCTCGGGCACGGTGACCTCGAACTGCATGTTCACCAGGCAGTCGCGAATGTTCTCCAGCGTGATCCGCTTCATATAGGGGCACAGGTTGCACGGCCCGATGAACTGAACGTCGGGCACATCACCGGCGATGTTGGCGGCCATCGAACATTCGGTCAGCAGCACCACCTGTTTCGGACGGCGCGCGGTGACGTGGTCGATCAGGGCCGCCGTCGAGCCGGCGAAGTCCGAGGCGGCCAGCACCTCCTCCGGGCATTCCGGATGGGCCAGGATCTCGGCATCCGGATACGCCGCCCGCATCTCGGCGATATCGGCCGCGTTGAACCGCTCGTGCACGATGCAGCGGCCCTTCCAGGCGATGATGCCGACGTTGGTCTGGGCCGCGACATTACGGGCCAGGAATTCGTCAGGGATCAGAATGACCTTGTCGACGCCCCATTCCTTCGCCGCCCACTCCACCACCTGCACGGCATTGGCGCTGGTGCAGCAGATGTCGGTCTCGGCCTTCACATCGGCCGTGGTGTTCACATAGGTGACCACCGGCAGGCCCGGATGGCGCTGTTTGATCAACCGCACGTCAGCCCCGGTGATCGACTCGGCCAGCGAACAACCGGCCTTGAGGTCCGGGATCAATACCGTCTTGTCGGGGCTGAGGATTTTCGAGGTCTCGGCCATGAAATGCACGCCCGCCTGGACGATGACCTTCGCCTTCGAGCGCGCGGCCTCCTTGGCCAGACCCAGGCTGTCGCCGACATAGTCGCCGACCCCGTGGAAGATCTCGGGCGTCATATAGTTGTGGGCCAGGATGACGGCGTCACGCTCGCGCTTGAGCCGGTTGATCTCGACGATCAGCTCGGCCTGGGCCGGCCACTCCATCGGGGTGACGAAATCCCTGACCTTGTTCCAGACCGGCGCGGTCGCGCGCGCCGTGCTCTCTGACAAACCGAACATGCCGTCCGCCATCACCGTTCCTCCACCTTATGCTCAAAAGTAGCATAAGCAGGTTCAATGTAGCCTTCCGGCCCCCGAATGCAAGGGCCGTATCGTCATATCCCGACCAGAAGACCGGCGCGTCACGGTGCCGCGGCGCATCCCGGCAGGGGACCGACCGCCTGCTTTTGGAAGCGACTTCCAGCCCCAATCCACTACAAGTGCGGTAAAAGAAACCCCAACCCGTCTCCAGATCGTCCAGTTATGCAAGAAACCATCCGACGCATCCTCACCGCGCGGGTCTATGATGTGGCGATCGAGACCCCACTCGATCCCCTGCCCCGGCTGTCCGCGCGCCTTGACCGGCCGGTCTGGCTGAAGCGTGAGGATCTGCAGCCGGTCTTCTCGTTCAAGATCCGCGGGGCCTGGAACAGGATTGCCGGACTCGGGCCCGAGGCCCTGTCGCGCGGCGTCATCTGCGCCTCGGCCGGCAATCACGCCCAGGGCGTTGCCCTGGCCGCCGCCCGGCGCGGGGTCACCTCGACCATCGTCATGCCGGTGACCACCCCGGCCATCAAGGTCGCCGCGGTGCGGGCCCGGGGCGGGCAGGTCATCCTGCACGGCGACAGCTTCGATGAGGCCTATGCCGAGGCCCGCAGGATCGAGGCCGAGACCGGCGCGGCCTTCATCCATCCGTTTGACGACCCCGAGGTGATCGCCGGCCAGGGTACCATCGGGCTGGAGATCGTGCGCCAGCATTCCGAGCCGGTCGAGGCGGTGTTCGTGCCGATCGGCGGCGGCGGTCTGGCGGCCGGCGTCGCCGCCATCATCCGCTTCCTGCGCCCCGAGACGAAGATCATCGGCGTCGAACCCGTCGACGCCCCGACGATGAAATCAGCTATCGCGGCGGGTGAGCCGGTTACCCTCGACCAGGTCGGCCTGTTCGCCGACGGCGTGGCCGTACGCCGCGTCGGGACCGAGACCTTCCGCCTGTGCCGCGAGCTGCTGGACGACATCATCCTGGTCGACACCGACGCCATCTGTGCCGCCATCAAGGACATCTTCGACGACAGCCGTGCCGTGGCCGAGCCGTCAGGTGCCCTGGCCCTGGCCGGGCTCAAGGCCTGGTCCGCGTCCAACCCGGGACCGGGTGCGCTGGTGGCCGTCAACTCGGGGGCCAATGTCAATTTCGACCGGCTGCGCCACATCGCCGAACGGGCCGAGATCGGTGAAGGAGCCGAGGCCCTGCTGGCAGTGGCCATGGCCGATGATCGCGATGCCTACAGCCGCTTCCTGCATACGCTCGACGGCCGGTCGGTGACCGAGTTCAACTATCGCTGGTCCGGCGAGGGCGTGGCCCATATTTTCGTCGGCGTGGCCCTGCGCTCGGGCCCGCACGAGAAGGACGACCTGATCGCGGCCCTGCGCGACGGCGGCTATGCGGTCGAGGACATGAGCGACAACGAGACCGCCAAGCTGCACGTCCGCTATATGGTCGGCGGCCGCGCCTCGGGCCTGCCCGGCGAACGCATCCTGCGCTTCCAGTTTCCCGAACGCCCGGGGGCCTTCCTGGGATTCCTGAACAGTCTCCGCCCGGCCTGGAACCTGACCCTGTTCCACTACCGCAACCACGGCGACGACGTCGGCCGGGTGCTGGCCGGGATCTCCGCTCCGCCGGCCGAGCTGGCGGCCCTGCACGCCGCCCTGGACCTGCTGGGCTATCCCTATGTCGACGAGACCGACAATCCGGCGACGCGTCTGTTTCTGGACGGGAGCTGATTCAGGCGCGCGCTTCGTGGGCCAGCAGCCATTTCTTGCGCTCCAGCCCGCCGGCATAGCCGGTCAGGGTGCCGTTGCTGCCGATCACCCGATGGCAGGGCACGATGATCCCGACCGGATTGGCCCCGTTGGCCAGGCCCACGGCCCGCACCGCCTTCGGGCGGTCGATGGCGACCGCCAGCTGGCCGTAGCTGCGCGTCTCCCCCGCCGGGATGGCCCGCAGGGCCGCCCAGACCTGACGCTGGAATTCCGTACCGCCGGTGCGGACCACAACGCCGTCCAGCGCCCGGCGGTCGCCGGCGAAATAGGCGGCGATGGCGTCGCGCACGGCTGCCGGCGCGGTCCCGGGACTCAGACTGACCGGCCCGTAGTGGCGGGCCAGCAGACGCAGCATGCGGGGCTCATAGTCGTCGAAATCCAGGGCCCGCACGGCCCCGTCGTCGTCGGTGACCAGCAGCACCGTTCCCACCGGGGTGGTGATCCGGTCGAGGGTCCACTGTTCAGGCTGCCTGACGGCCATCGCTCTTCTCCATCCGTTGCAGGTCTGATTCGGTCATTTCGGCGCGCTTGAGATGCAGCGCGCCATAGGCCCGCCATGGCCGCCAGCGCTCGGCCCGCCGCGTCAGGGCCGGTCCGGCCCCGTGAAGCCGGTCGCTGGGCGCATCCTCGCCCGCGTCGATCCATGATCCCGGCAGGCGCAGACCGGGGCTGTCGGCCACCAGCGGGGCCAGCAGGGGATCGACCGACAGGTCGCGCGCGATGGCTTCGGGGTCGGCCGACAGGTCGAACACGCGCCGGACCCGCGCCAGTATCCCCGGCAGGGCCTTCAGGTCTCCGGCCTCGACCGCCACCGTCAACCGTCCGGGCGTAGCGGCGGTCACGGTGACCCGGCCCGTCGTCCCGTCGATCTCCGGCGTCAGCGTCCGCGCCCAACGCCCGTCGACCACGGTGTCCCCGCGCGCCGCCAGGGCCGTCATCAGGGTGTCGAGGTCACAGGGCTGGCGATAGGCCAGGCTGAGCCTTACCCCGCCGTCCGAAGGGCGCTCGGCGCGGCGGCGCAGGGCCGAGGGCGGGCGGTCGTACAGGGTCTGGAAGGTCTCGTTGAAACGCCGCACGCTGCCGAAGCCGGCGGCATGGGCCACCTCGGCCATGGTCAGGTCGGTCTCGTGCA
>CAXBHG010000188.1:0-3997 GCA_963975385.1 uncultured Brevundimonas sp.
AGATCGAGGTCGCGACATCACGGCCCGTGGCGTCGTCGGGATACTGGCGCACGGCACCGTCGGGGAATTTCAGCTCGATCATGGCTCAGTCTTCAATGGGCGGAACCGGGTCATAGCCCGATTTTCCGAAGGGATGGCATTTGCACAGGCGTTTGACGGTCAGCCAGCCGCCGCGTGCAGGTCCGTGTTCGATCAGGGCCTGGGCCGCATAGTCCGAACAGGTCGGCATGAAGCGGCACGATTGCCCGATCAGCGGGGACAGCGTCAGCTTGTAGCCCCGATGGGCCGCGCGGACGCCGCGTTCGTAAAGGGTTTTGCCGGGAGCCATGTCGGACTGCTTATCCCCCGCGCGGAGGGATCGGGCAACCGGCTGTCAGGCCGCACCGGCGAGGCTAGTTCGGGTGTCCGGGGCCTTGCGGGCCACGGCGGCGTGAACCGCCTCCAGGGTCGCCTCGATCGCCACCAGGGTCGAGGCGTGGCGGGCCGGGTAGTCGGCGACCTGTTTCAGGGCGCGCAGCCCCTCGAACCGGCCCGTCGGGCCCTCGCCGCCGGCCTTGAGCATGGCCAGGGTGGCGTCGCGGGCCGTCTCGATCTCGTCCGCGCTGGCCCCGATCACCGATTCCCCCAGTACGCCGGCCGCGGCCTGGCCGAGGGCGCACGCCTTGATGTCCTGGGCGAAGGCGGCGATCCGGCCATCCGCGTCCAGCCCCACATCGACGACGGCCTTCGAGCCGCACAGTTTCGCCACCCGCTCGCCGGTGCCGTCGGGCGCGGGCAGGCGTCCGGCATGGGGCAGGTTGGCGGCCAGCTTGAGAATATGCGCGCTGTAGAGCTCGTCGATCATGGGATCGAATATAGGGGATCAGGAGCCCTGGAGCGAGGTCCAGGTCCGCGCCGTCGCCGACGCCGGTGTGGCCGCGGCCGTGCGGCTGCGCAGCCAGGCGATGTTGCGGTCGGCCTGGTCCGGCGGCAGGTCGCGGCGCAGCATCTGTTCGGCCTCGGCGATCTTGTTCTGCAGACCCATGGCCATGGCCAGATTCAGCCGCACCTGCAGGCCGGCACCCGGCTGGGCCACGGCCCGGCGCAACAGGGTCTCGGCCGCGGCCGGATCCCCGGCGGTCAGCCAGCCGATGGCGACATTGTTGAGGATGTCGGGGTTGTCGGGCGACAGGCGCAGACCCTCGTTCCAGGCCAGACGGGCGTCCTCGGGACGGCGCACCTGCTGATAGGCGGCCCCCAGCAGCGACAGCGGCCGCCAGTCGTCGGGACGCAGGGCGCGCGCCTGTTCCAGGGCGGCGATGCCGTAAAAGGCCTGGCCGCGGGCGATATGGGCCCGGCCCAGCTCCAGCAGGGCGTCAAAATTGGCCGGCTGGCTCACCAGGGTCTTTGATGCGGTTTCAGCCGCCTGGTCATAGCGACCCAGTTCACGCAGGGCCTGGGCGGCCCGGGGTCCGGCCACCGGATCGGCGGGGTTGATCTCCATCTCCTCGGTCCAGAACAACGACCGGGCCAGCGCATCCATCCGCTCATAGGTGGCGCGGACCGCAGCCGTGGCGGGCGTGCGGACCGCGGGGGCGGTCGGGGTCTGCGGCGTAGCCGGGCCGGGCCGGGGATCACCGGCCAGGGCCGGGGCGACGCCGAGAGTCAGCGCCAGTACGGCGGAGACGGTTGCGGCCTTGGCGAGGGTGGGCGACATGGAAGTCATCCGTGGAAATCCGGGCGGGCCCCAAGACTCGCGCGTTCACGTCAACCTTTGGTTAATCGGCCGGAAGACAGGTCGGAAAGGCTTCACTGATGTCCGTGCTTCATCCCGAACCGCTGATCGCCGGCCCGGCCGAGAGTCTGCCGGTACAGGTCGTCCTCAAGGACGGTGCCCTGGACGGCGCGGGCGGGGCGGCGACCGTGGCCTGGGCGCGGGCCCATGACTTTACCGGCAAGGCCGGTCAGCTGCTGATCCTGCCCGGCCCGGACGGCAGCGTCGCCGGGGCGTTGTTCGGGGCCGGCGACACCTTCGATCCGACCTCGGCCCGGGCCCTGGCGGCGCGGCTGCCGGCGGGGACCTGGCATCTGGAGGGGGTCAGCGGCGCGGACGCCGAGACGGCGGCCCTGGCCTTTGCCCTGGGCGGCTATCGTTTCGACCGCTACCGGGCCCGGCCCGAAGTCGCGCGGCCGCAGCTGGTTGCGCCGAAGGGGATGGATGTGGCCGCCGCCCTGCGCATCGCCGCCGCCTGCGCCCTGGCGCGCGAGATGGTCGATACCCCCGCCGCCGACATGGGGCCGCTGCAGATCGAGACCATCGCCCGCGAGATCGCCGAAGAGAGCCAGGCGACCATCACCGTCACCGAGGGCGAGGCCCTGCTGGAGGCCAACTATCCGGCCATCCACGCGGTCGGCCGGGCGGCGTCTCCGGCGCGCCAGCCGCGGATTATCGAGATCGGCTGGCAGCTGGACCGGACCGAGCTTCCGCTGGTGGCCCTGGTCGGCAAGGGGGTGGTGTTCGATTCCGGTGGCCTCGACATCAAGGGCGCGGCCGGGATGCGCAATATGAAGAAGGACATGGGTGGGGCGGCCCATGCCCTCGCACTCGGGCGTCTGGTCATGCAGTCGGACCTGCCGGTGCGGCTGGTGGTGCTGGTGGCGGCGGTCGAGAATGCCATTTCCGCCGATGCCTTCCGTCCGGGCGACATTCTGAACAGCCGCAAGGGCCTGACCATCGAGATCGGCAATACCGACGCCGAGGGGCGGCTGGTTCTGGCCGACGCCCTGTGCCGGGCCGGAGAACATGCGCCGGACCTGACGCTGGACTTCGCCACCCTGACCGGGGCCGCCCGTATCGCTCTCGGCCCGGACCTGCCGCCGCTCTATACCGATGACGAGGCTTTGGCGGGCGAGCTGCTGGAGGCCGGCCGGGCGGTGGCCGACCCGCTGTGGCGGATGCCGCTGTGGCCGGGCTATCGCGCGGCGATCGACAGCGAACTGGCCGATGTGCGCAATGATTCGGCGGCCTGGGCCCAGGCGGGCTCGGTGACCGCGGCCCTGTTCCTGCAGAAATTCGCCCCCGCGACCGGGGTCTGGGCCCATATGGACATCTTCGCCTGGAACCCCCGGGCCCGTCCCGGCTGGCCCGAGGGCGGGGCCGCCCAGGCCATGCGGGCCTGCCATGCGATGCTGACGCGACGCTTTTCGACGGCCCGTTAACGGGGTTTTTCGGTTTTCTGAGTCAAAACAAGGTTCAACTGTACGGACCCCGGTTTGACCGTTTTCGCTGCCGCCCTGGATCCCCGCACAACGCTCGCCCGGCCCGATCTGGCCGAGCAGGCGCTGGAGGGACTCGTGCCGGCCGCCGCCTACCGCCCGGTGACCCCGATGCAGTGCGTCGTCGCCGTCACCTCGATCCGGACAGAGGCTGAGCCCACCGCCGAACAGACCGACCAGCTGGTCTTTGGCGAAGGCTTTGATGTGCTCGAGCGTCGGGACGATCAGGTCTGGGGCCGCGCCCGCCGCGACGGTGTCGTCGGCTGGGTCGATATCGCGACCCTGTCAGAAACCGTCACCCCGCCGACCCATCGTATCTGCACCCTGATCAGCCCGGTTTATCCCGCCGCGACCGCCGCCGACAGTGTCGCCTCCCTGCCGCTCAACGCCCTGGTCACGACCGGCGCGTCCGATCACGGCCGTGTCGAGGTGCCGGGGGTCGGCTGGGTCGCCGTGCGTCATCTGGCGGCGCTGGACCGGTTCGATGCCGACCCGGGCGAGGCCGCCGAGCGATTCGTCGGCACCCCCTTCATGCCCGGCGGTCGCACCGCCCTGGGTACCAATTGTTCCGGTCTGGTTCAGCAGGCCCTCTACGCCTGCGGCCTGGGCGGACCCCGCTTCCGCGACGGCCAGTCCGATCTGGGACAATCGGTCGAGGCGGCGGCCCTGCGCCGCGGTGATCTGGTGGTCTGGGCCGACCATAGTGGCGTGATGGTGGATGCCGAGCGGATCGTGCACGCGA
>CAXBHG010000189.1:0-3985 GCA_963975385.1 uncultured Brevundimonas sp.
TGTGCCGCTCGCAGCCGCCGTTGCGGATGCCGGCGATCATCGAGGCGTGGTTCAGCGAGTCGGAAAAGATCACCAACCCCGGCAGGATGCGTTGCAGGGTGGTCAGGGTCGCCTCATTGGCCACATAGCCCGAGGTGAACAGCAGGGCGGCGTCCTTCTGGTGCCAGGCGGCCAGCTCGAGCTCGAGATCGACGGCGGACCGGGTCGTGCCGGAGATGTTGCGGGTGCCACCCGCGCCGGCACCGGCGGCGTCCAGCTCGACCTGCATCGCCGACAGGACGTCCGGATGCTGCCCCATGCCGAGATAGTCGTTGGAGCACCAGATCACGACATCCTGCTCCGAGCCGTCCTCGCGTCGGCGCGTCGCCAGCGGAAACTGGCCACGCACGCGCTTCAGGTCGGCGAAGACGCGATAGCGGCCCTCGCTCTTGACCTGTTCGACGGCGGAGTGAAATGCGCCCTTGTAATCGTACACGCTTGTGGCTCGCGGCGGCCCGAATCAAGGCTCTTCAATGCCCCGAATGGGGTCGCCTGTCCACGAATCCACACGGACAAATCGCCGCAAACCCCTAATTGATAACGGTTCTCAGTTAAGGCGCAAGCAAGGAATCAGACGTCGGCCGATGCCTGCGCCGGACGGAAAATCCTATTTCGGCAACCCGTCCAGCTGTCCGCGCAGCATCTGCAGGATGGCCGAGAAGTCCCGCCCGCCGTAGCCCAGCCGGTCGAACAGCTGGAACAGGGCCTCGGACTGGGCCCCCAGCGGCGTGCTGGCTCCGGACCTTGCCGCCGCCTCCTGGGCCAGTTTCAGGTCCTTCAGCATCATGGCGGTGGCGAAACCGCCGTCATAGTTGCGGTTGGACGGGGCGGTCGGCACCGGACCGGGCCACGGATAGTAGTTGCTGACGCTCCACGACTGGCCCGAGGATTTCGAGGCGATGTCGAAGAATTTGACCGGGTCCAGACCCAGTTTCTCGGCCAGGGCCACGGCCTCGCAGGTGCCGATCATGGTGATGCCCAGGATCATGTTGTTGCAGATCTTGGCCGCCTGCCCTGCCCCGTGATCCCCGGCACGCATCGTCACCCGGCTCATCGGTTCCAGGGCCGGCTCGACCCGGGCGAAATCAGCCTCGTCACAGCCGACCATGAAGGCCAGGGTGCCGGCGTCGGCCGCGACCGTGCCGCCGGACACCGGGGCATCGGCGAAGGCATAGCCCGCGGCCTTGGCCAGACCGGCCACCTTGCGCGCCGTGTCGACGTCGATGGTCGAACAATCCAGCAGCAGGGCGGTCACGGGCGCGGTGCCGATGATCTGTTCCGAATAGACCGACAGCACATGCGGCCCGGCGGGCAGCATGGTGATGACGACATCCGCGTCCTTCACCGCCTCGGCCACCGACCCGGCGGCGACGCAGCCTGCGGCCACGGCCCGCTCCAGCGCTGCGGGCGACAGGTCGAAGGCCCGGACCTCATGACCGGCCTTCGCCTGGTTGGCGGCCATGCCGCCCCCCATGTTGCCCAGTCCGATGAAGGCGATCTTGTGCGTCATGGCGACGGTCTCCCTGTACGATTTCGCGGCAGGGGTAACGCCTCCCGCCCCGCTTCGCCAGCGGGACCGGTACGGATTTGTCAGTCCGGCTTGCGGAAGCGCAGCATGAACTGGCTGGTGCGGCCACGTATCGACGGATCAAAGACATTGGCGGTCAGCGGATCGTCGGGATTGACCAGGGCGTCCCCCTCCCCGTCGAACACGAATCCGGCCGCCTCGACCTCGGCGCGGACGATGGCCGGATCGATCCGGTGCTGGCTGTTGGCGGTGTCGACCGGCGCGCCGGCGACGGCGAAATGGTCGAGGATCACATACAGACCACCCGGCTTCAGGGCGGCGAAGGCCGCAGCATTGGCCTTCGCCGCCGAGTCGGCCGGCACCTGGTTCAGGTGCAGGTCGTGATAGTTCTGGGCCGTGAAGATCAGGTCCAGCCCCTCGGGCCAGGCCGGTGCGGCCAGCGGCGAGTCGATCGCCGTGACATTGGGCAGTTCGGCAATATCGACCAGGGACTGGCCATAGACGGCGGCGAAGGCCACGAACTCGGCCGGTTGCCAGCCGGTGACGTGACCTTCGGGGCCGGTGGCTGCCGAGAAGACGCGGGTGAAATAGCCACCACCGATGACCATATCGCCGATCGCCTGGCCGGGGACGACCCGGGCAAAGGCCAGGGTCTCGGCGGTATGGCGCGCCGCGTCCCGCGCCCGGTCCGCGTCCGTGCGGACCGGATCGGCCAGGGCGGCGGCATAGGTGGCGTCGGGTGCGGACTGGGCGGTGACCGGCCCGGCGATCGCCGTGCTCAGGGCCAGGGCCGCCGTGGCGGCCAGGAACAGGGAACGACGCATCGCAAACCTCCATCGCGCCCGCATGGCGCGACGACAGACTAGCGTGAACGGCGTTTGGTGTCAGTCCGGCTTGCGGAAGCGATAGACGAACTGGTCGGTGCGGCCGCGGATCGCCGCGTCGAAGACGTTCAGGCTGTGGTCGTCCGCCGGATTGGCGACGGCACGGCTTTCGCCCTCATAGATGAAGCCGGCGGCCTCGATCTCGCGGCGCAGGAAATCCCCCTCGATCCGGTGCAGGGTCGAAACCTGGCTGTTACCGGTCCCCGCCGCGCCCTGGTGATCGATGACCACGAACTGGCCGCCGGGCTTCAGCGCCGCATAGACCGCCCGGTTCATCCGGGCCACGTCGACCCCGAAGCCGGGGATGTGGAAGTCGTGATATTCCTGACTCATGAACACCACGTCCAGCGGCTGGTCGAAGGTCATGGTGTCGAGGTCGCCGTTGACGCGGCTGACATTGCCGTAGTCGGCGACCAGGGCGTCGGCGGCCCCGTTCTCGCGCACCGCGGTGCGGTTCGGCACGAAGGCATAGACCTGACCGGTCGGGCCCACGACACTGGAGAACAGCCGGGTGAAATAGCCGGCACCGGGCCGGATGTCGGCGATGCGGTTGCCGCGCGCCAGATCGATGAAGGTCAGCATATCGACCGGATGGCGGGCCGCGTCGCGGGCGACCTCCTCGGCGGGGCGGCGCGGATCGGCGATGGCGTCCTGATACCAGACGGTCGTCGGAGCCGGAGCCCGCCCCGCGCCGGTCGCGGCCGGCGTGTGGACCACGGTGCGTTCGCCCCCGTCGGCGGCGATGATCAGACAGCCGGACAGGGTGACCGAGGCCGCGGCGGCGAGAAGCAGGGTCTTGAGCATGGCGATCTCCCGAAAGGCGTTGTGGCAGCTACGCCCCGATTGCGGCGCGGACGCAAGAGGACTCAGAGGGGCGTCCAGTCCTCGCCCGGCGGCAAGGGGGCGAACAGGGCATCGAGGGCGGCCCCGGTGACCCCGGCCAGATCGGCGGGTGACCAGTGCGGGGTATTGTCCTTGTCGACGATCACGGCCCGCACCCCCTCCTGGAAGTCGTGGGTCCGCACCACCCGGCCGCCCAGACGGTATTCCATCGCCATGTTCTCGGCGAAGGACGTCATATGCAGACCGGTGCGCAGCTGGCGCAGGGTCACCTTCAGCGACTGCGGCGACTTGGTCTTCAGCACGGCCAGCTGGGTCCGGGCCCAGTCGGTCCCCTCATGTTCGAGGGCGGCGAAGATCTCTTCCACCGTGTCAAAGGCGAACAGCCGGTCGATGTCGTCGATATGCGCCTCCAGCGGGGCCTCACCCGGATCGACGGCCAGTTCGTCGGCGATGTCGACCGGAAAGCCCGGATCGGCGGCCAGGATGGTGCGGAAGGCCTCGACCTCGTCCGACGGCATGAAATGGGTGTGGATGCCCAGGGCCACCGTATCGGCCGCCTTCAGCCGCGCCCCGGTCAGGGCCAGCCAGGTTCCGGCAAAGCCCGGCAGCCGCGGCAGGAACCAGCCGCCCCCGACATCGGGGAACAGGCCGATGCCGGTCTCGGGCATGGCATAGGTGGTGCGTTCGGTGG
>CAXBHG010000190.1:0-3904 GCA_963975385.1 uncultured Brevundimonas sp.
GTTCTCTACGCCCGGCGGCGAGAGGCCTCCCGGTTTGATTGGCAGGCCCTGGCTCCTGGAGAACCGCCACGCGCGCTGACGGCGGACCTGAGCCAGGCGCCGGGCCGACTATCGGCCATTGGCGACGAAACGGCACTCCTCTTTGCGGGCGGCGGCCTGTGGGAGATCGGGGAAGGCGGGAAGACGCGGCGCAGCGCCGCTGAGGCCGCTTGGTCCGATGCCCAGACCGCCGATCGGATGAAGCCGGTTCGCCTGCGCGTCAACGCGCCGCCGCGCCGGGACTGGGCGCTGGCGATCGACGGTGCCGGAGGCATGGCTGTCTTGCAGGCTGAAGCACGCCCGGTTCCGCTGGGGGTGCCGGATCCCTCCGGTGAAACAACGGTGCTGTCCGCCACGGCTGGAGCGGCGCTCGTGATCACCCGCGATCGCGGAATGGAGACCCTCAGGCTGGCGGTCCCGGGCGAGGACCGCAAACTGGACCGGGTCAATGCGGGGTTTGCGGATCTCTCCCTGTCCCGGCCTGTGCCCGTGCCGCACCTGGACGCCTCGGGGCGGCCGACGACAAGCTGGCTCTTCCTGCCGCCGGGTCGGCCGCCGGAAGAGGCCAGGGGCGTGGTGGTTCTCGCCTATCCCGGGGCAGTCGATGACGGGCGCTTCCTGAGCCCGCCGAACCTGCTCTACGGGCCGCGGGCCGCCCTGCTCGCCTCGGAGGGCTATGCCGTCCTCTCGCCCTCGATTCCGGTCGCCGCATCAGGGAGCGGAAGTATCGCGGGCTTCCTGAGCGATACGGATCTGGCGGTCGACGCCCTGTGGGCGGCCTGGCCCGGACTCCCGCGAGACCGGACAGCCTTTCTGGGGCACAGCTTCGGCGGATATCTCGCAGTTGCCGCGGCGGGCCGATCGACGCGGTACCAGACCTACATCGCCTGGGCTCCGGCCACCGACCTGCTGGGCCTCTGGGGTGAGTTCACCCCGGCCAGCCGCGCCATGCCGGAAGAAGGCCTCACCCTGCGACAGCAGACGGGTTGGGTCGAGGCCAACCAGGGCGGAATGCCGGGGCCGCCGTGGACGGCGAGCGAGCGCTACCTTGAAGCCAGCCCTTATCTGACAGCGAACCGGATCACGGCGCCCATCCTGCTGATCACTGCGGATCGGGACTATGTGCCGATGTCCCAGGCGGAGCGGGTGTTCAGCGTGATCAATCGCCAGGGTGGCCGGGCCCGCCTCATCACGTATTGGGGCGAGGGACACGTCAACATCAGCCCGGCCAATATCCTCGATGTCTATGACCAGATGCTTCGTTGGCTGGAGGAGACCCTGGGCGGGGTCCCGGTCGCAACCGTGAGCTCAGACGCCGACTCCACGCTCGTACCCACCCCTCAACCGCCGCGGCCGTCATGATTTCCCCATAGGTTCCGCGCCAGATCAGATTGTCTCGCGAGAGCATGGTTTCCGCGGCCGCCCGATTGATCAGGCCGGCCTCCGCCAGCCGACCTTCGAGCAGCCACGGCCGGAGGAAGTCGAGGTTGTCGGCGACCATGCGGCCATAGATGGCGGACATCTCGCCCTTGGTACGGCGCTCGGTGATGATCGGGGGCAGACGATCGCGGAACGCGGAGCGCGCCAGCCCCCGGTCACGCTGACCGAGGACGAGCTGTGTGGCGGGCAGAGCCAGGCAGGTCTCGACGACCGGCTGCGACAGCAGGGGTGTCAGCACATTGACGACCCGGGTCTGCAAGGAGGGGGATTGGCGGCCGATCCCGTCGATCAGGCCGGCGATCTGCAGGATCTTCGCAGGCCCGAGATCGGCGCAGTCGCCAAGCCAGTGGGGAATCGTCGGAAGGCCGATGGGCGCAATCATCTCGTTGCGTCGCGCAGGGCGGGCTTCGGTCGGTCTTCGCGCGCCTGCGATCAGAGACCAGATCGATCGATCATTGAGCCTGGCGAGCCCGGGGAGGGCGGGGGAGGTCAGCGCTCTCCAACCCCGGGCGCGCCAGAGATCCGTGAACACGTCAGCCGTCGCACCCTGCAGCAGGATGGAATCCCCACCCCGGCCGGTCATGATCGCCGTCGCACCCGCGGCATGGAGGCGACCGGCCCAGTCGCGGTCGTGGTGCATGTCGATCCCGGCGAGTCCCGGACGGACGCCAAGGGAAATGGATTCGAAATCGGCCTCGTTCAACGGCCCGCTGGCATGGGGCACGCTGACGATATCGATACCGAGCGCGGCTCCGAGGGCGGTGGCATAGAGACGTTCATCGGACTGGGCCTCCGCTCCATAGAGATTGATCCATGGGGCTACGTCCTTGCGCGCGCGGATGAGGCTGGCGGCCACGAGGCTGGAATCAAGGCCACCCGACACCTCCGCGGCGAGCGGGCCGGCGTCGAGGGCCAGGGCCCGCACGGCGTCGTCGAGCGCCAGGGTCAGCGCCGCAGCGGCTTCGGCGTCGCTGACGGGCTGCGTCGCGCCGCGCCGGACGATGGCTGCGGGCGTCCAAAGCGCGGTCGGAAGGGTCTTCAGGGGGGCCGGTTGGACGGTTCCGGGAAGGATGGCGACCGGACCGTCGAGCAGCAGGTCCTCCCACACGAGCAAGGGGTCATGCAGCGCCTGGGCGACGCGATCGAATGCGATGCTCCAGGACCGCGGAACCGCCAGCCAGCCCGGCACCGCGGATGCAACGATCGTCAGACCGTCATCCTCCCATGCGATGCAGTCCAGGCCGCCGCAAGGATCACGCAGGATCTCCGCCACCTCGCCTTCGCCCGATAGCCGAATGCCCACGAACCGGCCCCAGAAGCGCGCCAGCAGTTTGCGTTCGTAGCTCCAGGGCTCCTGGTCCGTGTCCGGCCTTACGATCCGATGCTCCCGGTCAAAGACCTGGCCAATCAAACGCCAGGCACCCACGAGCAGGGTGGCGGGAGGCGATGGTCCCTCGACCGCCAGCCAGGCACGGTCGCCCAGATCAGAAACGGTCATGCCGGCGGTGATCGCCTGGGATCGCAAGGTGTCGGCGCGTGCGCTCGCCGCCGACGCCGGTCCCCTGGACACGATCAGATAGTCGCCCACCTCAGAAAACGGCGATGGGGGTGAAAGAGCGGACGCGGTCGAACCGGTCACCGATCACGAGGTCGTCGATCTGGAGCCAGCAGTGAGCGAAGAAGGGCCAGGTCTTGACCCCGAAGACCCAGTCCACGCGCTGGCCGTCGGACGCGAGGACGCGCCGCAGCTGATAGGCGCGTTGAAGACAGAGTCCCTCGAACGGGATGACGGGCAGGACGGTGCGATAGGCGGACACCCGGGCCGAAATCCGCCGACAGTCGAACGGCGTCGGCCGGCTGCTCCGGGGTTCTACGGCACCGACCAATTGCGCCAGTGATTGACCCCGGAACGCCGCGGTCGCCGCCAGAGTCCGGATTGCCGTGTCCAGGCACGCGATCCGCCCCGGGTATTCATCGGCGGTCAGTTCGCCTCGCGGCGTCACCGGCGTGCGGCAGGTCGGCCCTCCTGGATCGGGGGCGATGAGGCCGGCTGACTGAAGTTCTTGCAGGACGACGTCGTCTGCGGAGACCGCCCCTGATCCGACGGGCGTGAGCTGATTTCCGCCGCCAACGAGACATGAATACCGGTCGGCGCCGACGTCGAGAATGACCACGTCGTCACGGATCCGAACCATATGCAGACCGGCTGCAAGGGTCACCTGGCGTGCCATGGGGTCCTCCTGATGACGGGCCTCGGGGCGGTCGCCACAAGGACGACCGCCCTTTCGTTCAGGCCGGGGTGCGGCTCTGGACGATCAGCAGTTCGAAGTACGGTCCGATTTCGCCGTCCTGGGTGAGCGCCTTGGCGCTGCCGAAGCTGACGAGGCGGAGTTTGGGCGTGGTCATCACAGTCTCCTTGGGTTGA
>CAXBHG010000191.1:0-3847 GCA_963975385.1 uncultured Brevundimonas sp.
GCGACGGCATCGAAGTGAACCCGGAGGCGCAACCATGTTCCTGACGATCTTGCTGGCTGGAGCGATCAACGCAGGGCCGTCCCCGGTCGACTGGCTTCAACAGCTGCAGGCGGAGCCGTTCGAACAGTCACGCCCGAAGGCGGTCATCATCCAGACCCGGGAGTTTGCCGCCTCAACGGCCATCAGCCTGTATGAGACGCGTTCGACGCACGGGACCGGAACGGCGTCATCCGTCTGGCATGCGCGGCGCGAGGTCCGGACCGGGGATGACCGCGTCATCGCCTGGACCTCAACCGCGTCCTGCGAGCCGCTGTTCTCCGTTATCGTCGCCCTGGAGCGGCTGGCGCTGCCGAATGTCGAGCTGCGCCAACCTCCGGCGGACCGGTTTCCGACCCCCGCACCGGTGATGGGGAGCCTGCACCAGACGCATCTGGTGTGGGTTACCGCTTGGGATTCCGGCAACGCGCCGGTTCAGCTGACGCTGGAATCCCTCGGGTCCGGCCCGCCGAAACAGATCTATGACCTGGTCGACGCCCAGCTCTCGGACTGCTGGTGACTCCGAACGACAACCGGCGGCACAAGCGCCCTTTTACACGGGCCTCCCGATAGTGGACGCGGCCGGTCATCACGGCCCTGTGTCTGGAAACACCGGTTTCACGCCTTGCCCCCAAGCCTGACTGTGACAGCCTGTACCGGGGTCCATTCCGGACCCGACACAGGAGACTGCCGCGTGGCGCACAAATTCGAGATCTACAAGGACAAGGCCGGCGAGTTCCGGGTCCGTTTCAAATACAATTCCGAGATCATGTTCGCGTCCGAGGGCTACAGCTCGAAGGCCTCGGCCCAGAACGCCATCGACTCGGTCAGGAAGAACGCCCCCGGGGCCCCGGTCGAAGACAACAGCTAGCAAATCGCCCCCGCATGCGACTGGTGCCCCCGTCGGCACCGGTCGCGCCGCCGGTTCAGTCCGGTTCGCGCTCGCCGACCTCTTCGGGGCGGACCACCCGCAGCCAGCCGTCGGCGATGTGCAGCGCCGGCACAGCCTCGCGGGTGAAGGGCAGGAACCAGGTCGGCCCGCCCGTCGCCGGAGTGATCTCCAGCATGTCGCCGGCCCCGAAATTCTGCACCGTCCGCACCGTACCCAGCACGGCATCAGCCGGATCGCGCGCCTCCAGCCCGACCAGGTCGGCCAGATAGAATTCGTCCTCCTCCGGCTCGGGGAAACGGTCGCGCGGCACATAGAGCTTCAGATTGCGCAGGGCGTCGGCCTGCTCCTTGGTCTCGACCTCCTTGACCCGGCCGACGATGCCGTCCTTCGTCGCACGCGCCGTGGTCACGGTCAGGGCCGGGCTGCCGTCGGCCCGCAACAGCGGACCATAGGCGGTCAGGGCCAGGGGGTCGGCCGTATAGGCGGTGATCCTGACCTCGCCGCGCACGCCGAAGCCGCCCGCCACATGGCCGACGAGGATGAGAGTGTCTGATGCCGTCATGACGTCCGTTCCCGCGTTGGCCCCCAGATAACAGAAAAGCAGCGCCCGGGCGTCGGGCGCTGCCTTCTGTCACCTGATCCCCGGCACAGGCCGGCGGCGGGCGTTCGAAGCCTAGGCCTCGGTCTTTTCTTCAGCAGCGGCTTCGGCAGCCGGGGCTTCCTCGGCAGCCGCTTCAGCGGCCGGGGCTTCCTCAGCGGCGGCTTCCGGCTCGGGGGCCGGGGCGTTCTTGGCGGCTTCAGCGGCGGCGGCCGCCTCTTCCTTGGCCTTCACGGCGGCTTCGGCGGCTTCGATCTTGGCCGCGGCCTCGGCCTCGGCGCGATCGGCTTCACGCTGGGCGCGTTCGGCGGTGCGTTCCTGGGCCTTCTTGCCGGGGACAGCCTTGTTCGGGTTGTTCGACTGGGTCCATTTGACCGTCTGGCCCAGGGTCTCGTCCTGGCTCAGGAAGCGGGCGACGCGGTCGGTGGGCTGGGCGCCCTTGCCGAGCCATTCAGCGATACGCTCGACCTTCAGGGTGACGCGCGGCTTGTCGCCGTCCTTGGGCAGCATCGGGTTGTAGGTGCCGACGCGCTCGATGAATTTGCCATCGCGCGGCGAATGGGAGTCAGCGACGACGATATAGTAGTAGGGGCGCTTCTTGGCGCCGCCACGGGCCAGACGAATCTTCAGCATTTTCAGTCTCTTTCCAGGGTTCTAATTCTATTTCTTGGTGGGGAGGCCCGGCAGGCCCGGAAGGCCTCCCGGCAGTTGTCCGCCGCCCAGGCCGGAGAGCCGGTCCTGGATGGCTTTCATTTCGTCAGCAGAGGGTTCCGGCATCTTGCCGCCACCCATGGCCTTGAGCCGGGCCATGTCGGCCCCGCCGCCACCCATGCCGGGCAGGCCGCCCATCATGGCCGCCATCTTCTGCAGGTTCTTGCCGCCGCCACGCGACAGCGACTTGACCATGTCGGCCATCTGCCGGTGCTGTTTCAGCAGGCGGTTGATGTCCTGGACCTCGACGCCGGAACCGGCGGCGACGCGTTTCTTGCGGCTGGCGTTCAGCAGGTCGGGCTTCTTGCGCTCGGCCTTGGTCATCGAGCTGATGATGGCGATCTGACGCGCGATCATCTTGTCGTTGATGTTGTTGTCGGCCATCTGGGCCTTCATCTTGGCCACGCCCGGCAGCATGCCCATGATGCCCTGCAGACCGCCCATCTTCGACATCTGCTGCAGCTGGGCCGACAGGTCGTTGAGGTCGAACTGGCCCTTGGCCAGTTTGCGGGCCATGGCCTCGGCCTTGGACTGGTCCAGTTCCTGGCTGGCCTTCTCGACCAGGGCGACGATATCGCCCTGACCCAGGATGCGGCCGGCGACGCGGCGGGCGTCGAACACGTCCAGCGCATCGACCTTCTCGCCGGAGCCGAGATATTTGATCGGCAGGCCGGTCACGGCCCGCATCGACAGCATGGCCCCGCCGCGCCCGTCGCCGTCGGCGCGGGTCAGGACCAGGCCGGTCAGCGGCAGGCGCTCGTGGAAGGCGGCGGCGGTGCGAACCGCGTCCTGGCCGGTCAGGCTGTCAGCGACCAGCAGGGTCTCGACCGGGTTCGAGACCCGGGCGACCTCGGCCACCTCGTTCATCAGGGCCTCGTCGAGCGTGATCCGCCCGGCGGTGTCGAGGATCAGGACATCGAAGCCCTGGAGCTTGGCCGATGACAGCGCCCGTTTGGCGATCTCGACGGCCGACTGGCCCTCGACGATCGGCAGGGTCGCGACCTCGATCTGCTTGCCGAGGGTGGCCAGCTGTTCCATGGCCGCCGGACGACGCGTGTCCAGCGAGGCCATCATGACCTTCTTGCGGTCAAACCTGGTCAGGCGCAGCGCCAGCTTGGCCGAGGTCGTGGTCTTGCCCGACCCCTGCAGGCCCGCCATCAGGATCACGGCCGGCGGCGTGGCGTTGGTGTTCAGCGGGGTCGGCTCTTCGCCCCCCAGCATCTCGACCAGACCGTCATAGACGATCTTGACCACCTGATCGGCCGGCTTGACCGCCCGGATAACCTCTTCGCCCGTGGCGCGTTCGGTGGCGAAGGCGATGAAGTCCTTGACCACCGGCAGGGCGACATCGGCCTCCAGCAGGGCCACGCGCACTTCGCGCATGGCTTCCGCCACGTCCTTTTCGGACAGCGCGCCGCGCCCGGTGATCCGGTCGAAAACGCCTGTCAGTCGCTCGTTCAGGGCCTCGAACATACAAACCTCATGCCCATTTTCGCTTCCGGCCGGGATGGCCTGAATCCGGAAAATGAACGCTCAGCACCGACGGGCTGGCCTGGTCCCCATAGAGAAATATCCCCTGGCGACGATCACGTCGGCAGGGGGTTCTCGCC
>CAXBHG010000192.1:0-3842 GCA_963975385.1 uncultured Brevundimonas sp.
GCGGCCGGACAAGGGGTTGCTGGGCGGGATGCTGGGCCTGCCGACCTCGGACTGGCAGCCGATGCCCGCTGAGGCCGTTCCGCCCGTAGCGGGCGACTGGCAGTCGGTCGGGACGATCACCCACGTCTTCACCCATTTCGCCCTGACGCTGCAGGTGCTCAGGGCAACCGGATCGGGCGATTTCATCTGGACCGCGCCGGACCAGGCGCTGGCCGACCTGCCGACTGTGTTCCGCAAGGCGCTCGCGCTCGCCGTGCCGGGCGCGACCGCGCCGCGCCGGTCTAGCGCAGCGTCTCGATCCTGAGGTTGCCGACCTTGTTGCGGGGCGTCACCGCCACCTGATCGCCCAGTCGACGGAACAATAGATCGGTGCGCGCCGCTCCGACCTGCAGGCCGGTCACCGTCAGTCGCTCCATTCCCGCCGGCAGCGCCGGATTGACGATGGTCACCCTCTGCTCGAAGGCGTCGATACGCAGCCCCAGCACCGCCTGCATCATCAGGAATACCGACCCCGCGGCCCAGGCCTGGGGCAGGCAGGCGACCGGATAGGCGACCGGGGCCTCGCCCGGCTGGCGTTCGAAGCCGCAGAACAGTTCCGGCAGTCGCATGTTGAAATGGCTGGCCGCCGAATAGATCTCGCCCATCAGCAGGGCCACGGCGTCGCGCTCGCCATAGTGGGCCATGCCCGCGGCCCCCATCGCCGTGTCATGCGGCCAGACCGAGCCGTTGTGATAGCTCATCGGATTGAACCGGGCCTGGCCCCGCGCCAGGGTCCGCAGGCCCCAGCCGGTGCGGAACTCGCCGGACAGCAACCGCCGGCTGACCCGTTCGGCCCGCTCCGGACTCGGCAGGCCGGTGAACAGCAGATGGCCGGCGTTCGAGCCGATGGCCTCGCAGGGGGCTCCGTCGCCGTCCAGGGCGATGGCATAGAAGCCCTCGTCCTCGATCCAGAACCGGTCCTCGACGTCGGCTCTCAGCGTCTCGGCCCGCTCCAGCCATTCCCGGGCCCGATGCTCGCCCAGCCGCCGCCCCATGTCGGCCATCGCCCGCCAGGCGGCGAAGGCATAGCCCTGCACCTCCAGCAGGGCGACCGGCCCCTTGGGAAAATGGCCGTCCTTGTGAAAGATCGAGTCCTCGGAATCCTTCCAGCCCTGGTTGGACAGGCCGGTTTCGGCCGCCCGGGCATAGTCGATCAGCCCGTCGCCGTTGGAATCACCGTGGTCGCGCATCCAGTCGGCCGCGGCGACCAGATTGGGCCACAGGCGGCGGATCAGGTCCAGATCGCCGCTGCGCCGGGCATAGGCTCCGGCCAGGGCCACGAACAGACAGGTGGTGTCGACCCCGCCGTAGTAGAGGCCGAACGGCACCTCCCCCAGGGCCGCCATCTCGCCGCCGCGGGTCTCGTGCATGATCTTGCCGGGCGTGGAATCCTGGAAGGCCGAGGTTTCGGTCGCCTGCCGCCCGGCCAGATAGGTCAGCACCCCCCGCGCCAGCGCCGGGTCCAGCCACAACATCTGCCAGGCCGTGATGATGCCGTCGCGCCCGAACGGGGTCGAGAACCACGGCACCCCGGCATAGGGATAGGGCCCCGTCGGCAGGTCGGTGGTCAGCAGGGCCACATCGGCGCGCGACTGGTCCAGCCACTGATTGTACAGCGGATTGCGCGGCACCCGTACCGAGGCCCCGCTGCGCCGGCGGGCCCGCATCTGCAACTGGGCCATCACCCCGCACAGTCGCCAGCGGTGGGGGGCCGGCGTATCGTCAACCGCCTCGCCGACCTCGATATACAGGTCGACCTGCTGGCCCTTGGGCAGGCTGAACATGAACTCGGCATGGTCCGGACCCAGCCGCGCCGGCGGTTCGGAAAAACTGATGCAGCAGCGGCGCTCGACCCCGTCCAGCCCCTGATAGGTAAAGCTCACCCGGCGGCCGTCACAGACCGGTGCGGCCTGTCGACCCCGCGCCGCCCGGTCGGTGCCGCGCACCTCGAAGATGTCGGCGAAATCAGCTGCGAATTCAAAGGCCAACGGCAACAGCACCTCGCTGATGCCGTGATTGACCACCCGGACCCGCTCGAACATCCGCCGGTCGTGCAGAAAACGCCGCCGCTCGATATGTAGCACCCCGGCAGGGGTGCTCTTGCCCCCCATCGGCGGCAGCGGCCGGTTGGTCGAATGGCAGGAAAAATAGACATTGTCGCGCGACACGCCCGAGCTCAGCCGCGACGGCCGGCCGCCACCGGCCGTCATCACGAACCGCGACAGCAGTCGGGTGTCGCTTTCGAACAGGCCATCAGCGCCGGACCGCAGGTCGCCCCAGCTGTCGGCCACCAGGAAGGTATCGGCATTCTTCAGCGCCAGCAGCCGTTCCAGGCCCGCTGTCTCGACGGTGTCCGCGACGGGCGCGGTCTCGCTGTCGTCGGTGGTCACACGCTTGTCCTCGCCGTTGGTCTGAGGTCGGTGGCAGTCTAGCCCAAACCCAGGCTCGGTGCAGGCGGGGCGCGATCGGGGGCGTGAGCGGTCACGGGCGTCCGGCGCGCGATGGCCTCGGCCAGCCGCAACCGGGGCCGGGCCGCGGGCAGGGGCGGCTCGGGCATGACCTCGGCAAACGGGCGGCGCGCCAGCATGTCGGCATAGACATCCAGATAACGCCGGGCCATGGCCGTGGCCGAGAACCGTCGGTCGAACCGGGCCCGGATCTGGGCCCGGTCCAGCCGGTGCGCCCGTCCGGTCGCCGCGATCGCCTCGTCCAGCGTATCGACCAGGAAGCCCGTCACCGCGTCCTCGATGATCTCGGGGGTCGAGCCGCAGCGGAAGGCGACGACCGGTGTGCCGCAGGCCATGGCCTCGATCATCACCAGACCGAACGGCTCGGGCCAGTCGATCGGAAACAGCAGGGCCTCGGCCCCGCCCAGGAAGGCGGACTTCTGGCGATCGCTGATCTCGCCGACGAATTCCACCAGCGGGTTGTCGGCGATCATCGGCTGGATCACCGTCTCCCAGTAGACCGTGTCGGCGGCATCGACCTTGGCCGCGATCTTCAGCGGACGGCCCAGGGCCGTGGCGATTTCAATGGCACGGTCGGGGCGCTTCTCGGGGGATATGCGACCGAGAAAGGCCAGATAGCCCTGCGACTCCGGCGAGAATTCATACAGGTCCGCGGGCATGCCGTGATGGACCGTGGCCTGCCAGTTCGCGAACGGCATCGGCCGCCTCTGATCGTCGGAGATCGACACCAGGGCGAAGTCGTTCCAGCGCGCATAGACCTCCGCCAGGTCGGTCAGATCCAGACGGCCATGCAGGGTCGTCACCGTCCGCCCGGCATGGCGGGCGAAGAAGGGGAAATGGATCATGTCGGTGTGGAAATGGATCAGGTCGAATTCCGCGACATGGTCCCGCACCGTCGACAGCAGGGTCATGTGGGCGGCCAGATCGGACTTCAACGGACGCGGGTCCAGCCGGATCGCCTGGTCCCGCACCGGGACCAGTCGCGCCCGCGTCCGGGCGTCGGCGCTGGCGAACAGGGTCACCTCATGGCCGAGGTCGACCAGGGCATCGGTCAGATGCGCGACGACACGCTCGGTGCCGCCGTAAAGTCTGGGCGGAACCGCCTCATACAGAGGGGTGACCTGGGCAATTTTCATGACCGCGACTCCCGCATCCACGACTGCGTGGGTGTTCAGGAGTCAAACCGGTCGGGGCGTTAACTGTTCCCGGACAGATAGGAGTCTGCGACAGGATGTCCCGCCCGGCCGGCGGAGTGCCGAAGTCACTGCATCCCGGCGCGGACCTCGGCCCGCAGGGTGTCGATCGAGCGCAGCCCCTGGTCGGTCTTGAAGCGCC
>CAXBHG010000193.1:0-3828 GCA_963975385.1 uncultured Brevundimonas sp.
CCGGTGAGCCTCACCGAGGCGAAACTGTTTCTGCGCGTCGCGCATGATGCCGAGGACGGGCTGATCCAGACCCTGATCGACGCGGCCCGGGCGCGGGTCGAGGGGGAGGTCGGGGCGACGCTCGACGAGACGTCGGCGGCCCCGTTGCGGCTGGCGGTGCTGATGCTGGCGCTGCGGGCCTATGAGCGGGGCGAGCGCGAGATGCCGATCGCCCCGGTCGCGGCCTGGGTCGCCCCCTATCGCGGGGTGCGGCTGTGAGCGGGCGCTGGCTGGCCGAGTTGCTGTCGGCGACGGAGACGCAGACGCCGCAGGGCGGTCAGGCGGTCAGTTTCGAACCGCTGGGCTGGGTCTGGCTGAGGCCGGGATCGCGGCGGCGACGCGAGCGGACCGGGGCCGGGGAGACGCGGATGATCGAGACCATGCGGGTCGAGACCCGGGCCGATCCGCGTCTGGTCGTGGGGCGGGTGCTGCGCTTCGGCGGGGATGACTGGACGGTGGTCGCGGTCGAGGTCGATGCGGCGCGGCCGGGGCGGGTGCATCCGGATCTGGAGCGGCGGCCATGAGCAACCATGAGCGTGCGCTGCAGGCGGCGCTGATCGCCTTCCTCACGGCCGACCCGTCGCTGTCGGCCCTGCTGGACGGACGGGTGTGGGACGCAGCGCCGCGCGACGCGGGGTTCCCGCAGCTGCTGATCGGGCGCAGCGCCAGTCGGCCGGTGGCGGCCGAGGGCTGTGGAATCGAGCACCGGCTGTCGCTGACCGTGGCGTCACGCTTTCACGGCACCGAGGAGGTGCGGGCGATCGTGGCGGCGGTGCGGGCGCGGCTGGCGGGGGCGGCACTGCAGGCGGACGGGGTGCGGACGGTGTCGCTGGGCGTAACCCTGGTCGATGTGTTCCGCGGTGCGGACGGGGCCCGGACCTGGGCGGTGATCCGGGTGCGGGCGGTGACCGAGGACATTGCCGGTTGAGGCGACAGGGAAGGAACGACGGACATGGCCGCACAACGCGGGAAGGACATCTTGCTGAAGATCGAGGACGGGCCGGGGGTGTTCGTCACCGTCGCCGGTCTGAGGGCGCGGACGATCTCGCTGAACGCGCGGACGGTCGACGCGACCGATGGCGACAGCGCCGGACGCTGGCGCGAACTGCTGGCCGGGGCCGGGGTGCGGTCGGCGGCTGTGAGCGGCCAGGGGGTGTTTCGTGACGCCGCCTCGGACGCCCTGATCCGCGAGGCCTTCTTCGCCCAGACGGCTCCCGGCTGGCAGCTGATCGTGCCGGATTTCGGGGTGCTGGAAGGACCGTTCCTGGTGGCGGCGCTTGAATATGCCGGGGAGCATGAGGGCGAGGCGAGTTTCGCCATCAGCCTGGCGAGCGCCGGGGAGATCGGGTTTACGGCGCTGTAGGCGGGGAGGCCAGAACGACCCGATTGTAGGCCGTGGCATAGGCCACCGCACGGTCGTTGTAGGCAGCGTGGGCACCGTCGCGAAGGTAATCGCCAGTATCTTCAATATAGAGAATCCCGTCGGGCCAGTTTTCACGTCGGAGTTCGCCCGGGCGACCATCAGTACCCGGAACATAAGAGCCGACTCCGTAGGCTCCGAGTAAATGCCGGTCGCCGCTGGCCACCGCCGCGCGGGCGTCGGACGCGGCGCGGGCGGGGTCGATTTGGGCGAGGGACAATCGGACCTCACCGGCGGCGACGGGTTTTCCGTCGTTGGGATTTCGGTAGCCGGGCGTGCAACCGGCCACCACAGCCATCATCGCCAGGACGAGGAGACGTTGCATGGGGAACCCCTTGCGATGAGTGGAAGCCTATCAGCCAACGGTGCGCGCGGCGAGGTGGTGGCGATGCTGGCCGGGGCGGAGCGGCGGCTGTGTCTGACGCTGGGCGCGCTGGCCGAGATCGAGACCGGGCTGGGGGTGAGCGGGATCGCGGCCCTGGGCGCGCGGATGCGGGTCCTGTCGGCAGGCGATCTGATGATCGTGCTGGCGGCCCTGTTGCGCGGCGGCGGCGAGGCTGGGCTGGCGGATGATCTGGACCGGGCGGCGGTGGATCCGCGGGAGGCGGCCGGGGCCGTGGCCCGGGCCTTCGCGGCGGCCGCATGACGCCGTGGGGCGAGATGCTGCGCATGGCGGCGCGGGCCGGGGTGACGCCGGCGGAATTCTGGCGGTTGTCACTGAAGGAATGGCGGATGCTGACGGAGCGGCCGGCGGGGCCGGTGCCGATGGGGCGGGACGGGTTCGAGCGGATGATGGCGGCGTGGCCGGACGGATGACGTCCCTCTCTCGCCGGGAGAGGGAGCGGGTGACATGAGCGATGCATTTGAAGCCGACGGACTGGCGGCGGTGCCGGAGCGGGCGAGCGAGGCGGCGTCCGCGCTGGAGGGGTTGCGGGAACCGGCGGAGCGGGCGGCGGGCGCGATCGGTGAGGCGTTCGACCGGGCGGGTGAGAGCCTGGCCCGGTCGCTGGCGCGGGCGGCGGCGGACGGCGAGGTCAGCCTGGCCGAACTGGCGCGGGCGGTGCTGGCGGCGGTCAATTCAGGACTTGGGGCCGGAGCCGGAGCCGGGGCCGCGACGGGCGGCGGCCTGGGGGCGGCGGTGACGGCGGCGTTGGGCGGACTGTTCGGCGGCACGCGGGCGGACGGCGGGCCGGTGTCGGCGGGCGCGGCCTATCTGGTCGGGGAGCGCGGGCCGGAGGTGTTCCGGCCCGGTGGCGTGGGCACCATCGAACCCGTGGCGGGACCGGGAGTGACGATCAATGTCAGTGTGGACGGCGGGGCCCCGGCCCTGCTGCGGTCCGAGGCCCAGATCACCCAGATGCTGGCGCGCGCCGTGGCCCTGGGCGCGCGCCGGTTGTGAGGATTAGACTGTCTTGGGGTTGGGCCCGTAGCGGTTGTCGCCGTTGGTGCCGGGGGTGAGGCCGATCCACAGCAGGAAGCCGAGGTTCACCAGGACGATCAGGCCGAACATGCCGAAGGCCGGGGCGATCAGCGCCCAGATGGCCGCCGGGTCCTCACGTTCCAGGGCGGCCGAGTTGGCGATGGCCGAGAAGCCGATCGTACCGATGCCGACGAACAGGGCGACGAGGGTCACGACCCACGGAATGACGATCAGCCAGCCGGTCTGACCCATGTCGTGCAGACGCTTCACCCCGATGGCGAGGTTGGGCCAGATCAGGAGCAGGCCGATCAGGCCGCCGAGGATCGGGATCCAGCCGGCGACGACGCCGGCCCCGAGCAGGATCAGCCAGCCGATCCAGAAATGCTGACGCCGGATTCGGCCTTCGAACGAGAACAGAAGCACCTTCCAGTCGAAGCCGGGAACCTGGGTAGACGTCTCGTGGGTCATGGGTCGCCCTCCTGCGCGATCGCGTGAGAGGCGAGTCTGAACGAACATCGCTTTCTGAACAAGCCGGAAGGAGGGGCATATGGCCTTTCATGAGGTGAGCCTGCCGGCGCGGCTGGCCTTCGGCTCGACCGGAGGTGTCGAGCGACGCACGGAGGTGGTGACCCTGGGCTCGGGATTCGAGCGGCGGTCGACGCCCTGGGCCCAGGGGCGACGGCGCTATCTGATCGGGGCGAACCTGCGGTCGCTGGACGACATGGCGGCGCTGACGGAATTCTTCGAGGCGCGGCGGGGGCGGCTGTACGGGTTCCGGTTCCGCGACTTCGCCGACTTCAAATCCTGCGCCCCGGGGGCGGCGGTGACGGCGACCGATCAGGCGCTGGGCACCGGCGACGGGCTGGCGACGGTGTTTCAACTGGGCAAGGCCTATGGCGACTGGACCCGGGATATCTCCAAACCGGTGTCGGGATCGGTGCGGGTGGCG
>CAXBHG010000194.1:0-3785 GCA_963975385.1 uncultured Brevundimonas sp.
CCGGCCATGAAGGCCTCCAGCACATGTCCTACTGGACCGAGGATTATCAGGGCCTCTACGACACCGCCCTCAGCCTCGGCTATCGCATAGGCCACGAAGGCTGCATTGGGGGTGAAAAAGGCCGCTTCGCCTATTTCGATACCGAGGCCCATCCCGGCACCGTGGTCGAAATCTCCGACATCTCCGGCACCAAGGGCCGCACCTTCGCCCATATCAAAAAGGTCGCCCAGGGCTGGGACGGAACAGACCCGATCCGCATCATCAAATAGGCGCGTCCTATTTCTGGTCCACCCATTCGGCGCGCAGGCCGTCAATATACAGGCCCGCGTGGAACAGCTCGCCCTGCATGTCGCGCGCGATGCTGCCATCCCGCATGCGTCGTCCGGCTCAGGCCGCCGGCTTTGGGACGGACCATAGTCGCATCCCGGCGCCATGAAAAAGCGCGGCCAATGCCCCCAGCGCGCCGCCTCCCACAAGGGCAATGCCCCAGTCTCCCAGATGCAGCGGGGCCAGGTGGAGCAGGCGCGACACCAGCGGCGACTGGATCACCAGCACGGCCGGAACCACGGATCCCGCCGCCGCCAGGACTGCCCCGCGGTTTTTCCACCCCCCGAGCGCCAGCGCCACGGCCCCATTGGCGCTCAGCAGGATCGCCAGTGCCAGCGACCGGGCATGCAGGGCATCCTGGGCCGGGCCGAGGGCGTGGATGAACCCCCACATGATCAGCCCCGTGACCAGGGTCGTGACGCCCCCGATCACGGCCCATTCCCGGGCCCGGAAGAACTGCGCCCCGACACCCCCGTCCGCCGGGCCGAGCCGGCCGCGCGTGGCCTGCTTCTGGAACACGAGCAGGGCGGTCGGGTGCATGACCAGTTCCAGCCAGACGATATGGATCGGCAGGTACAGTAACGGGTATCCGGCCAGCGGCAGCAGCGCGGCGGTCGCCACCAGCGGGCCGTGGATCATCAGGAGATAGGCAAAGCTCAGCTTCAGGTTGCTGAACACCTGCCGCCCCTCGGCGATGGCATTCACGATCGTCCGGAAATTGTCGTCGAGCAGGACAATGGCGGCAACTTCCCGGGCGCTCTGTGTGCCGCGCTCGCCCATGGCGATGCCGATATCGGCGCCTTTCAGGGCGGGCACGTCGTTCACGCCGTCCCCCGTCACCGCGACGATGTGATCCTGCGCCTGCAGGGCCCGCACAAGATTCAGCTTCTGCGCCGGCATCGCGCGGGCGACGACATCGAACCCGGTCATGTCGGCGCCGCCTCCCTCCTCCAGATCCTGGCCCTGGATGATTTTCGGGTCCGCGCCGCCGATGCCGAGTTCCAGCGCAATCGCGCGGGCCGTGTCCGGGTGGTCGCCCGTGACCATGATGACGCGTATGCCCGCATCCTGCGCCTCCGTGACGGCGTCCCTGACGCCCGGACGCACCGGGTCCTCAAACGCCAGCAGGCCGCAGAACGCATAGCCCGAGCCGGGCTCCTCCCCCGACCAGTCCGCCGCCGTCGCCGCCGCGCAGGCGATGACCTTGTGCCCTTCCCCGGCCAGCGCGCGTGTCTTGTCCAGCCATGCGTCCCGGTCCGCCGGCGCCAGCGTGCACATGGCCAGGACGTTTTCCGGCGCCCCTTTCACCGCGATGTGCACGGTCCCGTCCGGTGTCTCGATCACGCCGGTTTCGCGCCGCCGGTCCTCGGTAAAGGGAAACACGGCAAGCCGCGCGCCGTCCGGCGCAGCGCCCTTCGCCAGGACAAGCAGGTCGATCGGGTCGCCGCTTTCCTGCCGCGCGGCCGTGGCCGCGGCCGACAGGACGTCACCGTCTGTGCGCCCGTCGGCGGCGAAGATGTGCTGCAGGTGAAGCCGGCCTTCTGTCAGCGTGCCCGTCTTGTCGGTGCAGATGCACGTGACCCGGCCGATATTCTCCACTGCAATCGACCGGCGGACCAGGGCGCGCTGTTTCGACAGGCGAAAGACGCCGACGCCGAGAAAGAAGGAAAACACGACAGGGAATTCTTCCGGGATCGCCGCGACGGCCAGCGTCACGCCGCTGACCGCGGCATCGACCCAGCCGAAGCCCTGCGCGAGCCGCACCCCGGCAAGGACCAGGCAGAGGATCACGGCGACGACGAGCAGGCCCGCAACCAGCTTGCCGATGGCCTGCTGCAGCGGGGTTCGCTGGCCGGTGCCGATCTGGGCCGTCCGGACAATTTGGCCGTATAGCGTCTCGGCCCCCGTGAAGACCACCTGCATGCGGGCCTCTCCGGTCAGCAGACGTGTTCCGGCCATCGCCCAGCATGTATCGTCGACCGCCATGTCGCTCGCGCCCGCAAGGGCGGCCGTGAACACAGCCTTGCGGACCGGCAGGGATTCGCCGGTCAGCGCCGAGGCATCGACCTGCAGGTTGTCGCCGCCGACCAGTACGCCATCTGCCGGAAACGGCGCATTGGCTTGCGTCAATACAAGGTCCCCGGGCACGAGGCTGCGTGCCGGGATATCGACTTCCGATCCTCCGCGCACGACGCGGACATGTTCGGCCAGCAGCTTGCTCAAGCCTTCCGCGGACGCCTTGGTGCGCCGGTGCAGGTAGGCATCCATGCACATGATCGGAATCAGCGCGGCGGCCAGGACCGCCGCTTCGGTATAATCCCCGAGCACGAAGAACAGGCTGGCCGTGCCGGCAAGGAACCAGATCATGGGATCGGTCAGCGCGTCTTTCAGGACATCCAGCCATCCCGACCGGTCGGTTTCGACGATGACGTTCTCACCAAAGCGTTCCAGCCGCTCGGCGGCGTCCTTTGCCGCCAAGCCGCGCTCGGAGCCGCCGGGCCCTGGCATTCGGGAGAGCGGTACAAATCGCCTCATAGGGCCCCTGACGGTTCTGGTTCCGGGTGGAAACCCCGCAACTTAGATCGCGCCGCAACCTGCGCCAAGGGATCATTCCGGGGTCCGGCCCGCCGCCCCTCGGCGCGGGGTGGCAGAGTGGCGCAGGGCGCATTGCGCTGCGCCTGATGCCCCCGCTGGCCGGAAGCTGGTATAGGACATGATTTCCCGCTGAGGATGGTGCGCATGACCCACAAGTTCGGACTGGTCCTCGCCGGCGGCGGCGCGCGGGGCATGGCCCATGCCGGCGTGCTGAGGGCGCTGAACCATCTCGGCTATTATCCGAGCGCGATTGCCGGCTATTCCATGGGCTCCGTTGTCGGCGCGGCCTATGCGCTGAACGACAACTGGTATGACGACCTCGTCGCCATGGACGTGTCGGGCTTCCCGGTCGTGCCGAGATTCGATGGCCCGGGCATCGTGTCGCGGCTGAGGAATCTCTACATCACCGGGCAGGAGCTGCGCGACATCTATTACGGCTGGGGCGCCGGCGAGGATACCGTCGCCTGGGGCCGCAGCGTCCTCGCGCAGCTGACCGGGGACAGGAATCTCGAGGAGGGCCGCGTGCCGGTCCATGTCGCCGCAACGGATATCCTGACCGGCCGCATGGTCATCAAGACAAGCGGCAACGCGGTCGATGCCGTCTATGCCAGCTCGGCGCTGGCGGGCATCCTGCCGCCGTTTGATGACGGCACCCATCTGCTCGTCGATGGTGGGTATGTCGGCATGTCGCCGGTCGACGTCCTCAGGCAGGCGGGCATTGACCGCGTGATCTCCGTTGACCCGAGCCAGGACAGGAGCAGCCCCAACCCGCGCAACGGGCTGGACGTGTTGCTGCGGTCGATCGAGCTCACCCAGGACGCCCTGTCCAGCTTGCGCCATGAGAAAGCGGACCTTGTCCTCAA
>CAXBHG010000195.1:0-3781 GCA_963975385.1 uncultured Brevundimonas sp.
GCATAGATGGCGGCGGTCCAGCCGGCGGGGCCGGAACCGATGATGGCGACGCGGACGGTACGGGGAGTGTTCATGCCTCCTATTTAGGCGCTGATTCCCCCGGGCGCGATGCTAGGATGGTGTCGAAGTCGCAATAGACCGGAGTGTATCATGGCAGGGCGCAGTTTTGTCGGTTTTGGCCTGGCCATAGGCTCCGGCGTCGGTGTCGCCCTCGGCGTCGCCCTCGACAATCTGGCGAGCGGCGTCGCCATTGGCATCAGCGTGGGCCTGGTCGTCGGCCTGATGCTGGACAAACGCGACGCCGGGCGTCGGGGCAGCGGGGATTCGACCGCTGCGGTGCCCGGTGACGATCCGGCCCACGGCGGCGATGACAGTGGCGGCGGTGACGGCGGCGGCGGCGACTGATACCGGCCGAAACCCATGACCAGCCCCAGCCCCCACCGAACGACCGGCAGCGACGCCGGAATGCGCAATCTACGCAGTTTTGCGCGCAAGATGCTGGCCCTGTCGCGGCGCGGCGTCGACCACAAGGGTGTGGCGGCCAGCGTCTATGACAACGGCGGAACCAGCGGCCGCTATCTGGTGATGACGGTGATCTCGGCGGCGATCGCCACCCTGGGGTTGATGCTGGGATCGCCGGCCGTGGTCATCGGGGCCATGCTGGTGTCACCGATGATGGGGCCGATCGTGGCCCTGGGGTTCTCGCTGACCCTGCTGGACTGGGATGAGCTGAAACGGGCCCTGTTCGCGGTCGGCATCGGCCTGGCGTTGGCCCTGGCCGTGGCGCTGGTCCTGACCTGGGTGTCGCCGCTGAAGGAACCGACGGCCGAAATCCTGGCCCGGACCCGACCGAATTTCTTCGACCTGCTGATCGCCGTCTTCTCGGGCGTCGCCGGCGCCTATGCCGTTGTGCGCCAGAGGGGCGAGACCATCATCGGCGTCGCCATCGCCACCGCCCTGATGCCGCCTATCGCCACTATCGGCTTCGGCCTGGGCACCGGGGACTGGCGTATCGCCGGCGGGGCCTTCTTCCTGTTCATGACCAATCTGGTGGCCATCGCCCTGGCCGCGACCCTGACGGCCGGCTTCTTCGGCTTTCGGCCACGGCTCGGCGAACGCCCGGCCCCGTGGCAGGGCATCGCCGTGCTGCTGGTGTTCGCCGTCCTGGCCGCCCCCCTGGCGGTGTCGCTGCGCTCGATCGGCCTGGAGAGCCGGGCCACGGCCGAGACCCGGATCGCAGTTTCCGACATCTTCAGCGGCGCGGATTCGCGGGTCACCCTGCTGGAGGTCCGCAGCGCCAACAACCAGACTACGGTCTCGGCCCTGATCAGTACCCGAACCCTGATCCCCGACGCCCAGTCGCGGCTGCAGGAGCGGCTGAGCGCAGCCCTGCACACCCCGGTCAACGTCAGTCTGGACCAGATCGTCGTCGCCGACCCGCGCGCCGCTTCCCGGGCGGTCCAGGCCAGTCCGGTGGTGACGCCTTCGGCGGCCGAAACCCTGAGAGCCCGACTCGTCGACGCCGTACCCTTTGCCACCGATGCGGTGATGACCGACGATACGGGAACCCGGGCCATCGTTCTGCTGCGTCCCGATGCGGGCCTCGACCTCGCCAGCGCCCATGCACTGGAAAAGGGGCTTCAGGGACGGTTCGAGGGGGTCGCCGTCTGGGTCACGCCGCCTCTCACGGCGATCGATACGGTCGATCTGGGCGATCCCGACGCGGTTCAGATGGCCGCCTGGGCGTTTGGCCGCTGGCGGGCGCGGCCCCGGGTCAGCTTCTGCCGTCCGGATCCCGCGCCCGAAGTGGCCGAGGGCGCAATCGCGCCGCCGGGGGCGCAGGCCCGGTTCGTCGCCGCCCTGACCACAATGGGCGTGGCCCTGGCCCCGACCGACGGCCCCGCCTGTGACCGGCGCGACCGCAACCTGGCGCGGATCGCCCTCAGCTAGGGGGTGACGGCCGCCGGTGCCTGGGGCGCGACATACAGGGCGCTGATGTAGTAGGCGCGCACCTCGGGCGCGGCCTCGCTGACCGCCGTCTCCCACAGCACGGCGCTGGCACAGCGCTGGGCATGGGACAGGCCGGCATAGTCGCGATCCCCGAACAGGGCCTCGACCCAGCGCGGATCGCCGCCCATGTCAGCATAGCGGCGTCCGATCGCCTCCCAGGCTCCGGTCGGGGGCTCGGCGTGGGTCACTCCGCCGGCGGGGCGGGCGATGATGCCGATCACCGCCCGCGACAGCACCTCGAGTCCGCGGCTGGGTGCTGAGCCCAGTTCCGAAATGCGGGCAGGTGACAGGCCGGTCTCGACGAACTCGTGGCAGGCGGCGGCGTGGCCCTGCTGCAGGGTCTTCATCAGGTCCAGCCGCACCGATGAGAGTCCGACCAGGTCCCCGGTGCGCGCCTGTACCACCCGGCCCATGTGGCGGCTCATCATGGTCGAGGCGAATTCGGCCCCCATGGCCTCGATGGTCCCGGCGTCGAGGCTCGAGCTGCGCGCCCGGGTCAGCATCTGCTGCTCAAAGGCCGCATAGTCTTCGGGAAAACCGGTGGCCAGAACCGCCAGGACCGCGCTGCTTTCGGTGTCGGCCACGGCCGCGCGGATCGCGGTCATCATCTGCGCCTCGCTCACCGTCGCAGGAACGGGCGTCGATGACGGGACGGTCGGATCGGGTGTCGCCATCAGGGCGAGGGAAAGGGCGGTCACAAGGCCGAACATGGCAGTCTCCGTCGTCGCCCGATCGCGGGCATGGCCCATGCTACACGGGCCCGGGGTGAAAGGGACACCGTCCTCGCGAGCCGGGCGAGCCGGGCTTCAGCGCGCGGCCATGGCCTCGAGCACGGCTCGTGCCGCCAGGTCGGTCTCTGTCAGGGGCGGGTAGGTCCAAACCGTCAGGGCCCCGTCGAACGGACGGGTCGCGCCCCGTCCCTCCAGATCCGCGTGCAGGCGGGCGAATTTACCGGCCGGCTTGCGCGCGATCATCGGCAGGATGTGCACCGGTCGCCCCGTTGCGGCGGCCTCGGCGGCCATGTTGGCGCTGTCCTCGGTGACCAGCACATGATCGGCCGCGCCGAGGAAGGCGAAATAGGGATTGGGGCCGCGCTCGTCCCAGATGATGCCGGGCAGATGGCCGAGCCGGTCGACCATCACGGCCCGGGCGGCGGCCGGGGTCCGGCGCGAAAAGGTCAGCAGCAGCGACCCGCCGGCGGCGCGAATCGCGCGGGCGATCCGGTCGGCCAGGTCGGCGGCGTGGGCCTCGGTCAGGTCGAAGGCCGCCGAACGACCGCCGATCAATACCGCGACCCGCGGTTGGGGCAGGGGGGCGATCCGGTCCGCCATCTCGGCGGCGGCGGCGACAATCCGGCCCGGGGTGATGCGGTGCGGCGAGCCGGTGATGCGGAAGACATTGTCCCCGGCCAGCTCGTCATGGGCCGGGGCCACGACCATGTCGAAACGCGCCGGCGACAGGCGTGGGTCCTGGGTCTGGACCACGAAGGTGCGACCGCCGGACCTGCGGCGCGCTGCGAGGCTGAGGGGCAGGGTGGCGCGGCCGGTGGCGATCCACAGATCGGGCCAGGCCCGGCCGGGCTCAGGCTCTGCCCGGTCCGAGGACGGGTCCAGCATGGCCGGGATCTTGAGGGCGGTCGGCAACCAGTCGGCCCGGGGCCGCCAGTGGACGCGTTTGATCGCGATGTCAGCCGGAGTCAGACGCTGGACGGCCTCGGCCAGCCCCAGCGCCTGATTCTCGATGCCGGCCCGGCCGTCGGAGACGACCCAGA
>CAXBHG010000196.1:0-3758 GCA_963975385.1 uncultured Brevundimonas sp.
GCTCTTGTAGCCCGTGAGGTCGAGGACCTCCTTTGCAGTTATCAGTCTTGCCATTGTTCTTGCTCCACTTGTTGAACATCAATTGTTTAGAGCGTCGCTTATGCCCTGCGCGCCTTCTTGAATCCGCTGTCACTCGCAATGAATGCCTCGAGCATCAGAGGCACCAGAATCGCGACCGATGTCTCAGTCCCGTAGGCGCCAGAATGCACCTGCGCATAAGCTTCCAGGTCCGCTGCCAGCGCCGGCTCCAGACTGATCGACAGTTTCTGCGGCGTCCGGTCCGGAAGCGGCCCGATCTTCAAACTCACTTCACTCATGGCGCTTTACCTCCTTCATAGGGTTTGAGGACAATGTCCTTGTTGACGATGATGCCGAGCCGCCAGCCGGGACGGATGGTGATGGTCGGCTGGACGTCGAGATTGCGGTGGACAATGTCCTGTCCGGCCTGGTTCGCTCCGGTCTGTGCGGACCGCCTGAGGGCCCGCGCGATGTCACCTTCATCATCGCTCGCAAGCTCGGAGCCGACGCCCAGGAGGGTCGAGAGCGCAACGCCCTGCAGCAGGCGCCAGGAGTGATAGTCGACCTTGTCTTCAAGCCCGGCATAGCCGCGCGCATCGACACCGGCGAGATTGTCGATGCGGATCGACCTGCCGTCCGGCATGATGATGCGCGTCCAGACAAGCAGGGCGCGTGATTGTCCGAATGCGATGACACTGTCATAGCGGCCGATCACGCGGGCGCCTTGCGGCACAAGCACCGTCTCGCCGCTCACCGTATCATAGACCGGGTTCGTCACTTGCGCGATGACCTGGCCCGGCAGGTCGGAGTTCACCCCCGTGAGCAGGGTTGCAGGGATCACTGTCCCGGCCATCAGCTGCCAGGGCGAGACCGGCGTCTCAAGGCGGTGCGGATTGTAGATCGACGTGTCATCCGTCTCGCCGAGGAAATCCAGTTTCCGTTCCTGCCGGTTCGGATCCTCATCGAGCGACGCGCCAAACACGCCAGATGCAGAGTTCGCAAACGCTGACAGGTCGGGCATTTGCAGCGCGGGACGCTTGTCATCGGCTGTTTCTGACACCGATGACAGTCTTGCCCCGCTTGCTCCAACGGAGAAGAATACGCCGCTGCCCCGAGCGGCATCTGACATTGCGGCCTCCCGCGCCGCAAGTTCCGCTTCGCGCATCTGGCGGGCCGTATCTACCTCTGTCGGCGGTGCAGCATCATAGGCCTCATCAAACGTCATGCGTCCTTCGCGCCGGGCTTTCAGGATGGGGCCGCCAAGGTCACCCGGCAGCGGCGGCCCGAGTTCCGGCGCCTCGGGCTTCACGTCGCCATAGCTTGCCGGGAGCGCTTCCAGGCCTTCGGCCGTCGGCTTTCTCGCGGTCGAGTAGAGCTCGCGCCCTGCAGTGGCATTGTCCCTGTCCGGAGATTGCAGGGCAAAGGCCAGCGATCCGAGTATGACCGCACTGGCTGTCCCTAGCAGGATAGCAAGCGCGCGCTTCGAGAACCGCCGGACCGGCCGGGGCTTGCCTCGGATTTCCAGGGCCTCGGGGGCAGGGGAAGACGCCTGGCTCATCGGCCCGCATCGCCCAGATCGGAGCGCGCGATCCGTACGACGTCCTGCTTCTTCTCGCCGAGGCGGAGTTCGGCTTTCGCAAACAGGCGGTCGACCACGTAATAGTCGCCCATCATGCGGTAGTTCACGAGCTGAGAGCGCCCGTCGCGGCCGATGACGAACAGGGCGGGTGCATCGCCCTGGTCAAGCCGGGTGGGGAACTGGATATAGACCTTGCGGCCATCGTCGAACACGCGCTCCGGGCGCCAGTGCGGCCTGTCTCCGGCAAGCTGATATCGGAACGTCAGCCGCTCCAGCTGCAGGCCCTGTGGCCCGGACGGCTCCGCGGACCGCGCGGATGTGCTCGCGACCCGTGTGACTAATTGCTGGTCGGCATAGCGCCACGAGACCGCCGCCATATAGGTGTCCTGGAACGCGCGCAGTTCGAGCAAATAAGCCCGGCGGGTCGTCGTGATAATGAGATTGGTCTTGAGACCCGGCTGGATCGGTTTGACCAGGATATGGGCCTGCGCGGTCGTGCCGGTGCCAGACACGGTGTCGCCGAGCACCCAGCGGACCGTGTCGCCTGCCGAGACGGACACGAGGTCCTCGCCGGGCTCGAGCGCGATGTCGGTCACCTGTTCGGGTGCGCAATAGACCTGGTAGAGCGCGCCGACTGTGTAGGGGTAGACCTGGATCGCATTCATGTAATTGGCGAGCGAAGGCTCGATCGACGCCTTGGTGTTGGCCGCCTCGATCGCCTCATAAGGTTTAAGCGATAGGGCGGAGGCGTCCGCCACCGGCAGGGGCTTCAGCTGGCCGGGCATGATGGCCGGCTCGTAGGTCCGCGCCAGGATTGGCGCCTGATCTTCTTCGGGCTCCGCTTCAGGTGGCACGAAGAGGTCCTCGGCAAATTCGCCTGACAAGGCCATTTCTTCATCAAGGACGATGTCCGGCGCTCCGCCAGTGGCGGGAAATGTTTCGCAGGCGGCAAGGCAATTGGCACCGAGAAGGATGAGGGCAAGGCGTTTCATGAGCAGATCTCCTATTGATGGTCTTTCGACCAGTTGAGGCCGTGGACGTAGAGTCCGAGCGGATTGGCACGCAGGGTTCGGGCATCGCGGGGCGGGTCGATTACAATCGAGAACACGCCAGTATGGTGCGACTGAACGGTCTCGGCGCCATTGCGGTAGGCGGTCTCACGCCAGCGCACCGTGAAACTGTCATCGGAGGAGCGCACGACGCTCGTCACGTCGACGGACACGGAGCGGTGTCCGACATCGGCGAACGGGTCATTGTCGCGGGCATAATCGTTCAGCGTCGCGGCGGCCCGGTCGGTCGCGTAGGCATAGGCCTTCAGCCAGTTCTGGCGCACGACGACCGGATCGATAGAAACCGAGCGCGTATTGGTGACAAAGTCTGCCAGGTGAAACGCGATCTGCGCGTCGGTCGGCTCGTAATGCCCCTCGGCCGGGCCGACGGCGCGTACCGCGCCATCGCTCGTCAATTCCACCACATAGGGCGTGACGAAAGATTGTGTTGATCGCCAGACGAGCCCGCCCGCCAGCACGAACGCAAGGGCAATCGCGCCAAGCGCGGCGAGACGCCAGTTGGCGGCCTGGACGCGCGCCGAACCGATCCGGTCGTCCCAGGCTTGAGCCGCGCGCTGGTAGGGTGTGACAGGTTCGGGCGTGTCGCCATATCGGCTGGAGGCTCGTTTCCAAAGCATCTCTGTCTAATCCTCGTCTGATCTGAGTTGTACGGATGTGCCGCCGCCGGGCCGGTCGCCATCGCGGACGGCGGAGGCCGCCATCATGCCGGCATCGCGAGTGGATTGGCTGCGCCGGATACGGTTCGCCCAATCGGGCGCTGACCGGTCATTGGCGGCTGGGAGCTGAGAAGGGCCGGCACCTGTTCCGCCGGTCGCGGCAAAGGCAGCGCGGCTTCCCGCCTGCGCCTTTGCGCCTGGGTTGCCAAAGGCCTTCCGGGCAAATCCTGCCGCCCCGGACGCCATGGTTTGGACCCCTGCGCTCGCCACGCCGCCGACACCCGCAGCCGCTGCGCCCATGCCTGTCTTCCCGGAGCGCGCCGCGCCAAGCGAATAGGCCGTACGGGCGCCGCCTGCCATGGACGCAGCCGCGCCGATCGCGCTGCGCCCGCCACCCGCAACCGCAGACACAGCCGACTTCGCGACTGTCCCGCC
>CAXBHG010000197.1:0-3745 GCA_963975385.1 uncultured Brevundimonas sp.
ACCCTTCGGGATCTGACGCTCCGCGCCGCCCGTCGGGTCCCGATCCGACGCGGCCTGGGGCGATCGGGGCCGCGGTCGTTGACCCTTCGGGATCTGACGCGTCGCGCCGCCCGTCGGGTCCCGATCCGACGCGGCCGGGAACGCGCCACGCCGTGGTCGGCCCGCCCAGGGTGTCGATGGTGACGCGGTCCTTGCCGGTCGACTGCATCAGCAGCCAGCCGACACAGCGCAGGGCATTGCCGCAGGTTTCGACCACGCCGCCGTCGGCGTTCCACACCCGCATGAAGGCGTCGGCCCGGTCGGACGGGGTGATGGCGATCAGCTGGTCGCAGCCCTGGCCGGTGTCGCGGTCGGCGATGGCGCGCGCCTGGGCCGCCGTCGGGGTGAACGGGGTCTCGAGGGCGTTGACGACGACGAAATCATTGCCGGCGCCGTTCATCTTGACGAAGGGGTGGTTCATGGACCCCGAGCCTATAGACCCGGAATGCGCCGTGGCGAAGTCTCGCGGTTTCCGGATCGATCGAAGCGGGGTATCGCTGACCCATGAGCCGCGCCGACGACCTCCCGAAACCCGAAGGCCTGCGCCTGCGCGCGCGAATCCGGGCCCTGTATCACGGCGCGTCCGAGACGGCGGTGCGCTTCCGTCTGGCGGTGCTGGTCATCGATGTCCTGATTGTCGGCTTCTTCGTGGCGGCCCCGCTGCTGAAGGGTACGGCGACGATCTTCTATGTGATCGACTATGTGATCGCCGCGGTCCTGGCGCTGGATCTGGCGGCACGGGCCTGGGCCTATTCGGATGTCCGGTCCTGGCTGAAGAAGCCGATCGTCTGGGTCGACCTGTTCATCCTGGCGACGCTGCTGTTCCCGGCCTGGCTGTTCAATCTCGGATTCCTGCGGGTGCTGCGCCTGTGGACCCTGATCAATTCGGACTTCTTCTGGCGCACGGTCGGGCGGCGCTTTGACGACACCCGGATCGAGGACACGATCAAGGCGGTCGTGGCCCTGGTGACCTTCGTCTTTGTCGCCACCGGCTTCGTCTACACCAGTTTCATGGGCCGGTATGAGGGGATCACCGGCTATATCGACGCCCTGTATTTCACCGTCACCAGCCTGACCACGACCGGCTATGGCGACATCCTGCTGCCCGGCAACTGGGGGCGGGTCGTGTCGATCGTCATCATGCTGGTCGGGGTGACCCTGTTCGTGCGGCTGGGCCAGACCCTGCTGATGCCGCACAAGGTCTTCTTTCCCTGCCCGACCTGCGGCCTGCAGCGACACGACCCCGACGCGGTCCATTGCAAGGCCTGTGGCGAGACCCTCTGTATCCCCGATCCCGGTCGCTGATTCCGGATGACAAAACCGTAAGGTGGGCGCGCCCCGCCTTGTTCGCCGGTGCCCGGGGGGTAAGGTGCCCGTCCTTGTTCATCGGGAAAGCCAGCATGATCCGTCCGTCCAGCGCGCTCGCCGTTCTTCTCGCTTCCACCGCACTCGCGACAGGCGCCATGGCCCAGACTCCGGTTTCTCCACCCAATCCACCGCTGGTCGAGGGGGCCTTCGCCACCTCCGACGCCACCGACCCGTACCTCTGGCTGGAGGAAATCGACGGCGAGCGGGCGATGGCCTGGGTCAACGAACAGAACGCCCGGTCTCTGGGCACCCTGCAGGGCGACCCCCGCTATGAGGGGCTGCACGCCCAGGCCCTGGAGATCGTCCAGGCCCGTGACCGCATTCCCAATCCGGGCTTCAACCACGACGGCACGATCGACAATTTCTGGCAGGACGCCGGCCATGTGCGGGGCATCTGGCGCACCACGAGCCTGGACAGCTATCGCACCGGCGAGCCCGCCTGGGAGACGATCCTCGACATCGACGCCCTGTCGGCGGCCGAGGACAAGAACTGGGTCTTCAAGGGCGCGACCTGCCTGCCGCCGCAGGAGACCCGCTGCCTGGTCTCCCTGTCCGACGGCGGCAAGGACGCGGTCACGATCCGTGAGTTTGACCGGACCACCAGGACCTTCGTCAGCGACGGTTTCGACCTGCCGGAATCCAAGGGCAATGCCGCCTGGATCGACGCCGACACCCTGCTGATCGCCCGCGATTTCGGTGCGGGGTCGATGACCAGTTCCGGCTATCCGATGATCGTCAAACGGCTGACCCGCGGCCAGACGATCGACCAGGCCGAGACCGTCTTCACCGGACAGCCCGAGGACGTCTCGGTGTCCGGCTATACGCTGCGCGACGCCGACGGGGTGGTGCGGGCGACCCTGCTGAACCGCGGCGTCAGCTTCTATGAGAGCGAGACCTGGCGGCTGAACCCCGACGGCACCACGACGCAGCTGGCCCTGCCGGCCAAGTCGGATATCGAGGCCCTGGTGCAGGGCCAGCTGGTCGTCACCACCAAACAGGACTGGACCGCCCCCTCGGGGCAGGAATTCCGGACCGGCGACGTGATCGCCTGGCCGCTGGAGGCCTGGCTGGCTGATCCGGCGACCCCGGCGCGGCTGATCCTGCGTCCGGGCCCGCGCGAGGCGGTCGAGGGCATTAGCGCCACCCGCAACCGGCTGGTGGTGGCCCTGTTCGAGAATGTGCGCGGTGCGGTCGATGTCTATGCGCCGAACGCCGACGGGGACTGGGCGCGCACGCGTCTGGACCTGCCCCGGAACGTCACTGTGGGGGTCGGCTCGGCCTCGGAGCGGGACGACCGCATCTTCATCAGCGTCGCGGGCTATCTGACCCCGTCCAGCCTGTGGCTGGCCGACGCCGCCACCGGCGCGGTCGACCAGGTCAAGACCCTGCCGGCCAAATTCGATGCCGACGGCATGACCGTCGACCAGTTTGAGGCCCGCTCGGCCGACGGGACGATGATCCCCTATTTCGTCGTCCATCGCGACGCCATGGCCACGGACGGCTCGAACCCGACCCTGCTGTACGGCTACGGCGGGTTCCAGAATTCGCTGCTGCCCGGCTATTCGGCCACGGTCGGCAAGCTGTGGCTGGAGCGGGGCGGGGTCTATGTGGTCGCCAATACCCGCGGCGGCGGCGAGTTCGGCCCCAATTGGCACGAGGCGGCCCTGCAGGAGAACCGCCAGCGCGCCCATGAGGACTTCCAGGCCGTGGCCCTGGACCTGATCGCCCGCAACATCACCAACCAGCCGAGACTGGGCATTATGGGCGGGTCCCAGGGCGGGCTGTTCATGGGGGCGATGCTGACGCAGCGGCCGGACCTGATCAACGCCGCGGTCATCCAGGTGCCGCTGTTCGACATGCTGCGCTTTCACAAATTGCTGGCCGGGGCCTCGTGGCAGGGGGAATACGGCAATCCGGACGTGCCGGCCGAGCGGGCCTGGATCCAGGCCTATTCGCCCTATCAGAACCTGCGCGCCGGACAGCCCTATCCCGAGGTCTTCATCCATACCTCGACCAAGGATGATCGCGTCCATCCGGGCCACGCCCGCAAGGCGGCGGCGCGGCTGGAGGAACTGGGCTATCCGGTCCTGTTCTACGAGAACACCGACGGCGGCCACGCGGCCGGCGCCAATCTGCGCGAGACGGCCCGCCGTATCGCGCTGGAATACACCTATCTGACGCGGCGACTGATGGATCCTCCGGCGCAGGAATAGGGCACACTGACCGCTCATCCCCGCGAAGGCGGGGACCCAGTGCTTTCGTTGAAGCATCGGCGGCTGGGATTGAGCGGACGACGACACCGGCGACGCCGATCGCCCACAGACCTGGGTCCCCGCCT
>CAXBHG010000198.1:0-3728 GCA_963975385.1 uncultured Brevundimonas sp.
TGACGAAGGACCTGCCGGGCTTCTGGGCCGGGTCGTGGACGGCTGTGCGGGCCGAGATGCGCGGCCGCTACCCGCGTCACCCCTGGCCCGAGAACCCGGCCGAGGCCCCGCCGACCAACCGGGTCAAGCCGCGCGGGACCTAGCTGTCCTGCGGCGCGGGTGGGAAGACCCCGGTGCCGCATTGGGTCTGGTCCGGGTTCTTGCCGACGGCATCACGGTAATGGCTCTGGATCCGTACCAGGTCGGCGGCATAGTCGCCGGTGGGATGAATCACGGCCGCAAGGCGGACGGTCCGGGTGCGATAGTCGATCACCCCGAGGATGATCGGCACCCCGGCGGCGCAGGCCATACGATAGAAGCCCGACTTCCATTCCGGGGTCAGGCTGCGGGTGCCTTCGGGGGCCAATCCCAGGATCATCCGGTCGTGGGCCGCGAACGCCTCGCTGACGGTGCGAACCACGTCCCCGCCGGCCGAGCGGTCGATCGGGATACAGCCCAGCCAGCGCAGCAGGCCGCCGAACGGTCCGTTGGCCAGGCTGGCCTTGCCCAGCCATTTGGGCTTGACCCGCAGATAGCCGGCCGCGGCCAGCAGGATGGGGCCGTCCCAGTTGGAGGTGTGGGGCGCGACGATGGCCACGGCCTTGTCCAGCTCCGGCCATTCGCCCCGGACCGTCCAGCCCGACAGGGTCAAATAACCCCCGCACAGCCAACGCACGACCTCGGACACGACTCTCCGTGGGGGTGTCGGCCGGACTCCCGGTGCGCTCATCGTCATTCCAGGTCTCCCGCCCCTGCCGTCCCGCCATGCCACGGACCCTGGCGGTCCAGTGTTGGTGAGCCGGTGAAAGATAGTCGCCAGCTTCGCCGGAAAAAGCCACTGTCGGATCGAACCGGCGGTCAGCTTGAGTCCGGAACCGGATTTCGCCTACCGTCGCCACCGGAGGGGCCGGGATTATGCGGATTTCAATCGTCGTCCTGATCGCGGCCACGGCGACCGGCCTGTCCGGATGCAGCCCCGGGACGGCACCGGCTGCCGACGACCCGACCGCTGTAACCGCCGCAGCCGCGCCCCCGGCGCTCGAGGTCGCGCCGGGCATTCCGCGACTGGTGACGCGGGGGGCGTCGGCGCAGGCCTTTGTGCCGACGGGCTGGCGGCTGGAGCAGGCGGTTCAGGGCGACATCAGCCGCGACGGCGTGCCGGACCTGGCCTTTGTCCTGCGCCGGACCGATCCGCAGAAGATCATTCGCCGCGACGGCCTGCCGGATGCGGACATCAATCCGCGCATCCTGGCCGTCGCCCTTGGCGGGGAGGGCGGCTTCCGGCTGGCCGGACAGAACCACGCGATCTTCCCCGGGCGGGATGCCGACATGCTGCATATGGACGATCCGTTCGACGCCGGGCTGAGCTTCGCCAACGGGTTGCTGACGCTGGAGCTGAACCTGTTCATGTCGATGGGGGGCAGCAGCATGGGGCCCTACCGATTCCATTTCCGCCAGCAGGACGGGGGCGTGAAATTGATCGGCTATGATCACACCAATGTACATCGGATGACCGGGGAATCGACCGCCGTCAGCGTCAATTTCCTGACCGGGCGGCGGACCGACACAAGCGGGCGAATCGATTCCGAGCAGGAAACGACCGTCGCCTCGCGCACGTCCGTGCCGGCCCTGCCGCTGGATCAGGTCGGGGACGGTTTCGCCTTCGAGCATGACCGGCTGACCCCCGCCCATCCCTGAGCGGACATTACGGAGGCTGGCCGTCGATGACCGATGCCCAACGTCTGTTTGGTGTCAGGCTGCTGCACACGGCCATCTATGCGGTGATGGCGACCGCGTCCCTGCTGGTGCTGTACGGCGGGGTCACCGGGGCCGGCGGCCTGTGGCTGACGGTATCCGTGGCGCTGGTGGTGATCGAGGGTCTGGTGTTTTCGGCCAGTGGCCTGAAATGTCCGCTGACCGCAGTGGCGGTCAAATACGGGGCCGGTCAGGACGGGCTGTTCGACACCTTCATCCCCGAGCGGTTCACCCGCCACACCTTCCGGATTTTCGGCCCCATGATCCTGCTGGGACTGGCCTTGCTCGCAGCGCGGCAATGGTGGGCTGCCGCCTGAAATCTAGCCCCCGGCAACGAGCCCGTCCGTCACCGCATAGACCATGACCCCTGTGGCCACGGCCAGGTTCAGGCTGTCGGCGCGGCCGCGCATCGGGATCTTGACGTTGACGTCGCAGGCAGCGGCCAGCGTGTCGGTCAGGCCGGCCTGCTCATTGCCCATCAGGATCAGGGCCGGGGCCCGCACCGGGGCGTCGCGATAGCCGTGGGTGGCGTCCAGCCGGGTGCCGATCACACTGCCCGGCCAGCGGGCGCGCCACTCCAGGAAGGCCTCGGCGGTGCAGCGGGCGATGGAGACAGCGAAGACCGAGCCCATGGTCGCGCGCACGGCCTCGACCGAATAGGGATCGACGCAGTCGCCGATCAGGATGACCCCGCCGCAGCCGGCGGAATCGGCGGTGCGGATGATGGTGCCCAGATTGCCCGGGTCGCGCACCTGTTCCAGCGCCACCCAGCAGGGGGCCGAGGCGGGATCGATGTCGGCCAGTTTGACGAAGGTCTGGTCGAACACGCCCAGCACCGTCTGCGGATTGTCGCGGCGGCTGATCTTCTCGAGGATCGGGTGGGTGACGGTGACGATCTCGCCCCCGGCGGCGCGGGTCTCGGCCATGGCCCGGTCCAGCAGCGGATGCGGTCGCGCCTCCATCCCGACCATAAGCAGGGTGGGCGTGCGCCCCTGATCCAGCGCCTCGCCGATGAATTTCAGACCCTCGGCCAGGAAGCGGCCGGTGGCCTCGCGTTCCTTGCGCATGTGCAGGGCGCGCACGGCCTTGACCGTGTCATTGGTCAGGGAGGTGATCAGGCGGGGCTCGCTCACCGGTCGCTCCAGCGCGAGAAGAAGCTGAGGCCGATGGCGCGTCCGTCCCTGCCGTCCTCGGCCAGGGCCAGCTCGCCCCAGTCGATGCGACCGCCCCGGGTCGCCGTGGCCTCGGCCATCACATGGGCGAGGGACAGGCCCGAGATGCGGGCGGCATAGGCGTTCAACAGCAGGAAGGAGGCGTCGTCAGACAACAGGGCGGCGCAGTCGGTCACCAGACCGGGCAGGTCCTCGAACAGGCGCCAGACCTCGCCGGTCGGACCGCGCCCGTATTTTGGCGGGTCGAGGATGATGCCGTCGTATTTCGAGCCGCGCCGGACCTCGCGGGCCACATATTTGCGCGCGTCCTCGACGATCCAGCGGATCGGCCGGTCGGCCATGCCGGACAGGTCGGCATTCTCGCGCGCCCAGGCGACCGACTTCTTGGAGGCGTCGACATGGGTGACCTCGGCCCCGGCGGCGGCGCAGGCCAGGCTGGCGACGCCGGTATAGCCGAACAGGTTGAGGATCTTCGGGCGCGGCCCGTCCTTGCGCTCCTTCACCAGCGCGCGGATGCGACCGTCCAGCCAGTCCCAGTTGGCGGCCTGTTCGGGGAAGAAGGCCAGGTGGCGGAACGGGGTGAAGCGGCTGGTGAAGCGCACGTCGCGCCAGGCCAGCGAGAAATTGTCGATCGGGCCACCGGCGAACCGCCAGCGGCCGTCGTCATCCTCGTCCTGCGGATCGAACACGGCGTCGGCCCGGGTGAAGGCCTCGGGATCGCGCGGCGACCAGAAACACTGGGGCTCGGGCCGGACCACGGTG
>CAXBHG010000199.1:0-3708 GCA_963975385.1 uncultured Brevundimonas sp.
TCGGCACCACCGGCAGGATCACCTCGCTGGGCGTGGCCCCCAGCACCGTGGTCTGCAGGCCCAGCAGCGTATGGATGAAGTTCGAGCGGTGCGAATACAGAACGCCCTTCGGATTGCCGGTCGTCCCCGAGGTGTAGCAGAGGCCGCAGGCAGTCTGTTCGTCAAACTGGCCCCAGGCCGCGTCCTCGGACGCCTCGGACAACACCTGCTCATAGCATTCGGCGGCGGGCAGTTTGGTGGCCGGCATGGTCCATTCGTCGGTCATGACGATGACCTTCTTCACGCACGGACAGTGCGGCAGGATGGCCTCCAGCAGGGGCACGAAGGTCAGATCGACGAAGATCATCCGGTCTTCGGCGTGGTTGATGATGTAGATCAGCTGTTCCGGGAACAGCCGGGGGTTCAGTGTGTGGCACACCGCGCCAATGCCCATGATGCCGTACCAGGCCTCCATGTGGCGGCCGGTGTTCCAGGCCAGGGTGGCGATACGGTCGCCGGGCTTTACTCCCCAGGCCAACAGGGCGTTCGACACCCGCTTGGAGCGACCGTGCATCTCGCCATAGGTCGTGCGGACGATCGGTCCCTCGACCGAGCGCGTGACCACCTCGCGATGGCCGTGCCAGTTCTTCGCGTGATCGATGATCTTGTCGACCGTCAGCGGCCAGTCCTGCATCAATCCAAGCATCTCAATCCCTCGTCTGTGCCTGCTCAACGAGGCGCTTGGCCTTACGCTACCGAGGTGATCAGCGATAAGCAACGTGACCTAGCGTCACCGCGAGCGGCGCGGGATGGCCTTTGCTACCGCCCCACCCTAGAAGGGCCGGGCTTGAACGGCGGAGGCGTAAAATGAGCATTCTGATCGCCATCACCGGGGGATCCGGCTCGGGCAAGAGCACCCTGGCCGAGGCGCTGGTGTCGGCCCTGCCCGAGGGTGTCGCCGTTCTTATGCGCGAGGATTCCTACTACCGGGATGCCGCGAGCCTCCCCGATTTCGACGCCGCGACCTTCGATTTCGACGACGTCGCCGCGCGGGATCACGATCGGATGATCGCCGACCTGAGCGCGCTGAAGGCCGGCCATGACATCGTCGCCCCCCTCTATTCGTTCATCCACCATGGGCGCGATCCCGGCGGTGAGGCGGTGCCCGCCGCCGAGGTGGTGGTCATCGAGGGGACCCACGTCCTGTGTACCCCGGCCCTGTCGGCCCTGTTCGATATCCGGGTGTTCGTCGACACCCCGGCCGACATCCGCTTCATCCGCCGCCTTCTGCGCGACCAGGCCGAGCGCGGCCGAACGGCGGATTCCGTGATCGCCCAGTATCTGGCCACGGTCCGTCCGGGGCATGAACGCCTGACAGAACCGTCCCGGGTCAACGCCGATTTCGTGGTCGCGGACTCAACCGCGGCGGTGCGCCTTGAGGACCCGCAGGCGGTCGTGCGACTGGCCGCACCGGTGCTCGCCCACCCGTTGCTGGCGTCGTGGCGAACCCTCTGACACCGTATTGTTACCGATCAGGTTCCGGTTGCGGGAGCGAAATCTAAGCGTCAGTGTTGCGGCAACCAGAACACGTTGATTGCCCATGAGCGGTTCCGCTGCCCCCTCCTCCCCGATCTCTTCGGACCCACGCCGCGATGCAATAGTGCGTCATGCGCGGCGCCAGTTCATGGTTGCGGGCTATGCGGGTACACGGATCGAACCGGTCGCACGCGACGCCAACGTCTCGACCGCCACGCTCTACAACTATTTCGCCGGTAAGGCCGAACTGTTCGAGGCCGTGATCGAAGAGGCGGCTGTCGACTTCATCGAACAGATGAAATTCGTGCAATCGGCGTCCGGCCCGGCCCGGGAACAACTGACGGTGTTCGCCGGGGCCTATGGCGACTTCCTGGCCGATCCCTTTGTCCGCTCCGTCTTCCGCCTGGTCATGGCCGAACGGCCAAGGTTCCAGCAGATGGCGGCGCGCTTCTTCGACGTCGGTCGCAAGAGCTTCGGGGCCGATCTGACCGAGGCGCTGACCACGCTGACGCGGACCGGACAGCTAAACATCGACAATCCGACCTGGGCGGCCGGACAGCTTATGGGAATGATGGAACATCCGGTCTTCTTCGTACCCATCGTCAGCGGGGATACCGTCAAGGTCCGTCGCACGGTCGAGGCGATCGCTTCCGACGCGGTCGAGACCTTCATGGCCCGCTACGCCCCCCCGGCACCTCAGGGCCAGAGACGCGTTCGACTCCAGCCCTGACCGTCGCGCGCGAATCCTAGCCGGTCATGCAGGCGGAACGGCCGGTCCCGCCAGAACTCCAGACTTTCGGGTGCCAGCCGCCAGCCGGTCCAGCGATCGGGACGGGGCACGTCCGAACCGTCGAACCGCGCCGTCGCCCGCGCCACGGCCGCCTCAAGTTCAGCACGGTCGGCCAATGGCCGTGACTGTTCCGAGGCCCAGGCCCCGATGCGGCTTTCGCGCGCCCGGCTGGCGAAATAGGCGTCAGCCTCTGCCGCACTGACCGGCTCGACCCGTCCCCGAACCCGCACCTGCCGTCGCAGCGTCTTCCAGTGAAACAGCAGGGCCGCCGCCGGACGGGCCGCCAGTTGCTCGCCCTTGGCGCTCTCGCGGTTGGAATAGAAGGTGAAGCCGCGCGAATCGACATCCTTCAGCAGAACCACCCGGCAGTCCGGCAGGCCGTCAGCGTCCACGGTCGCCAGGGCCATGGCATTGGCGTCGTTCGGCTCGGTCCTGCGGGCGTCAGCCAGCCAGTCGACGAACAGGGCAACCGGATCGTCGCGCTGGAAGATCGACTCGTCGCCGTTGGCGGCCAGGGCGGCGGCGTATTCGGCCGCATACTCTTCACGGGTCGGGCTGGACGGGATCACGGGTGCGGTCATCTTGCTGACATAGCGCCATTGGCCGGTGCCGCGAAAGGGTGCGCGACCGCTGGTCGCGGTTAACCGCCCGTTGACCCTGTTGAGGGCCTTTGTCAGCAATGCGCGCCCGTTCCTATACCGAGGTCACCTCGACCCGCGAGGCCTACGCCCTGCTGGGGCTGCATGGCCCGGCGGACGGTGCAGCCCTGAAACGTGCCTTCCGGCAAGCGGTCAAGGCGGCGCGACCCGATCTGCCCGGCGGCGACGCGGACCGCTTCCGCCGCATCATCGCCGCCTGGAGACTGATCCAGCAGGCAGGTCCAGGCCATCTCTCACTCGCCGCCCCGGCCACACGTCCGACCGCCCGTCCGGTGATCGGCCTGACCCCGCTCCAGGCGGTGAACGGCGGCAGCGTCCCGGTGGCTGTCGGCAGCCGGGCCCTGCGCGTGCGCGTGCCGCCCGGCCTGCGCAGCGGCGAACATCTGCGGCTGCGCGGGGCGGCCGCGGACGGCGGCGACGTCTATCTGGCGGTGCTGATCCGGCCGACCGACGGCCTGTCGGTTATGGGCGACAACCTGTTCATGAGCTGGCCGGTCTCGCCCCGCGTGCTGGAGGACGGCGGCCGGGTCGAGATCGACACCCATGCCGGCATTCGCCAGGCCTGGGTCGTCGCGGACATGCAGGCCCCGATCCGTCTGCGCCTGCGCGACCTGGGTCTGCCCGCCCGCGGCTCGCGGACCCGGGGCCATCTGTTCGTGACCCTGACGCCGTGCACGGATACACCGTCGTCGGCCGAGGATCTGCTGGCCCGTTTCACCCGCGTCTGGACGGCGGACCGTCTGG
>CAXBHG010000200.1:0-3638 GCA_963975385.1 uncultured Brevundimonas sp.
GTCGTCGGCATTGGTCCGGATCACCCAGCGGTCGCCCCAGTGGTCGGCGTCATACAGGCGGGCGGTGTGGCGCGGTTCCAGCACCACCGGCGTGGCGGTCGGGGTCGCCGCCGGGATGACGCGGGCCTCCGACGTCTCCTGATTGGCGATCGAGATCAGGACGAAGGCGTCGTCGGACGTGCGGCCGACACTGATGAACATGCCCTCGTCGGCCTCCTCATAGACCAGGGCCGTCTCGCCGCCGCGCACCGGGCGACGGAAGATCTTGTCCGGGCGGCCGTTGTCATTGCGGTTGGTCCAGAAGATCCACTGGCTGTCCGGCGAGAAGGTGAAATCGCCGGTGGCCGACCCGATCGGGTCGGGCAGGACGTCGCCGGTCGCCAGGTCCCTGATGTAGATCTGGTGCACCTCCGAGCCCTGGGCGTCCTCGGCATAGGCGAACAGGGCGTGGTCGGGGCTGTGATCGGCGGCCGAAACCTGGGAATAGGCCTTGCCCTCGGCCAGGGCATTGGCGTCGAGCAGCGACTGGGGCGTGCCCGAGCCGTCGCGGGGTTGGCGCATGTAGCGCGGATGCTGATCGCCGGTCCGGTACTCGATGAAATAGGCCCACGGGCCGTCGGGGGCCGGCACGCTGGAGTCGTCCTCCTTGATGCGGCCCTTCATCTCGTCGAACATCGTCGCCTGCAGCGGCAGGGTCGCGGCCATCATCGCCTCGCGATAGGCATTCTCGGCGGTCAGATGCTCCTTGACCTCGGCCTTGATCAGGGTCGGATCGCGCAGCACCGCCTGCCAATTGTCGTCCTTCATCCACTGATAGTCGTCGGTCCGGACCCGGCCCAGCTGTTCGATGGTCACGGGGATCTTCTTCGCGACGGGGGCGTGCGGACGGGTCATCGAGGCTCCGGGAGTCTGGTGGGCGAGGGCGGGACCGGCGACGGCGGTCGCGGCGGCGGTGGCGATCAGTTCACGGCGGTTCATGGGCCAGACTCCTGTCGGTTTGGCGGGACCTTGTGCGCGGTGCCCCCGCGTCGTCAAATGAAGTTCAGTCGCTGTGGCCGCCGGAGTGTGTATGTTCGCGATCCAGATTCCGCCCGAACCCGCGCCGGACCCGGCCCCGGTCATCGCCCCGGGCTGGGACCTGACGCGGGGGCTGATCGACGCCACGGTGCAGCTGGACCAGCCCGACGGCAACGGCCGGCGCACGGTCGGGACCGGCTTTCTGGTCGAGGCCCCGCGGCCGGACGGGACACCCCGCACGGTGCTGGTCACCGCCGCCCATGTGCTGGAGCGGATGCCCGGCACCGAGGCCCGGATCGGCTGGCGTATGGCCCTGCCGGACGGGGCCTGGCGGTTCACGCCGGAGCCGCTGCGCATTCGCGAGGCCGACCTGACGCCGGACTGGACCCGGCATCCGGAGCGGGACATCGCGGTGATGGAGATTGTCGCGCCCGAGACCTTTGCCCGGGCGGCCATTCCGCTGGGCTGGTTGGCCGAGGCGGATGCCTTTGACCAATGGCAGGTCGGACCGGGCGACGAACTGCTGTCGCTGGGCTTCCCGCGCGGTCTGTCGGCCAACCGGGCCGGGTTTCCGATCCTCAGGGTCGGGCGGATCGCCTCGTGGCCGCTGACGCCGATCGGTGCCTTTCCGACCTTCCTGCTCGACTTTCCGGTGCAGGCCGGAAACTCGGGCGGGCCGGTGTTCTGGACCCCGGGCGCACGCCGCCTGCCGGGCACGCCAATGCCGGACCACCCCTTTATCGCCGGGGTGCTGGTGCAGTCGGTCGAGGTGGACGGCGAGGGGCTGGGGATCGGGGTCGTCGCCCACGCCGTCTATGTGCGCGAGGCCATCGCCCTGATGGATGGCGCGCCGGGGCCGTGAGCGGCGGGCTGGCTCAGCCCGCCAGAACCTCGGCCGACATCCGTTCCAGCAGCGCCCCGCCCTGGCCGATGGTGGCCAGACGGCTGGAGACATGGCCCAGCACATTGGCGGCATAGACCTCGTACAGGGCGATCCTGCCGTTCAGCCAGACCGTGTCGCCATCACCGGCGTCGAGCCGGGCCTTGGCGGCCAGCGCCCCCTTGGCCAGCATCCAGCCGCCGATCACATCGCCCAGCAGTTTCAGATAGGCGTCGGCGGCGGCCAGCACATCGGCCGCGCCGTCCTCGGCGGCCTTGCGGTCCAGGATCCACAGGGTGGCGTCCTCAACGGCGTCAATGGCGTTGGCGAACCGTTCGACCGGCTTGCCCTCGAACAGGCGCGGCAGGTCCAGCAGGGTGGTCTTCAGCACCAGGATCAGCGCCTTGGCCGAGGCCCCGCCGTCCTGACCCAGTTTACGGCCGACCAGATCCATCGCCTGGATACCGTTGGTCCCTTCGTAGATGGGGGCGATACGCGCGTCCCTGTAGTACTGGGCCGCGCCGGTCTCCTCGATGAAACCCATGCCGCCGTGGATCTGCACGCCCAGAGACGCGACCTCGCAGCCGACGTCGGTCGACCAGGCCTTGGCGATCGGGGTGAACAGGTCCTCGCGGCCCTTCCAGGCCTGACGCTCCTCCTCGGTCGGGGCATGTTTGGCCAGATCGGCGGCCACGCCGGTCGACAGGCAGATGGCGCGCGCCGCCGCGATCTTCGCCTTCATCACCGCCAGGGTGCGGCGCACGTCAGGGTGATCGAGGATCGGGGCATTCTTCTCACCGGTCCAGACCGACCGCCCCTGGCGGCGCTCCGTCGCATAGGCCAGGGCGTGCTGATAGGCGCGTTCAGCGATGCCGACGCCCTCGACCCCGACGGCGAGGCGGGCCGCGTTCATCATGACGAACATGTGCGACAGGCCCTGGTTGGGCTGGCCCACCAGTTCGGCGGTCGCCCCCTCATAGCTCATCACACAGGTCGGTGAGGCGTGGATGCCCAGCTTGTGCTCCAGCCCGACCGGCTTGAAACTGTTGCGCGCGCCCAGGGACCCGTCGGCATTGACCGCATATTTCGAGGCCAGGAACAGGCTGATGCCCTTGGGTCCGGCCGGGGCGTCGGGCAGGCGGGCCAGCACCATATGGACGATGTTGTCGGTGGCGTCGTGGTCGCCCCAGGTGATGAAGATTTTCTGGCCGCTCAGGGCGTAGGTGCCGTCGCCGTTGGGCACGGCCGTGGCGGTCAGGGCCCCGAGATCGGACCCGGCCTGGGGCTCGGTCAGCACCATGGCCCCGGTCCATTCGCCGGACACCAGCTTGGTCAGATAGGTGGATTTCTGATGATCCGTGCCGTGCGCCTCCAGCGCCTCGATCGTCGCCAGCGACAGCATCGGGCACAGGCCGAAGGCCATGTTGGCGGAATGGACCGTCTCATAGGCCGCCAGCTCCAGCGCCTTGGGGAGTTGCTGTCCGCCCGCCGCTGCGGAGGCGGTCAGGCCGGTCCAGCCGCCCGCGGCGAACTGACGGTAGGCGCCGGCGAACCCGTCTGCGGCGGTGACGTCGCCGTCGGCGAGGGTCGCGCCCTGAAGATCACCGCTGCGGTTCAGCGGGGCCAGCACGCCTTCGGAAAACTGTCCGGCCGCCTCGAGGACCGCGCCCATCAGTTCGCTGTCATAGTCGGGAAAGGCCCCGCTGGCGGCGACCATGTCGATGCCGGCGATGGCTTCGAG
>CAXBHG010000201.1:0-3632 GCA_963975385.1 uncultured Brevundimonas sp.
CCGCCCAGCTGGATGTCGGTGCCGCGGCCGGCCATGTTGGTGGCGATGGTCACCGCCCCGGGCAGGCCCGCGTCGGCGACGATATAGGCTTCCTGCTCGTGCTGGCGGGCGTTCAGCACACTGTGCGGAATCCCCTTGCCGGTCGCATATTCGATGTCGAATGCCGCGTCCCCGACCTTGGCGGCCTCCTTTTCGCGACCCGCGTACTCGGCCTTGGGCGTGCGCGAGATCTCGACCTTGTAGGCGTAGGTGTTGAGCATTTCCGAGAGTTGTTCGGACTTCTCGATCGACACCGTGCCGACCAGGATCGGCTGGCCCTTCACATGGCATTCGGCGATCTGGTGGGCGATCGCCGCATTCTTCTCGGCATAGGTCCGGTAGACCTCGTCGTCAAAATCGATGCGCTGCACCGGACGGTTGGTCGGGACCTCGAGGACATCCATCTTGTAGATGTCGAGGAATTCCTGGGCCTCGGTCGCCGCCGTGCCGGTCATGCCCGACAGCTTGGTGTAGAGGCGGAAATAGTTCTGGATCGTCACCGAGGCCAGGGTCTGGTTCTCGGGCAGGATCTTGACGTCCTCCTTGGCCTCGATGGCCTGGTGCAGGCCCTCAGACAGCCGCCGTCCGGTCATCATCCGACCGGTGAACTCGTCGATCAGCACGACCTCGCCGGCCTTGACGATATAGTCCTTGTCGCGCTGGTACAGGGTATTGGCGCGCAGGGCCTGGTTGATGTGGTGCACCAGGGTGACATTGGCCGCGTCGTACAGGCCGGTGGTGTCCTCGGCGAAATGGCCGCCGGCCTCCATCAGCTCCTCGATCTTCTCGGACCCCTCCTCGGTCAGCAGGGCCTGGCGCTGCTTCTCGTCGAGGTCGAAGGTCGTCGGGTCCTTGATCAGTTCCTTGATGATGCCGTCGACGATCTTGTAGAGGTCGGACCGGTCCTCGGTCGGGCCGGAGATGATCAGCGGCGTGCGTGCCTCGTCGATCAGGATCGAGTCGACCTCGTCGACGATCGCGAAATTATGCGGCCGCTGGACCATTTCGCGCCGGTCATAGACCAGGTTGTCGCGCAGATAGTCGAAGCCGAACTCATTGTTGGTGCCGTAGGTGATGTCGGAATTATAGGCCGTCTGCCGCTGGCCCTGGCTCAGGCCGTTGACGATGACCCCGACCTCCATGCCCAGGAAGCGATAGACGCGGCCCATCCATTCGGCGTCGCGCTTGGCCAGGTAGTCGTTGACGGTGATGACGTGGACGCCCTTGCCCTCGAGCGCGTTCAGATACACCGGGGCCACGGCCACCAGGGTCTTGCCCTCGCCGGTGCGCATTTCAGCGATGCCGCCGTCGTGCAGGATCATGCCGCCGGCCAGCTGGACGTCGTACTGGCGCTGGCCCAGAACCCGCTTCGAGGCCTCACGGGCGACGGCGAAGGCCTCGTTCATGATCTTGTCCAGGGTCTCGCCCCCGTCGATCCGGTCGCGGAACGCCTGAGTCATCATCCGCAGTTCGTCGTCGCTCAGGGCGGCGAACTTGTCTTCCAGGGCATTGATGCGCTGAACGCGCCCCATGAAATCCTTGACCTTGCGGTCGTTGGAAGAGCCGAAAAGTTTCTTGGCGAAGCCGAGCATGGGCGATCCGAAGGCGGTCGAGCGTCTGAAGGCTCTGAACAGGGCCCGAGATCGGCGGCGACCGGCGACGGCCCCGGCACCTGCAAAAGGTACCCGCGGGGGCCGCACGAACGATCGAAAACCCCTCGACTTGGGCGCAGGCGGGACTTAAGCACCGACCTTATCCCTGTCAACGCGAGGGGCTTTGCGCCCATACTGGATTCGCCCCGCAACAGCAGGACGGAGCGGCCTCAATGCGAATTTCGTGCAAGCTTCTGATAATCACCGTCATGGCCTCGACCCTGACCCTCGCCGGCTGTTCGCGCGGCGGGGGCGATGATCGTCCGCCCCAACCCGGCGACCGGGCCGTGGCCCGGGTCGAGGACGGAACCATCTGGGCCTCCGACGTCAAACGGGAGGCCGTGGCCCAGGGCCTGGTGGGCGAGGGTGAACCCCTCGACGTCACCTCCGAGCTGTTCCGCCGGGTGCTGGACGAAGTCATCGACCAGAAGCTGCTGGCCCGCGAGGCCGAGCACCGGGGCCTCGACAACTCGGTCCTGGCCCAGCGCCGCCTCGAAGCGACCCGCGAACGCATTCTCGGCGACATGCTGGTCGAGAATGTCGTCAACGGCCAGATCTCCGACCAAGCGGTCCAGCGCCTGTACCAGGAACAGCTGCGCCTGGCCCGGACCTCCGAGGAGATCCGCGTCCGCCTGATCCTGTCGCGCACCCGTGAGGAGGCCGACGCCGTGATCGGCATCCTCGCCCAGGGGGCCTCGTTCGAGGCCGTGGCCATGGAACGCTCGGTCGACGAGGCCACGCGGTTCTCGGGGGGCGATCTCGGCTATTCGACCCTCGACGTGATGCCGCGCGCCTATGCCGATGCCCTGCGCGACAAGTCCGCCGGGTCGACCGTCGGTCCGTTCCAGACCGAGGGCGGCTGGGCCGTGCTGCGGGTCGAGGACCGGCGCAGGGAAAGCCCGCCGACCCTCGACCAGGCGCGCCCGCAGATCGTCCGCTACCTGACCTATGAGGGGGTCAGGCAGTTGCTCGAGGAACTGCGCGGCAAGGCGGAGATCGACAATCTGCTGCCCGCCGACACCGCCCGTCCGGCCGAGGAGCCGGCCTCCGCCACCGCTGCGCCCGCGACCGCAACCCCGGCGACCACGGCCCCATGAGCCGCGCGCCCCGCCCCCCCCGTTCCGGTACCGGCCAGAAGATCGAGACCGCCCTCGAAAAGGCATTCGACCCGCTGTCGGCGGCGATCAAACGCGCCACCCGCGCCCCGACCGGGGCCACGGCCCCGCTGCCGGCCGCCGGCAAGCCGGGCCTGGCCATCTCGCCCCTGGCCGTGCCCTTTCCGGACATTCCCCCGATCGGCGGGGTCCGGATCGCCACCGCCCAGGCCGGCTTCTACAAGCACGAGCGCGACGATCTGGTGGTCTTCCATTTCGCCTCCGGCACCACCTGCGCCGGCGTCTTCACCCGTCACAAGATCGGCTCGGCCCCGGTCGACTGGTGCAAGCGCCAGCTGGGCGTCGCCGGCGGCGGCGAGGACGTGCGCGCCCTGGTGATCAACGCCGGCTGCGCCAATGCCTTCACCGGCAAGGCCGGGGCCGACGCGGCCCGCCGCACCGCCTCGGAGGTCGCCAAGCGGTTCGCCTGCCGCCAGCGTGACGTGATGCTGGCCTCGACCGGGGTGATCGGCGTGGTGCTGGACGACCGCAAGATCAACGCCCGCCTGCATCAGATCGAGGAATCCCTCGAGGCCGACGCCTGGGCCCGGGCGGCGCGCGGCATCATGACGACCGACACCTTTCCCAAGGGCAGCTACGCCGAGTGCGAGATCGACGGCCATCCGGTGCGCATCGCTGGCATCGCCAAGGGCTCGGGCATGATCGCGCCGGACATGGCCACCATGCTGGGCTTCATCGTCACCGATGCCGACATCCATCCGAACGTGCTGCGCGCCATGCTGGGTCTGCATGTGCGCACGACCTTCAACAGCGTCACCGTCGACGG
>CAXBHG010000202.1:0-3603 GCA_963975385.1 uncultured Brevundimonas sp.
GCGACGGAGGATGCGGGATTCGACTGTCAAAGACCGGTGCTGGACAGTCTGGCAGATGGATACGTCGGGTACGGTCGCAGGGGTTGGGGTTCAAGGCGATCCGGCGGCTGTATCGCGACTACGACCTGTGGCGGGATTTTCCGTACGAATATGCGTTCGGGAAACTGGCCATTGACGTCATCAACGGCGGGCCGGGGCTGAGGGAATGGGTCGACCGGGCGGAGGCGACGGCGGACGAGCTGGACGCGAGCGCGGTGCAGGATGAGGCGGCCTGGGTGGCCGGGCGGAAGCCGTTTCTGCTGTATTGATCGCCTTTGCTTTCGTCATCCTCCGGCGAGCGTAGCGAGACCGGGGGACCCAGCGGCGCCGAAGCGTAGCGAAGGCGATGACTCACCCGGCCGCGCTCTCGACAGCTTCGCGCTCGCGCGCGCCGCTGGGTCCCCCGGTCTGCGCCGCGAAGGCGCGGCTTGCCGGAGGATGACGAAAGAAAGGGTTGTGCGGCTGGCTTACGCCGGGCGCTCTTCCAGACGTTTGTCGAGATAGGCCCCGACGCGGCGGTCGACGGCGTCGATATGGTCCTGCCAGAAATGGCTCGCGCCCTCTTCCAGCTCATAGTCGATGACGATGCCCTTCTGGGTGCGCAGCTTGTTGACGACGCGCTCGACCTCGACCGGCGGCACCACGGTGTCGGCGGTGCCGTGCAGGAACAGGCCCGAGGCGGGGCAGGGAGCCAGGAAGCTGAAGTCGTACATGTTCGACGGCGGCGAGACCGAGATGAAGCCGTCGGTCTCGGGGCGGCGCATCAGCAGCTGCATGCCGATATAGGCGCCGAACTGGTAGCCGGCGACCCAGGTCTGGGTGGCGGCGGGGTTGTTGGCCTGCAGCCAGTCCAGGGCGGTGGCGGCGTCGGCCAGCTCACCAATGCCGGAATCGAACTCGCCCTGGGACTTGCCCACGCCGCGGCTGTTGTAGCGCAGGGTCGCGAAGCCGCGCTTCTGGAACAGCTGGTACAGGGTCACGGTGACCGGGTTGTTCATATGCCCGCCCGCCTTGGGGTGGGGGTGCAGGATCAGGGCGATGGGCGCATTGGGGCGCTTGCCGGGGGAGTAACGGCCTTCGATACGGCCGGAGGCGCCGGGCAGGATGACTTCAGGCATGGGGGCTCGAAAAATCCGTTCAACAGTCGTTTCGCAGCTGCGTAATACTTGACCGCGCCAGTAGGACTTTCTATGTCCGGCGGGCGCGTTACAGCCTTGTAGAAGGCGCGGGTTCTAGCACAGCGGTCCCGAAAAGCGCGCGATTTTTGAAGGTGGACCATGCGTCTGTCGACCAAGGGACGATATGCGGTGATGGCGATGGCCGATCTGGCCCGCAACGGGACGGATCGCGCGGTCTCCCTGTCCGAGATCGCCACGCGTCAGGAGATCTCGCTCAGCTACCTTGAGCAGCTGTTCGCGCGGTTGCGCCGCAGTGGTCTGGTCAGGAGTGTGCGCGGCCCCGGCGGCGGCTATCGTCTGGCCAAGGGGGCGCATGAGACGGTGGTGGCCGAGATCGTCTTTGCCGTCGACGAACCGATCCGGGCCACACGCTGTACCGGCAGCACCGCGCCCAAGGGCTGTATGATGGCCGGGGAGCGCTGCATCACCCACAATCTGTGGGCTGATCTGGGCGACGAAATTCACCGCTTCCTGGCGCAGGTGTCGCTGGAGGATGTGGTGCAGAACCGAACCGGGGCGCGGCGACGCGCGGCCGGTGATGACAATGTTGGAGCGGCGGCGTGAGCGCGATCTATCTGGACTATAATGCTTCCGGCCTCGTGCGCCCCGAGGTCCAGGCCATCATGGCCGCGGCCCTGGCGGACAACGGCAATCCGAATGCCGTGCATGCCGCCGGGCGTCGGGCGCGGGCCCGCATCGAGACGGCCCGGGCCCAGGTCGCCGCTCTGGTCGGGGTCGATGCGACCGCCGTCGTGTTTTCGTCGGGCGGGACCGAGTCCAACGGCCAGGCCCTGGTCAGCGCCCTGGCGGCCGGGTGCGAGCGGCTGATCGTCAGCGCCACCGAACATCCGTGTGTGGCCGAGACGGCCCTGACCTTTGGCCGCCCGGTCGAGATCCTGCCGGTGGATGACCAGGGGGTGATCGATCTGGACTGGCTGGCCGGGGCCCTGCAGCGGCCGGGCCGCGCCGTGGTCGCCGTCCACCATGCCAATAACGAGACCGGGGTGATCCAGCCGATCGCCGCGGCCGCGCGTCTGGTCCATGCCGCCGGCGGCTGGATGCATGTCGACGCGATCCAGTCGGCGGGCAAGATCCCGGTCGACATGGCGGCGCTGGAGGCCGACACCCTGACCCTGTCCGGTCACAAGCTGGGCGGGCCGCAGGGCATCGGGGCGCTGATCTCGCGCGAGGGCCTGCCCGTCGTGCGGATGGTGCACGGCTCCAGCCAGGAGCGCGGCCTGCGCGCCGGGACCGAGAACACGCCCGGCATCGCCGGCTTCGGTGAGGCCGCCGTCTGTGCCCTGCGCGACCTGCCGCAGGGTCTGGGTCACGCCGTCTGGCGCGACGCCGCCGCCGACGCGGTTACGGCCGCCGGGGCCACGGTTCTGGGGATCAAGGCCGAACGCCTGCCCAACACCTTGTTCATGGCCGTGCCCGACTGGGACAGCCCGCAGCAGCTGATCACCCTGGACCTGCAGGGGGTGATGGTCTCGGCCGGGTCGGCCTGTTCGTCGGGCAAGACCAAGCCGTCCAAGGCCGTCTCGGCCATGGGCCTGCATCATCTGGAAACCGGCGGCGTGCGCGTCTCGGGCGGCTGGGGCACGACCGAGGCCGACTGGCAGCGGTTCGCCGACCTGTGGGTCGCCGCCTATGCCAAACACCGGGCCCGCCAGATCGAACGCGCGAAGGAAACCGCCTGAGCCATGGCCGCTGTCCAGAAGACCATCGATGCCGTCGCCGCCCTCGAGAAATACGAGCACGGCTTCAGCTCGGACATCGAACAGGAGTTCGCCCCCAGGGGGCTGAACGCCGACATCGTGCGCTTCATCTCCGAGAAGAAGGGCGAGCCGGAATGGATGCTGGAATGGCGTCTGGCCGCCTATGAGCGCTGGCTGGCGATGGAAGAGCCGACCTGGGCGTCGGTCAAATACACGCCGGTCGACTATCAGGAGCTGTTCTACTACGCCGCGCCGAAGAAGAAGGACGGGCCCAAGAGCCTGGACGAGGTCGATCCCGAACTGCTGGCCGTCTATGCCAAGCTGGGCATCCCGCTGGGCGAACAGGCGGTGCTGGCCGGGGTCGAGGGCGCGCCGAAATACGCCGTCGACGCCGTGTTCGACAGTGTCAGCGTGGTCACCACCTTCAAGGCCGAACTGGCCAAGGTCGGAGTGATCTTCATGCCGATCAGCGAGGCCCTGCGCGAATACCCCGATCTGGTGCGCCAGTATCTGGGATCGGTGGTGCCGGTGTCGGACAATTATTTCGCGGCGCTGAACAGCGCGGTCTTTTCGGACGGGTCGTTCGTCTACATCCCGCCGGGCGTGCGCTGCCCGATGGAGCTGTCGACCTATTTCCGCATCAATGCCTCGAACACCGGCCAGTTCGA
>CAXBHG010000203.1:0-3573 GCA_963975385.1 uncultured Brevundimonas sp.
GCGTCACCACCGTCCATCCCCGCGCCAGCGCCTGTCCAGCGATCAGGGTGTCGATGGGTCCGATCGGGCATCCTGCTCGTTGAAGGGCCGCGCGTACGCGGCCGGCGACCCGAGCGTCATCAGCATCAAACTCAACGATCTCTGTATAGGGCAAAAGTGCGTAAAGCCGGGCGCGGTGGATGGCGGGACGCGCGCTGAGATCGGCGCCCGCTTCCAACTCATGAAGGACGAGGCTTGAGAGAGCGAGAGAAGAGGCCTGGCCGACGGCCTCTTGCCACCGGCCCAGCACGGGTTGCCTGCGCCGCAGGACCTCGATCAGAATGTTGGCGTCGAGACAGGGCTTCACCAGGGTTCCACCGGCTTGGAGACACCCTGGGGCGGAGCGTCGGGAAATGGCTCCCCGGGATCGCCAAGGGCATCGATACGCGCCCAGAAGGCCGTCCATTCATCTTCGGTCTGGGGACGATGCAGCTTGTCCTCAACGGGTTGGAGGATCACCGCGTCCCCGTCCCGGTGGATGCGAACTTCCTTGCCCTCGAACCGGTAAGCCTTGGGGAGACGAACCGCCTGGCTCCCCCCGTGGGTGAAGATCTTGGCAGTCTCGGCGACGCCGCGCTTCGGATCGGCCATGGCAGCCTCCATATCTACAAGACGTAGATACTAATCCGCCTCCGCCGCTACCGCAATCACAGGTCCAGCAGGGCCCGCGCCGGGTCTTCCGGCAGTTCCTTGATGCGGACGAGGAAGGTCACCGCCTCCTTGCCATCGACAACGCGGTGAGCCTAGCTGTGCCCTGAAGGGTCGAGGCGGGTCTCCGATCGACGCACTGGCGGCGCAGGGGGTAGAGGGTGGTGTGATGAGGCGAACGCTCGCGATCCTGCTGCTCGTGCTTGTCGGATGCGCGGCGTCCCCACCCGATCCGTCGCCCGGCGCAGTGGCCATCGTCAATGTGACGGTGCTGGACGGGCGCGGCGGACCGCCCATCGACAACGCCGCCGTGATCCTGCGGGATGGCACCATCACCGAGGTTCGCCCGAACGCCCGCCTGCCCCGGTCGATGCGCACGATCGACGGGCGCGGGGGCTATCTGCTGCCCGGCTATATCGACATGCACGCGCATCTTCTCGTCCCCCGGTGCGATCCGTCCGACGCCGCACCGGTCAGGTTCGACCGCAACCTCTCGGAGCAGATGCTGGGGACCTTACTGGATTTCGGCATCACCACGGTGAGAAGCCCGGCCACGCCGACGGTGCAGGGTCTGGCCTTGCGGGACGACCTGAACGCAGGGCGCTTGCAAGGACCGCACGCCCTTGCGTCCGCCGAGTTGATCAACGATGCGACGCTGGATGAAGCGGCCTTGCGTCGGTACGTGCGAGAAGCGCTCCCGCGTCGCCCGGACTATTTCAAGGTCTATGCCGCCCTCGCCCCCGACCAGGTCGAGGTCGTGATCGACGAGGCCCATCGGCATGGTGTGCCTGTCATCGGCCACCTTCAGCGGACGTCATGGCTGGAAGGGGCAAGGCTGGGCATTGATCATCTGACCCATGCGGTGGACTGGTCATCGAAGACCCTGCCCGAAGCGGCCCGTCCCGCCTACGCCGCCGCGATCCGTGACCGCGGGGCGATGAGGGCGCGACTGGACTGGCTGGAGCTGCTGCGACTGGAGGCACCGGAAGTCCAGCAGATGATCGACGAGATCGCCCGCCGCGGCATCTCCGTGGATCCGACGCTGGTCGCCTATGATACCAAATTTTCGGGGCCCGACGCGGTGCGGTATCAGGCAAACCGCTTCGTCGACATCGTGCCGGATCTGGCGCGCGACTGGCGCGCCTGCCCCTCCCTGACCGCCGACTGGACAACTGATGACCGACGTCGATGGCGACGGCTCTTTCCGAAGATGCAGGCGCTGGTGAAGCTGATGCATGACCGGGGCGTGCTGTTGACCACGGGCACGGACCTCACGAACGAATGGGTCATACCCGGCGAAAGCCTGCACCAGGAGTTCGAGTTGCTCGCAGAGGCGGGACTGCCGCCGGCAACGATCCTGCGAATGACCGGCGCGAACGCGTCGAAAGCGCTCGGGCGTCCGGATGTCGGCGTGGTGGAGGCCGGTCGGCGCGCCGACCTCGTCCTGCTCTCCGCCGATCCCTTGCGGGACATCCGCAACACGCGGCGCATCGTCTGGGTCATGCAGGCGGGGCGAATCGTCTCCGATGGCCCGCCGGCTGAATGACCTTGCCGGTCGGGCCCGGCGAACGCACCCCTGCCGGGCCCTCAGCCGACAATCAGAGGTCCAGCAGGGCCCGCGCCGGGTCTTCCAGCAGTTCCTTGATGCGGACGAGGAAGGTCACCGCCTCCTTGCCGTCGACGATGCGGTGATCATAGCTCAGGGCCAGGTACATCATCGGGCGGATCCTGACCTCGCCGTTGATGGCCATCGGCCGCTGGACGATATTGTGCATGCCCAGAATGCCCGACTGGGGCGCATTCAGGATCGGCGTCGACATCAGCGAGCCATAGGTGCCGCCGTTGGTGATGGTGAAGGTGCCGCCCTGCAGCTGGTCCAGCGTCAGGTCGCCGTCACGGGCGGCCTTGCCCAGGGCGGCGATGCCCTTTTCGATCCCCGCCAGCGACAGGGTGTCGGCATCACGCAGGACCGGAACCACCAGACCCTTTTCGGTGCCGACGGCGACGCCGATGTCATAGTGGTTCTTGTAGATGATGTCGGTGCCGTCGATCTCGGCGTTGACGGCCGGGATCTCCTGCAGGGCCGCGACCACGGCGCGGGTGAAGAAGGACATGAAGCCCAGTTTCACCCCGTGGCGCTTCTCGAACACCTCCTTGTACTGGCTGCGCAGGGCCATGACATTGGTCATGTCCACCTCGTTGAAGGTGGTCAGCTGGGCGGCGGTGTTCTGCGACTCCTTCAGGCGGCGGGCGATGGTCTGGCGCAGACGGGTCATCTTGACCCGGTTCTCGCGCGGACCGGTTTCGCGCGGGGCCGAAGCCGCCACCGGCGCGGCAGCGGGGGCGGCAGCCGGCGCGGCGGCCGGTGCCGGGGCGGCGGCGGCCTCCAGCGCGTCACCCTTGAGGATGCGGCCGTCCTTGCCCGAACCCTGGATGGCCTTCGGGTCGAGGTTGTTCTCGGCGACGATGCGCTGCACCGACGGCGACAGCGGAATGTCGCCGGCACCGGCCCTGGCGGCAGCCGGAGCGGCGGCGGCGGCCGGGGCGGCAGCGGCAGCGGCACCGGCACCGGCACCGGAAATCCGGCCGATGGCCTGACCCGGGGTAACGGTGGCCCCTTCGGCCTCGACGATCTCCAGCACGCCGTCGGCGGGGGCGACGATCTCGACGGCGACCTTGTCGGTCTCGATCTCGACCAGCAGTTCGTCCTTCGTGACCGACTCACCGGACTTGCGATGCCAGGTGCCGATCGAGCCCTCGGCGACGCTTTCGCCCATGGTCGGCACGGCGATGGTCACGGAGCCGGAGGCGGCGGGGGCGGCAGCCGGTGCCGCGGCGGCCTGGGGAGCGGAAGCCTTCGGGGCCTCGGCGGCAGGCGCGGCGGCG
>CAXBHG010000204.1:0-3557 GCA_963975385.1 uncultured Brevundimonas sp.
GCCGATTTCGACCTGCAGGCCTTCGCCAGCCAGTCGTTCGGCATCTATCAGGACGAGATCGAGGATGTGGTGCTGCGGGTGACGCCGGAGGGGGCCGACGAGGCCCGGGCCTGGCGCTGGCATCCGACCCAGACGCTGGAGGATGCGGCCGACGGGTCGGTGATCGTGCGCTTCCGCGCCAGCGGCATGCGCGAACTGGCCTGGCATCTGTTCACCTGGGGGGAGCGGGTGGAAATCGTCGCGCCGCCAAGGCTGAAGGCGGTGATGGCCGGGGAACTGGCGGCGGCGGGGCGCGCTCTGGAACGGGCGGCGGATGAGCAATCCGTAAGCTGACGCGCAGGCCCCGGCGATTTATGAAAGACTCCATGACCAGATCCTCGCTCGCGGGCACGCTGCTCGCCGCCCTTGTCCTGTCCTTGCCGGGAGTTGTCCTGGCCCGGGTCGATCCGGAGCCGGCGCCGCCTGTCGCGGTCACGGTCACGCGTGACGGGGCTGACTGGCGCGCAGACTTCACCTTTACCGAGGCGTCGCCGGTCTGGGCCTTTTTCGAGTCGGCGCTGCTGCGCGAGAGCCGCGAGCCATGGCGGCCGGCGTGGTGGTCGGTCGAGACGCCCGGCGTCGTGATCGATCGCCAGGGGGGGTACGACGTGCTGCGCACCCTCGACGGGAGTCCCGTACCCGGGCATGTGCGCATCGTCATGCGACCGCAGGCCGGTGATCTGGAAGCCGCCTATGATCCGGCCCTGATGTTCTCGGACGGCACGGTGGCCCTGTTCTCGGGGCAGTTCGACGTCATTCGGCTCGAGTCCGTGGAGGCGGCCCGGGCCCTGCCGACCGACCTGAACGGGGTCGAGGTTGACGGTGCGCCGTCACAGGTGACCTGGCGCGACCTGTCGGGCCCGCTGCTGTTCAAGGGCGAGCGGCGGGACACGGTGACCGCGGTCGACGCCCGTACCTATGTGCTGTTCGGGGAGGCCCATATTCGCCAGGGGCAGGGGGTGACGACCGTGATCGATCCCGGCCTGCCGCGCTGGCTGGGCGAGGAGCTGGGCGGGTTCACGCCGCAGGTCATGAGCTACTACGCCGACCGGCTGGGAACCAGTCGGGGCGGGGAGCCGACGCTGATGGTCAGCTGGACGGGGCCGACGGAACGGTTGTCCAGCATGGGCGGCAGTGTGCTGCCCGGGCTGATCTCGATGAGTTTCGAGGGCGAGGGGGTGCTGGACCCGGACCGCCAGGCCCTGGACCGGGCCCACTGGTTCATTGGTCATGAGGCCGCCCATTTCTGGCTCGGCTCCAACGGCCTGCGGTATGCGTTCAGTCGCGAGGCCTGGATCACGGAGGGCGGGGCCGACCTGATGGCGGTGCGCGCCATCGCCGCGATCGACCCTGCCTATGATGCCCGCACCGAATTGCAGCGCGAGCTCGATGACTGTGTGGCGCTGGCGAAGGATGCGCCGGTCGCCGGGGCCGGCGAGCGCGGCGAACACCGGGCCTACTATGCCTGTGGCGCGATCTGGTCGATGGCGATGGAATCCGCCCGGAAGCGGACCGACGGCGGCGACTTCTTCGACATGCTGGCGGATTTCCAGCAGGAGAGCGCCGACGACGGCACCCTGAGCCGGGCCGAGTGGATGGCGGCCATGACGCGGGTGGCCGGTGATCCGGCTACGGCCGGGGCGATCGCCCGGATGCTGGACGAGGGCGTGGCCGATCCGGCGTCGGTGCTGGCGGGAATTTTCGCAGGCACCGGGATCGCCCATCGGTTGGAAGACGGCACCCTGACCCTGCTCTGAGGCTCAGGCCTCGCCGAACGGCCACGGACTGACCGATTTCGACCAGTCATCGACGGTCAGGGGGCGGTCGACCGGCGGGGCGGCGCGCTCGGCGCACGGGTGGCGGTGGCACAGGCGGCAGGCGGGGCCGATCGGGGTCACCTCGGGTGCCGCCAGATCGAGGCCCCGCGCATAGGTCAGGCGGTGGGCGTGTTTCAGCTCGCAGCCCAGGCCGATGGCCAGGTCCTGGCCCTCGCTGAACCCGTCATGACCCTGACGGTCGACCGTGCGGGCCAGGGTGAACCAGCGGGTGCCGTCCGGGGTCTCGATGATCTGGGTGACGACGCGGCCGGGCGTGCGGAAGGCGCTGTGCAGCCGCCAGCGCGGACAGGCCCCGCCGAAGCGCGAGAAGGGGAAGGCCCCCGAGGCATAGCGTTTCGAGATATTGCCGGCCTGGTCGACCCGCATCAGGAAGACCGGCACGCCACGGGCGGTCGGTCGCGACAGGGTGGTCAGCCGGTGCGCCGCCTGTTCGAAACTGACCCCGAACCGGGCCTGGAGGCGGGCCAGGTCATAGCCCGTCTGTTCCGCCGTGCGCTGGAAGGCGGCGTAGGGCATCAGAATGGCGGCGGCCAGGGTATTGGTCAGGGCGACCTTGAGCAGGCTGCGGGTGGCGGCATTGGGCGTGTCCGCGGCCTCGACCATGGCGGTCAGTTCGGCGTCGTGCTCGGCCAGGGCCAGCTGATAGGCGACGGCAAAGGCGCGCGAGGGGGGGGCGAGGGCCTCGGAGATCAGCAGCCGTCGCCGGTGCGGGTCGAAGCGGCGGGTCCATTCCACCATGACCTCGGCCGGCATGATCCGGACCGGGAGGCTGTGACGCTCGGCCAGACGGGCGCGGGCGCGGACCTCGAACCCCTCGCCCCGGACGGCGGGGTCGTCCGGGAACAGGGCGTCGTGCAGGGCCTCGCCGAGGGTGTCGAGTTCGGGGAAATGGTTGCTGCGGGCCTGGATATGGTCACGCACCCAGTCGGCGGGCGACTCCGTGTCGATGACCACGCCCTGTCCGGCCTCGGCCTGTTCGCGGGTGCGGCGGTCGGCGAAGGCCCGGTACAGCCGCACAAGAGCGTCGGCGGCCCCCGGGGCGTCGTCGACCAGTTGCAGAATCTCGTGGCGCGGCACCGACAGGCTGCCGAAGACCGGATCGGCCAGGATCTCGGTCAGTTCAGCCTCGCCGGCCGGACCGGCCTGCTGGGCCAGGGCGCGCAGGTCGACGTCATAGGTGTCGGCCAGACGCAGCAGGAGCTGGGCCGAAACCGGCCGCTGGTTGCGCTCTATGTGGTTGAGATAACTGGGGGAAACGCCAAGATCGGCGGCCATGGCCGTCTGGGTCAGGTCCATCTCGCGGCGCAACCGCTTGAGGCGGCCGCCGAGGAAAAGCTTGCGATCAGCGGCCGTGTTCATTCTGACAGTATGTCACGTTGTGACTCAATATCAACTGTCACATTATGACTAAATGACCGTCAATGACGCGCCTTGCTTGTATCAAAAATGACTACGGCGCGTAGTTTGGGGGAACAGGCGGTGCCCCGGCCGCCACCCAAACCCAGGACCCCGTATCATGACCACCTTCGCCGATCTCGTTCCCGCCCCCGCCGGTCGTTTCGACGGCATCGAGCGCCCCTATTCGGTCGAGGACGTGCTGAAGCTGCGCGGTTCGGTCACCGTGGCCCAGACCCTGGCCGAGCGCGGGGCCAACCGGCTGTGGGAGCTGCTGCACAGCGA
>CAXBHG010000205.1:0-3534 GCA_963975385.1 uncultured Brevundimonas sp.
CTGGCGGCCCTGACCGGCGACCGGCGCTATGAGACCTACCGCCAGGAAGCCTTCGCCATCCTGTCGGCCACCGACCGGATTCCGGGCCCGGCCTTCCTCGGCGACGGCATCGGAAACTTCTGGCAGGACGCGGCCAATCCCAAGGGGGTGTGGCGGCGCACGACGCTGGAGTCCTACCGTTCGGCCGACCCGCAGTGGGAGACCCTGCTGGACATCGGGGCCCTGTCGACGGCCGAGGGCAGGGACTGGGTGTTCAAGGGGGCCAACTGCCTCGCGCCCGACGAGACCCGCTGCCTGGTCAATCTGTCCGACGGCGGCAAGGACGCGGTGGTGGTGCGCGAGTTCGACCTGACCACCAAACAGTTCGTCGCCGGGGGTTTCACCCTGGCCGAGGGCAAGCACCGCATCAGCTGGCTGGACCGGAACACCCTGCTGGTGGCGACCGATTTCGGCCCCGGCACCCTGACCGAGAGCGGCTATCCCTTCATCATCAAGACCCTGACGCGCGGCCAGACCCTGGCCCAGGCGACCGAGGTCTATCGCGGCGAACAGGGTGACGGCGGCTATGGCGTCAGCGCCAGGGTCCTGCGCGACGGGCGCGGGGCGGTGCTGGCGGTGCTGTTCAACCGGCCGCTCGACACCTTCAACAGCGAAACCCTGCAGTGGCTGGCCGGGCGCGCGGTCAGGCTCAGCCTGCCGGCCAAGGTCAATGTCCAGGGCGCGATCCGCGACCAGCTGATCTTCAGCGTCGACCAGGCCTGGACCCAGGCGGGCGAGACCTTCAGCGCCGGCAGTCTGGTGGCGGCCCCGCTGGCGGGTCTGCGCGACGGCCAGGGCCGTGCCGACGCCATCTTCGTCCCCGGCAATCGCCAGTCGGTCGAGGAGGTGTCGGTGTTCGACAACCGGGTCGTGGCCACCGTCTATGATAATGTTCGGGGCCGGATGATGAATTTCCTCGACACCCGGGGGCGCGGCTGGCTGACAACCAGCGTCGATGTGCCGGACAATGTCGCGGTCCACCTGGGCGACGCCAGCCGCGGATCGGATCGCCAGTTCTACAGCTATGAAGGCTTCCTGACCCCGGCGACCCTGAACCTGCTGGACCTGCGGGTCGGCACGGCCGGGCGGTCGGAAACCCTCGCCTCCGCCCCCGCCCGCTTCGACGCCTCGACCCATGTCGTCGAACAGTTCGAGGCCACCTCGTCCGACGGGACCAGGATCCCCTATTTCGTCACCCGGCCGCGCGATCTGGTCATGGACGGCCATGCGCCGACGATCATGTACGGCTACGGCGGTTTCCAGGTGTCCAAGCCGCCGGCCTATATCCCGGAAATGGGCAAGCTGTGGCTCGAGAAGGGCGGGGTCTATGTCAATGCCAACATCCGTGGCGGCGGCGAGTTCGGGCCCGACTGGCACCAGGCGGTGCTGAACGAGAACCGCCAGCTGGCCTTTGACGATTTCGCCGCCGTGGCTCGCGATCTGGAGGCGCGCGGCATCACCTCGCCGCGCCGTCTGGGCATCTATGGCCGCTCGAACGGCGGGGTCCTGACCTCGGTCATGGTCACCCAGCATCCGGAGCTGATCAATGCGGCGGTGATCGAGAGCCCGCTGATCGACATGCTGCGCTATCACGAACTGCCCGCCGGGGCCTCGTGGATCGGGGAATACGGCGACCCGCGCATCCCGGAAGAAGCCGCCTGGATCGCCGGCTATTCCGCCTATCAGCAGCTTCGTCCGGATACGGATTATCCCCGCGTCTATATCACCACCAACACCCGCGACGACCGCGTCCATCCGGGCCATGCCCGCAAATTCGCGGCCCGTCTGGGGGCCCAGGGCCACGACCACCTCTATTTCGAGGATACGGCGGGCGGCCACTCCAATGATGCCGACCCGGTGGCCAATGCCCGGCGCTGGGCCCGCCACTATGTCTATCTGGCGCAACAGCTGATGGATTGAACCGGCCTCACGGGAAAATGAGCGGCGGGAACGCGCCAGCGATGGTTAAGCTGTCGGCCATGAACCTGAGGGGCTTGATCTTTGGCGTGGCGACGGCGGCCGCGGGGCTGATGACGGCGGGGGCGACCCTGCCGCCCGAGCCCCAGCCGACGGCTGGCGGTCCCGTGGCCCGTCCGGTCTCCCGCGTGGTCCGGACCACGCCGGTGGTGCTGGAGCTGTTCACCGCCCAGGGCTGCGCCGGCTGTTCCGAGGCGGACCGCGTGGTCGAGGAGGCCGCCGACACCCCGGGGGTGATCGTCCTGACCTATGGCGTCGACTACTGGGACTATCTGGGCTGGGCCGATACCTTTGCCCGGCCCGAGTTCGCCGCGCGCCAGCATGCCTATCGCCAGGCCCTGCGTCTGCGCTCGGTGTCGACGCCCCAGGTGGTGATCGACGGGCGGCGCCAGGTTTCCGGGGCCCGCTCGCCCGAACTGCAGACCGCCATCGACGAGGAATCGGCGCGCCGCGCCATTGCCCCCGAGATCGAGTTCCGGGCGTCCGGTGACCGGGTCGGGATCGGCTCGGGCCGTCCGCCCGAGGGCGGGGCCGAGGTCGTGGCCGTGACCTATACGCCGGGCGTGCAGAGCGTTGAGGTCGATCGCGGTGACAACCGCGGCCGGACCGTCCGCCCGTTCAATGTGGTGCGCGGGGTGACCCGTCTGGGCGACTGGACCGGCCGCCCGGTGCTGTTTGACCTGCCGCCGGATGCCGTCGCGGGTGACGCGGTGGTGGTGCTGCTGCAGGCCCGCGCCGACCATCGCATCCTGACCGCCGCGCAGCGCTAGACCCGGCTCAGGCCCCGGCCTTCTTCGCAAAACTCCAGGCGGCGTCCGCCAGCGGCTGGACCTGGGCAGCCATGGTGCGGGCATGGCTGCTGGCGGCGGTGCCGTCGCGGACGCGTCCGGCGATGCCCTGGCAGATGGCCGCCAGCCGGAACAGATTATAGGCGAACAGCCAGTCCAGGTTCTGCGGACCCGCAACCCCGGCGGCGGCGGCATAGCGGTCGACCGTCTCGGCGATCGAGGGAATGCCCAGGGCCTCCAGATCCGCCCCGCCCAGACCGTTGCGCATCGTCGCCGGAATGACCCAGCCGATCAGCAGATAGGAGAAGTCGGCCATCGGATCGCCCAGCGTCGACAGCTCCCAGTCCAGCACGGCCCGGACCTCGGGCTTTTTCGCATCGAGGATCAGGTTGTCGAGGCGGAAATCGCCGTGGACGATGCGGGTCGGGCCGTCGGCCGGCAGGCTCTCGGGCAGGAAGGCGATCAGCCGGTCCATGGCCGGGTTGGGTTCGGTCTCCGAGGCCCGGTACTGTTTGGTCCAGCGCCCGACCTGACGCATGAAATAATTGCCCGGCTTGCCGTAGGTGCCCAGGCCGATGGCGGCCGGGTCGAACCGGTGCAGGGCGGCCAGGGTGTCGGTCTGGGCCTCATAGATGGCGCGGCGCTCGGCCGGTTGCAGGCCCGGCAGTTTCAGGTCCCAGAACACCCGGCCCTCGACCTTGTCCATCACATAGAACATCGAGCCGATCAC
>CAXBHG010000206.1:0-3500 GCA_963975385.1 uncultured Brevundimonas sp.
CAAAGCCGCCGCATGATGCAAGCGACAGCATATCCCGAACCCAACGCGCCATGGCCTTATCCCCCGTTTGGTGTGTTCACTGTATGTTCCTATTCCCGTTTTGTTCTCCTTGCAACTTGATTCTACTGCTTCAACCTGCGGTCATGCTTGATACGCCGCCTGAACCCACGCCACCGTCCCTTGAGCCCTCACCCTTGCGGGGTCGCGGGGCCCTGGTGGCAGGCCTGGTCGCAGCCCTCGTCTTTGCATTCGGTATCTACGGCGCGACCCGATTATGGGCTCCGGATTCCGGCATGCTGCTGATTGCCTTTCTGTTGGGCGCGCCCGTCGCGGCCTCGATGATCGCAGTGTGGGTGTCGGACCCCCGGGGCGCGAAGCCCACCAGAGCCCATCTTGGCACCGGTGCCATGACGATAACGCTCATGCTGGTCGCTGCGGCGATCGTCCTGAGAGAGGGGGCCGTCTGTGTCATCATGGTCGCGCCGATCTTCTATGGCGCTGGCCTGCTGGCGGCCTGGGTCACAGGGGCCGGCCTGCGCTATCGGGGCAGTCGAACCTTGTGCCTGGTGATCCTGATCCTGCCCCTGATCGGCGTGCCCGCCGAAGCCGACCACCCGGCCACAGCCCAGACCCGCTGGGTCACCACCACCACAACCATCGACGCCCCGCCCGCAACCGTGTGGAACAGACTCGTCGATATCCGGACCATCGCCGACAGCGAGCAGCAGTGGAATTTCACTCACGATCTCGTCGGTATTCCCCGTCCCCGGGATGCCCGCATGCAAGGGTCCGGGGTCGGCGCGGTCCGGCACCTGACCTGGGCGCGCGACGTGCGGTTCGAGGAACACATCACCGAATGGCGGCCGGACCGGAGTCTCGCCTGGACCTTCGAGGTCGGCCCCGAGGCCTCGACCCGGATGCTGGACGAGCATCTGAGGGTGAACAGCGCCTACCTGCGTCTGGAAGAGGGTCGATATACGCTTGAGGCCACACCGGAGGGCGGTACCCGGCTGGTGCTGACCACCCGCTACTGGATGCGGACGCCGATCAACGCCTACGCAGCCTGGTGGGGCGGGGTCTTCCTGGGCGATTTCCATCGCAATGTGCTCGGCGTGATCAAGGCGCGCGCCGAACAGGCCTGATCCAACGCCCGATAGTCGCTGACGCAGGCTTGCTGTATCAGGATCGCGACGCCACTCCCCCGCCCTTCCGGCGGCAGGCGTCCGGAGAGCGGCCATGGCCAAGGGTCAAATGCGCAGCAACAAGGAAACCCGCAAACCCAAGGCGGAGAAGCCCAAACCGGCGGTCGCCGCCGGGGCCTCGCCCTTCACCACCCCGCCCGGCAAGAAATAGGGCCCGTCCCTAGTAGGCCTGGCTCTCGGCCGGGCGTTCTTCCAGGTGGCCGTCCTTGAGGGCGAAGACCCGGTCCATATGGCCGGCCAGTTCCATATTATGGGTGGCGATCAGGGCCGCGACCCCGGTCTCGCGCACCATCACGCGCAGGGCCTCGAACACCGCCTGGCTGGTGGCCGGGTCCAGGTTGCCGGTCGGCTCGTCGGCCAGCAGCAACCGCGGACTGTTGGCCAGGGCCCGGGCCAGGGCGACGCGCTGGCGTTCACCGCCGGACAGCTGGCCCGGCTGGTGGGTGGTCCGTTCGGCCAGACCCAGGGCCGCCAGGGCGGTCTCGGCCCGGCGACGCGCCTCGGCCTGCGAATAGCCGGCGATCCGCATCGGCAGGGCGACATTGTCGCGGGCGTCGAACTCGGCCAGCAGATGATGGAACTGATAGACGAAGCCGATCCGCGACAGGCGCAGACGCGTCCGCGCCCCCTCGTCCAGCGCGCCGACGTCGTCGCCGTCGATCAGGATGTGACCGGCGGTCGGCCGCTCCAGCAGGCCGGCGGCGTGCAACAGGCTGGACTTGCCCGAGCCCGACGGCCCGATCAGGCCGACGATCTCGCCCGGCATGACATCCAGATTGACCCCCTTCAGCACGGTCAGCCCGCCGGCGGCGGTGTCATAGGTACGGGTCACATCGCGGATCGACAGGACGGGGGTCGTCTCCGCCTGTGGATGGTTCTGTGGAGCGATCTGGGGGTTATTCAAAACGCAGGGCCTCCACGGGATCCAGCTTGGCCGCCTGCCACGACGGCAGCAGCGAGGCGACGCAGGACATGAACAGCGACCAGATCGCGACCCAGAACACGTCGACCGGATCGACCAGGGCCGGGATGGCGTCCAGCATATAGACCTCCTGGTTGAACAGCTGCACGCCCAGCAGGGCCTCGAGGAAATGCTGGATCGCGCCGATGTTCAGACAGAAGAGCAGGCCGAGCACCAGACCGCTGACCGTGCCGGCGACACCGATGGCGGCTCCCGCCACGAAGAAGACCCGCATCATCGCGCCCTGGCTGGCCCCGACCGTGCGCAGGATGGCGATGTCGCGCGTCTTGTTCTTCACCAGCATGACGATGCCGGAGATGATGTTCAGGGCGGCGATGGCCACGACCAGACCCAGGATGATGCTCATGGCGACCCGCTCGACCTTCAGCGCGCCCCAGAAGGCGGCCAGTCGGTCACGCCAGTCGGTGACGATCGAGCCGGGCCCGGCGGCCTGCCGGGCGGGGTCCAGATAGGCGGCGACATTGTCGGGATCGGCGACCTTCATCTCGATCACGTCCCAGAGTCCCTCCTTGCCGAAGAACAGCTGGGCCTGTTCCAGCGGCATGAAGACGAACAGCCGGTCGAAATCGGCAGTGCCCGAGCTGAACACGCCGCCGACCGTATAGGTCTTCTCCAGCCCGCCCAGATTGCCGAAGGCCGAGCTGGCACCGTCGGGCGAATACAGCGTCACCGGATCGCCGACGCCGATGCCGAGCGAGTCCGCCAGCGCCTTGCCGATCAGGACCCGGTCGCCGCCCCACTCGCCCTGGCCGAAGCCGGCGCGCGCCTCCGGCGTCAGGCTCTTGAAGACATAAGCCATGGACTCCAGATCCCCGGCCCGCACGCCACGCACCATGGCCCCGGTGGTCTGGCCGGCCGCGCGCAGCAGGCTCTGGGACTCGGTCAGGGGCGTCACACTGACCACGCCGGGGATGGCCTTCAGCCGGGTCAGGGCGGCATCGCGCTCGGGCGAGACCAGCACCTGGCCCTGGACATACATATGGCCGTTGAACGACAGCATGCGGCTGAGCAGCTCGCTGCGGAAGCCGGCCATGATGCTCATGACCGTGATCAGGGCCAGCACCGCCAGGGTGATGGCGACGTAGCTGATGATGGCGATCAGGGCGATCCCGCCGTCCTTGCGCCGGGCCCGCAGATAGCGAAGCGCCAGTCCGATCTCCCATGAGGAAAAGGGCCCGGCGGGCCTGGGCGGACGCGCCGCCGGGATCGTGTCCGTCATCGGGCGATCAGCTCCATCGCTTGCGCCAGCGGCAGGGTCTGTTTCTCGCCGGTGGCCCGGCGCTTCAACTCGACCATACCCTCGGCCACGCCCTTGG
>CAXBHG010000207.1:0-3457 GCA_963975385.1 uncultured Brevundimonas sp.
TCGACCGTCCGGGAACGTCGAAGGTGATCAGGGCGATGCCGTCGGCATCGACGTCAATCTTGAAATTTTCCATGGTGATCAATCCTCGGCTCAGACGCGTTCGATGACGGTGGCGACACCCATGCCGCCGCCGATGCACAGGGTGATGAGGGCGGTCGACTTGCCCGAGCGCTCCAGCTCGTCCAGCACCGTGCCGGTGATCATGGCCCCGGTGGCCCCCAGCGGGTGACCCATGGCGATGGCCCCGCCGCAGACGTTCATCTTGTCGTGGTCGACATCGAGCGCCTGCATGAAGCGCAGCACCACGGCGGCGAAGGCCTCGTTCAGCTCATAGAGGTCGATGTCGGTCGACTTCATGCCCAGACGGTCCAGCAGCTTTTTGGCCACGAATTCCGGGCCGGTCAGCATGATCGACGGCTCCGAGCCGATCGAGGCGGCGCCGAGGATGCGGGCGCGCGGCTTCAGGCCGGCCCCCTGGCCGGCTTCCCTGGTGCCGATCAGCACCCCGGCCGAGCCGTCGACGATGCCCGAACTGTTGCCCGGCGTGTGCACGTGATTGACGCGGGCCACCTCGGGGTAGCGCTGGTTGATGACCGAATCGAAGGCCATCTCGCCCATCATGGCGAAGGACGGCTTCAGCGCGCCCAGGGTCTGCATGTCGGTGCCGGGACGGATGGTCTCGTCACGATCCAGCTGGACGAGGCCGAGCTGGTTCTTGACCGGGATGACCGAATTCTTGAACCGGCCCTCTTCCCAGCTGCGGGCGGAGCGCTTGTGGCTCTCGACCGAATAGGCGTCGACGTCATCGCGGCTGAAGCCCCATTTCGAGGCGATCATGTCGGCCGACACGCCCTGCGGCACGAAATAGGTCGGGAAGGCGCTGGACGGATCGACCGGCCAGGCCCCGCCGTCGGACCCCATGGGCACGCGGCTCATGGCCTCGATGCCGCCGCCGACGGCGAAATCGGCCTCGCCGGACTTCACCTTGGCCGCGGCCATGTTCACGGCCTCGAGGCCCGAGGCGCAGAAGCGGTTGACCTGGACACCCGAGGTGGTCTCGGCCCAGCCGGCGGACAGGACGGCGGTGCGGGCGATGTCGGCCCCCTGTTCCCCCACCGGGGAGACGCAGCCGAGGATGACGTCGTCGACCTTCGACGTGTCCAGTTCATTGCGGTCGCGCAGGGATTCCAGCACCTGGGTGGCCAGCGACAGGGCGGTGATCTCGTGCAGCGAGCCGTCCTTCTTGCCCTTGCCGCGCGGGGTGCGGACCGCATCGTAGATATAGGCTTCGGCCATGGGGCGTCTCTCTCGGCTGGGGTCCCCGGCCCGGCTCTGAATGCCGGGCGACGAACGGGACGGACGGTTTGGAGCGTGCCCGTCACAAACCCTACGTTTACGTCAACGTCAAGTATTTCCTCCCCGCATCCCGGCGTAACCGGGCCTTTGGCGAGAACGACTCTCAGCTAGCGTGGCCGTAGGAACGGTCATGCCGGTCAGCGTCTTATCGGGTCAGTTCCCCCAACACGGACGAGACCATGACCCAGACATATGAAGAGATGGACGCGATTGCGATGCTGAAGGCCGACCACCGCAAGGTGGAGGACCTGTTCGACCAGTTCGAGGCCGCCTCCGGCAAGGCGAAGAAGCAGAAACTGGCCGAGACCATCTGTCTCGAGCTGAAGGTGCACACGGTGATCGAGGAAGACGTCTTCTACCCGGCCTGCCGCGGCAAGATCGAGGACGACCTCGTCGACGAGGCCTATGTCGAGCACGACTCGGCCAAGGTGCTGATCAACGAGATCGAGGCCGGCGGCCCCGACGAACAGTTCTACGACGCCAAGGTCAAGGTGCTGTCGGAGATGATCGAACACCACGTCGAGGAGGAGGAGAAGCGGGTCGAGGGCATGTTCAGCCAGGCCCGCTCGGCCGGTCTCGACATGGATGCCCTCGCCGACGAGATGCGGGCTCGCAAGAAGACCGCGACGGCGGAGTTCCAGTCGGGCAAGCCTGCCGAAACCACCACCTTCGAGGGCGGTACCGGCGTCGCGGCCTGATCGACGTCCCTAGTCGGCGGGGCGGACGGCCAGCCTGACCAGCTTGCCGTTCGCCTCGTCGGTGATGGCCCAGACCGCCCCGTCGGGGCCGACGGCGACATCCCGGACCCGCTCACCCAGATCGGTCAGCAGCCGCTCCTCGCCGACCACCCGGTCGTCGCGGATCACCAGCCGGGCGATGTGTTTTTCCTTCAGGGCGGCGACCAGCAGATTGCCGCGCCAGCCCGGGAACATGGCCCCGTCATAGAAGGTCATGCCGCCCGGGGCGATGACCGGATCCCAGTAATAGACCGGCTGTTCGGTGCCGGGCCGCGCGGTCCGGCCTTCGCTGATCGGGCCGCCGCGATATTCGATGCCATAGGCGGCGTCGGGCCAGCCATAGTTGGCCCCCGCCCGGTCCAGATTGACCTCGTCCCCGCCGCGCGCGCCGTGTTCGATGGTCCAGACCGCGCCCGTGCCGGGCTGGATCGCCACCCCCTGCATATTGCGATGCCCCAGCGACCAGATCTCCGGCAGCGCCCCGGCCTGACCGACATAGGGGTTGTCCGTCGGAACCGTACCGTCGGCGTGGATGCGGATGGTCTTGCCCATATGCGAGCCCAGGTCCTGGGCCTGGGGCCGCATCGCCAGATCCGAACGCTCACCCAGGGTGACGAACAGGGCCCCGTCCGGCGCGAAGGCCAGGGAGGAGCCGAAATGCTTGTCGCCGTCATAGGCCGGCAGGGCGCGGAAGATGACCTGCACCCCGTCGACCCGGGACCCGTCTTCGGACAGCCGACCGCGCGCGACCGAGGTGGCATTGCCGCCATCCCGGCCCTCCGCATAGCTCCAGTAGATCATCCGGTGGGTGGCGAAATCCGGCCCCGTCACCACGTCCAGCAGGCCACCCTGCCCCCGCGCGGCCACGGATGGCAGTCCGGCGACCGGCGCGCTGACGACACCGTCGGCCGAGATGATCCGCAGCCGTCCCGGCCGTTCGGTCACCAGCCAGCGCCCGTCCGGCATCAGGGCCAGGCCCCAGGGATGCTCCAGCCCGGTCGCGATCACCGAATGGCTGAGGGCGAGAGTCGTCTGCACGCCGGGTGCCCGGGTCTGGCCGGCAAAGGCCGGCTGCTGGTCCGGGGCATTGGCGGGGCGGCTTTCGACCGGCGCGCCGGGTCCCGACGGAATGCTGTCCTGCGCACTGCAGGCGGCGGCCAGGGCGAGGGCGGAGACGGTGACGGCAAGACCGATCAGACGCATGATTTTCTCTCTCTCCAGCGGAGCGGCCGCCCCGGATACCGCTTGATACCGTGCCTTCGGCCGCCGGTCACGACGACACACGCACATGACCGGTCACCTATCGGCGAGCGACGACTTGAACCCGCGCCCGCGCCTCTATATAGGCACGCCTCTCCCGCCCC
>CAXBHG010000208.1:0-3436 GCA_963975385.1 uncultured Brevundimonas sp.
ATTTCCCGGTCACGATCTGGATTGTGCCGGACACCGACAACTCGCCGGTCGCCAGCGTGCTGTTCTTCGCCATCCACCTGTTCCGGATGACCAGCTTCTTTCTGATCACCGGCCTGTTCGCCCACATGATGCTGCATCGGCGCGGGACCGCCGGCTTCATCAAGGATCGGCTGAGCCGGATTGCAGGGCCCCTGTTCGCCCTGTGGACGCCGATGTTCGCCTCGTTTGTCGTGGTGTTGATCTGGATGGCGGCGATCCGCAACGGCGGGACGATCCCGACCGGTGGCCCGCCGCCGCCGGCGATGACGGTGGGGAATTTCCCCCTGACCCATCTGTGGTTCCTGTGGGTGCTGCTGATCCTCTACGGGGCGATGCTGGTGCTGCGCGCGCCCTTCGTCCTGATGGATCGGGGCGGCGGCTGGGGCCGGGTCATCGACCGGGTCACCGGGGCCCTGATCGGGCCGTGGACCCCGGCCCTGATGGCGGTGCCGCTGGCCCTGGCCTTCTGGCTGGCCCCCGACTGGATCCCCTTCTTCGGCATTCCGACGCCGGATACCGGACTGGTGCCCAACCCCGTCGCCCTGACGGCCTTCGGGACCGCCTTCGGCCTCGGCTTCCTGCTGGACCGCCGCCGGGATCTACTGGCCCGGATCGAGCGGCTGTGGCCGGTGTTCACGGTGGTGGCCCTGGGCGTTGGCTCCGGGGCGCTGATGCTGGCGGGCGGGGCGGTACCGCAGCTTGAGCCGGTTACCGAGCCCAACCTCAAGGCGGCGCTGGCGGCAGTCATGGCCCTGGCCATCTTCGCCGCGACCTTCGCCGTCCTGTCGCTGGCGTTGCGGTTCGCCTCGGGCCGCAGCGCGGTGCGCCGCTATCTGGCCGATGCCTCCTACTGGATCTATCTGATCCACCTGCCGCTGGTCATGGTCGGACAGGTGCTGGTGGTGAATGCGGTCCTGCCGTGGTTCGTCAAGTTCGGCCTGGTGATCGCGGGTACGATGATCGTCAGCCTGCTGACCTATGAACTGCTGATCCGCCACAGCTTCATGGGGCGCTGGCTGAACGGCCGGCGCATCCCGTGGCGCCGCGCGCCGGACGCCGCCGCCGTGCCCGCCGAATAGCTTGCCAACAGCGGCCGGCTCGTCCACCCCATCGCGACAAGCCGGTCCCGGAGACTCGCCCATGCCGACCAAGACCACCAAGCCGCGCCGGCATTCCGCCGAGGACGACCTCGCCTTCATGCGCGCGATCGTCGAGGGCGGCTGGCGTCCGCCCCTGACCCTGGCGATCTGCTATCTGGCCGGTGGCCTGTTGTACGGCCTGCAGTGCCTGTTCCATGTGGGGCAGGCGACCGGTCTGATCCGCTGGCCCGACCTGGCCAATCTGGTCTTTGTCGCCGGAATCACGCTCGCCTTTCTGGCGGTACTGACCTGGGCCATCCTCAAGGACCGCCGGGACCATCCCCCCCGTCACGGGCCGCTGGCCGCCCGCACGCTGAGCGCGGCCTTCAGCGCCACCGGCATGGCCAATGCCGCGGTGCTGATCGTGTTCGGCGTCGGGGCCGTGCGGGACCAGGACTTCGCCATCTGGCTCTATTACGCATCGATCGTCTTCGCCCTGCAGGCGGCCGCCTGGTACATGGCCTGGACGCTGAAGCGGAAGGGCTGGATGCTGGCCACGGCCCTGGGCGGCTGGGTCACGGCCGTGGCGCTGGGTGTGCTGGTGCGCGAGCCGCTGTGGTATCTGGGCGTCTGTACGGTGGCCCTGTTCGCCCTGTTCGCCCTGCCGGGCTGGATCATGTTCCGCGACGCCCGCGCCGCGTCGACCGGCGGCTGAATCCATCATGGGTGTCGCCGACCTGGGCAAGATCGACGACGTCATCCACGGCCGCATGCGGCTGGGGATCATGGTCTATCTGGCGGATGCCGAGAGTGCGGAATTCACCGAGCTGAAGACGGCGCTTGAGGCGACCCAGGGCAATCTGTCCGTCCATCTGAAGAAGCTGGAGGAGGCGGGGTTCGTCACCATCGCCAAGAGCTTCCACAACAACAGGCCGCTGACCCGCGTGACTATCACCCGGGCCGGCCGGACCGCGTTCGGGGCCTATCTGGAGGCGCTGGCCGGATTGATCGGCGGGGGCAGTCAATGAGCCGGCCGCAGGTCATGGGCATCGTCAATGTGACACCCGACAGCTTTTCCGACGGCGGGCGGCTGGCCACGGTCGAGGCGGCGGTGGCGCATGGGCTGAGGCTGGCGGCGCAGGGGGCGGACATCCTCGACATCGGCGGCGAGAGCACCCGGCCGGGGGCTGAACCCGTTGCCCCGGACGAGGAAATCGCGCGGGTCCTGCCGGTGATCGCCGGGCTGCGCGCCCGCTGGGCCGGGCCGATCAGTATCGACACGATGAAGCCCGAGGTCGCCCGCGCGGCGGTGGGGGCCGGGGCCACGATCTGGAATGATGTCACCGCCCTGGGTGGACCAGACAGCGCCGCCGTGGCGGCCGAACTCGGCTGTGACGTGGTGCTGATGCATATGCGCGGTGAGCCCCGGACCATGCAGGCCGATCCCCGCTATGATGACGTGGTCGCCGAGGTGACAGACTGGCTGACGGCGCGGGCGGCGACGGCGATGGCCGCCGGGGTGGCGCGCGCGCGGATATGGCTGGATCCGGGCATCGGTTTCGGCAAGACGGCGGCACACAATCTGGCCCTGACGGCGGGGCTGGAGCGACTGGTCGCGAGCGGCTTTCCGGTGCTGTACGGGGCCAGCCGCAAGCGGGTGATCCAGGCCATCGACCCATCGGCCACCGGGGCCGGCGACCGGCTGGGCGGGTCGCTGGCCCTGGCCCTGGAAGCCGCGCGACGCGGGGCGGCGATCCTCCGGGTCCATGACGTGCGCGAGACGGTGCAGGCCCTGGCGGTGCAGGCGGCAGTGAACGCGGACTTGCCCGGCCGCACGGACTGACGCATCTGACGGGGATGTCTTCCGGTTCACCCCAGTCCCTTGGCCGCGTCCTGATCATTGCCGGTTCCGATTCCGGCGGTGGGGCGGGGCTGCAGGCCGACATCAAGACGGTGACCATGCTGGGCGGCTATGCGGCCACCGCCGTGACCGCCATCACCGTGCAGAACACCCTGGGGGTTCACGGCGTGCATCCCCTGCCGCTGGACCTGATCGAGGCCCAGGCGCGGGCTGTGCTGGACGACATCGGCACCGATGCGATCAAGACGGGCATGCTGGGCACGGCCGAGGTGGTCCGGCGGGTGGCGGCCATCCTCGACACCTCGAACGCCCCGGTGGTGGTCGATCCGGTGATGATCGCCAAGGGCGGGGCACCCCTGTTGCAGGCGGCGGGCATCGCGGCGGTAAAGGCCCTGATGGTCACGCGCGCGACCCTGCTGACCCCCAATGCGCCCGAGGCCGAGGCCCTGACCGGGAT
>CAXBHG010000209.1:0-3424 GCA_963975385.1 uncultured Brevundimonas sp.
TGCTGCGGTTCACATAGACATTGCCCGCCGGCACCAGCCGGATCACATCCTCGGCAAAGGCCTCGATACGGCTGTGCACGCCCAGGGTCAGGCCGAAGCCGCGCCCGGCCAGCTTGCCGGCCACGGTGACCAGGTCCTCGGGATCATAGCGATAGATGTGCAGGATCGGGCCGAACACCTCGGCCTCGAGGAAGTCGGGCGTCGGGATTTCGGCGATGGTCGGGGCGAAATAGTCGCCGGTGCCGTGGCCGGTGTTGGCGGTGTCGGCGATCTCGGCCCGGGCCAGGACCTTGGCCTCCTTTTCCAGCCGCGCCAGATGGGCTTCCAGAATGCCGCGCGACTCGGCGTCGATGACCGGGCCGATGTCGGTGGCGGGATCGGCCGGATCGCCGACCACCAGGGTCGCCAGCGCGCCCTTCAGCCCCTCGATCAGACCCTTGGCCGAGTCCTTGGGCACATACAGGATGCGCAGGGCCGAACAGCGCTGGCCGGCGCTGCCGAAGGCCGAGTTGATCACATCGTCCAGCACCTGTTCGCGCAGGGCGGTGGTGTCGACGAACATCGCGTTCAGTCCGCCCGTCTCGGCGATGAAGGGGATGATCGCGCCCGGGCGATTGGCCAGGGCGATGTTGATGGCCCGGGCGGTATTGGTGCCCCCGGTGAAGGCGATGCCGTCGATGCCCGGATGGTTGACCAGGGCCGCGCCCACGGTCTCGCCGCGGCCGGGCACCAGGGCGATCAGTTCGGGCTGCAGGCCGGCCTTGAGGAACAGGCGCACGGCCTCGGCGGCGACCAGCGGAGTTTGTTCGGCCGGCTTGGCCAGCACCGCATTGCCCGCCGCCAGGGCGGCGGCGACCTGGCCGGTGAAGATGGCCAGCGGGAAATTCCACGGGCTGATACAGGCGAACACGCCGCGACCGTGCAGCATCAGCTGGTTGGTCTCGCCGACCGGCCCGGTCAGGACCTCGGGTCCGGCGAACTGGGTCTCGGCCAGCATGGCGTAGTAGCGGCAGAAGTCGGCGGCCTCGCGCACCTCGGCGACGCCGTCGTTCAGCGTCTTGCCGGCCTCGCGCGCCAGCAGGGCCACGAACCGGTCCATGTCGGCCTCGAGCGCGTCGGCCATGTTGCGCAGCACGACGGCCCGCGCCGCCCCGCCGGCCCGGTCCCAGACGATATGGGCGCGCGCGCCCAGCTCGATGGCCTGGTGGATCTCGGTGTCGGTGGCTTCCGACACATAGCCGAGCACGCTGTTTCGGTCGGACGGGCTGATCACGTCGGACGGATTGTGGCCGGCGCGCAGCACGCCGCTGATGATCGGGCCCGAGTTCAGTTTCTCGCGGTCGATCAGCTCCAGGGCGATGGCGTGGCGCTCGCGCTCCTCGACCTGGGAATAGTCGCGGCCGAGGGAGTTCAGACGATTTCCGTACATATGCTGGGGGACCGGAATTTTGGGGTGGGGACCGGGCTGGGCTTCCAGCACGGTGACGGGATCGAAGGCGACGGTGGTGGCGGGGACCCGCTCGTCGAGCAGGGCATGGACGAAGGAGGAGTTGGCCCCGTTCTCGAGCAGGCGCCGCACCAGATAGGGCAGCAATTCCTCATGCCCGCCCACGGGGGCATAGGCGCGGATCGACATGTCCTCGTCGTTCCAGATCGCCTCGGCGGCATCGTACAGCGGCTCGCCCATGCCGTGCAGCCGCTGGAACTCGATCTTGACGTCGGCCGCCCTGGCCATGCGGTGGATGGCGGCAAGGGACACGGCATTGTGGGTGGCGAACTGGCCGTAGAGGTGAGGCGCGGCGTCGATGATGGCGCGGGCGCAGACCAGATAGTTGACGTCGGTGGCGACCTTGGTGGTGAACACCGGATAGTCGGGACGGCCGGCGATCTGGGCCCGTTTGATCTCGGTGTCCCAATAGGCCCCCTTGACCAGCCGCACCATGATCCGGCGACCCGAGCGCTCGGCCAGGGCGGTGACCCGGGCGATGACCTCGGGCGCGCGCTTCTGATAGGCCTGCACCGCCAGCCCCAGACCCTTCCATTCGCCCAGGTCGGGGTCTTTGGCCAGCCGGTCCAGCAGTTTCAGCGACAGGGCCAGCCGGTCGGCCTCTTCCGCGTCCATGCAGAAATTGATGTCGTATTTCGCCGCGATCAGGGCCAGCCGCTTCACCCGCGGATACAGCTCGTCCCACACCCGGGGTTCCTGGGTCGCCTCATAGCGTGGGCACAGGGCCGACAGCTTGACCGAGACGCCGTGGCCGGTCTGCGGGCCACGCATCCCCTCGGTGTCGCGCCGCACCTGACCGACCGCCTCGATGGCCCCGGCATAGATCGTCTCGTACCGGATCGCGTCCTCGTCGGTGCGGGCCCCTTCGCCCAGCATGTCGAAACTGCACAGCCAGCCCTCGCGGGCCGACCGTTTCAGCGCCCCCTTGATGGTGCGGCCGACGACGAACTGCTCGCCCATCATCCGCACGGCCGCGGCCACGGCCTGGCGGATCACCGGCTCGCCGATCCGCCCCGCGACCCGGCGCAGGAAGCTGGGCAGGTCGCGCTTGGCGTCCTCGTCGACCTCGACCAGCTTGCCGGTCAGCATCAGCCCCCAGGTGGAGGCATTGACGAACAGGCTTTCGGACTGGCCCAGATGTTTGGCCCAGTCGGCCGAGCGGATCTTCTCCGAGATCAGCCGGTCGCGCGTCTCCTCATCGGGAATGCGCAGCAGGGCCTCGGCCATACACATCAGGGCCAGACCCTCGCGGGTGCCCAGCGAGAATTCCTGCAGGAAGCTCTCGACCACCCCCTGGCGCTGGTTGTCCTTGCGGGCCCGCTCGACCAGTTCGACCGCCTCGGCCGCCACCGATTCCCGCTCGGCCGGGGTCAGCGGCACCCGGGCCAGCAGTTCGGCCACGACCTCATGCTCGTCGCGGAATTTGCCGCGATCAATCTCGTCCCAGTGGGCGAGGCTCGAGGGTGAGAACGCGGCAGCCGTCATGCAAACAGAATCCGGAATTGGGCGGCAGAAATGGCGGACCCTGCCGAATATGAGGGTTGTGGCGAAGCGGTATGGCGAAATTCGTTCGGAGAGGGGTACCATCTTCCAACGGGTTGGAGGAAGACCCGGCCGCTACGCAATGCTCCAGCCCCAGCCTCCAGCCCCCGCCGCCCCCCGCACAGGACAGTGACCTCGTGACCGATCCCGCCGCGCTCCCCCTGCGTCCCGAAGGCCAGCCCGTCGGCCGGGTCATCGCCATGCCCGCCGACACCAATCCCGAGGGCGACATCTTCGGCGGCTGGCTGCTGGCGCATATGGATCTGTGCGGCGCGACCCCGGCCTTCGAGCGGGCCCAGGGCCGCTGCGCCACGATAGCGGTCGACGGCATGGTCTTCCTGCAGCCGGTCTCGGTCGGGGACGAGGTCAGCATCT
>CAXBHG010000210.1:0-3399 GCA_963975385.1 uncultured Brevundimonas sp.
TGCCGGCGGCTGGAGCGGCTGATCGACCAGTTCGAGACCCTGGTCTGAGCAATCGCCATTGACGTTGCGGGACCGGCGCGCGAGCGTCGGTCCATGCGCATCCTGATCCTCGCCGCGACCCTGGCCGTCGCCCCGCTGGCCCCTCCCGCCATGGCCCAGTCGGCCCCGCCCGCCAGCGCCGCGGACCGGGCCGCGGCGGCGGGCTACAAGGCCCTGACCCTGTGCAGCGCCATCCATAACGCCACGGCGGCCGGCGGTGAGCGCAGCGTGGCCAGCGTCGCGACCAATGAGTTCGTCGGCATCTATCCGACGCTGGACCCGCTGATTGCCGACCTGCCTGTGGTTTTTGACGCGCGGTCAGTGCGTGTCGGCTGGGATGAGACGGTGGCTCCGCGCGTTGCGGTCTATCGCCCGGGTGCCGGCTGTTCGATCCTGCCCGTGGGGTGGGACGGGCCGGTTCCCGCCAGTGCCGCCGCACCGCATCATCACCCGGTCGCCGCCTTGCCGGTCGCCGCGCCGCGCGGCGCGATTCAGCCCTTCGCCGCCACCATCGTCCGGGGGATGGGCGACAGCTATGGTGCCGGTACCAACACCACCGGGATCGTTGTCCTGCAGGACGGCCATCTGATCGGCGAAACCTATGCCCCGGGCTTCGGCCCCGACGTGCCCCAGCGCACCTGGTCGGTGGCCAAGAGTCTGGCCGGGACCCTGATCGGGGCGGCGGTGCAGCGCGGCGAGGTCGATGTCGACGCCCCCGCCGCCATCGCCAACTGGCAGGTCGACGGCGATCCGCGCCGGAACATCACCCTCGACCAGCTGATGCGGATGGCCTCGGGCCTGACCAGCGACACGGCGGGCAACCGCACCGACGCCCTGTATTTCGGCGGCACCACGGTCGACGAACAGGTACCCGGCTGGCCGCTGATCGCGCTGCCCGGCACCCGCTACCGCTATGCCAACAACGACATATTGCTGGCGGTGATGGGCATCGCCCCGACCTTCGCCGCCCATCCGCCGGCCGAGCTGTTCGCGCGTCTGGGCATGATCGACACGGTGGCCGAGACCGACTGGCGCGGCAACTATATGCTGTCCAGCCAGGTCTGGTCGACGGCGCGCGATCTGGCCCGGTTCGGCCAGCTGTATCTCGACGACGGGATGGTGGCCGGGCAGCGCATCCTGCCCGAGGGCTGGCTGGCCCATGTGTCAGAGCCGTCGGGGCCGCAGCCCGAGGGGGATTTCGGCTATGGCGCGACCTTCTGGCTGATGAACCGGTCGGAGGGGGTGCCCGCCGACACCATCGCCGCCTTCGGCAACCGCGGCCAGTATGTGGTGATCGTGCCCGGGCGGAACGTGGTCATCGTCCGCCGCGGCGAGGACCCGACCGGCAATCGCTTCGACATCGCCGCCTTCACCCGCGACCTTCTGGCCACCCTGGACTAGACCCGTGCCGCAGGCCTTGAGCCGGGCGCGGGCATCGCTATAAGACGGCGCATCGACTCCCTCTGTCCGGACGCTTCCCATGGCCGATCCCCGCAAGTCCTCCGCCGCTCCCGCCTATGTGCACGGGTCCCAGGAGATCGAAGAGCAGAAGGCGACCTTCGGCCTGTTCATCACCCTGGCCAAATGGGGGTCGCTGGTCGTTGCGGCCCTGCTGACCCTGCTGACCCTGTGGTTCCAGCCGGGCGGCAGCCTGTTCACCGGATTCATCGCCGCCGCGGTGCTGGCGATCGTCGGCTGGTTCGCGCTGCGCTCGAAGCCCGCCGCCCACTGAACCATCCCGCCGGGCGGGCAAGAACCGGCGCTTCGGCGCGGGTGATTTCGGCCGCGACCGACTGAATTTCTCTCCGATTGCAGGCGTTTCTGCGGATGTGCGGAACCTGAGCCGTGTGTCGCGCCTTTAGGGGCGGAACGGGAGTGGTTCTTGCTCAAAGGTATTACGACAGTCCAACGGGCCCTGCTGGTTTTCGCTGCGGCGTTGACCTTGCCGACGGTCATCCTGTTCGCCGTCTCCCTGACCCTGGCCCTGACCCGGCAGAGCGAGCGCGTCGAGGCGCGCGCCGCCGCCTCCGTTCAACGCACCCTGGCCGAGATCGACACCCAGCTGTCCTCGGACCGCAACGCCTTGCGCGTGCTGACGACGGCCAATGCGCTGCGACTGGGCGACATGACCAATTTCCGCAGCCGCGCCCTGCAGGCGGTTGAGCTGCTGCCCGGCTGGAAGGGCGTGCTGGTCATGCGGTCCGACGGGGCTGTGCTGCTGGATACGACGGGGTCGCCGGCCAGCCGCCGTCCGGTCCCGCGCCCGACGGCCTCGGTCTGGCGGGACGGGATGCCCTGTCCCTGTATCGCCATCGCCGAGCCCATTCCCGGCCGCAGGGGTCAGTATCTGGTGGCCCTGATCGATCCCGCCCAGTTCCAGACCCTGCTGATGAAGGGGATGGAGCCGGGCCAGGTCGCCGCCATCGTCGATCGTCAGGGCCGGTTCGCGGCCCGTTCGCTCGACTATGAAGCCCGGGTCGGCAAGCCGGCCACCGTCTATGTCCGGCGTGCCGTCGATCAGGGCGGTGCGGGCACCTATCAGGGGGTCACCTATGAGGGGCTGATCAACTACACCTCCTACCGCGTGTCGCCGGATACCGGCTGGTCGGTGCATCTAGCGATCAAGCGCAATACGCTGGATTCGCCGCGGCTGTGGCGGTTCGTGGCCATCGTCGGCGGGGCCTTCCTGTCGCTGCTGGCGGCGGCCGTACTGATCCTGTGGGCGTTCCGCGACATCACCCTGCGCCGGCGCGAGGCCCAGATGATGTTCGACCGCCAGCGGACCGAGGCCATCGGCCAGTTCGCCAGTACGGTGGCCCATGATTTCAACAATCTGCTGACCGTGGTGCTGGGCAATCTGGAGCGGATCCAGAGCCGCGCCGAGGCATCCGACATCAAGAAGGCCGCGACCCACGGTCTGGAGGCGGCGCGGCGTGGCTCGCGTCTGGTCAACCAACTGCTGGCCTTCGCCCGTGACGGCGGGGCGGAGCTGACCGTGGTCGATGTCGCGGCGGCGACCCGGGGCATGACTGACCTGCTGCGTCAGTCGGCCGGGGGCGGCGTGCTTCTGGAGGTGTCGGCGCAGGACGAGCCCCTGCCGGTGACGCTGAACCTCGACCAGTTCGAGGTGGCTCTGGTCAATCTGGTCATCAATGCCCGCGACGCGATGAACGGGTCGGGCACCCTCACCGTCCGGGTCGAGGGGGGCGGCGAGGAGGCGGTGATCACCGTCAGCGACACCGGTCCGGGTATCGACGAGGCGATCCGCGACCGGCTGTTCGAGGCCTTCTTCACCACCAAGGCGGAACAGCAGGGCACCGGCCTGGGCCTGGCCCAGGTCGCCGGCATGGCCCATCAGGC
>CAXBHG010000211.1:0-3394 GCA_963975385.1 uncultured Brevundimonas sp.
GTGGTCTTGCCGGCCCCGAGGTAGCCGGTCAGGACGGTGACGGGGATCTTGTCTGGATTGGGAGAGGTCATGCCGCGCTAGATGGCGGCTCGCGACGGCCTTGTGAAGGCGTCAACAGTCCGGACAGTCGGGAGAGGCGTCACTTTCCAGCTGCAGGGTGGTGTGGCCGATGCCGAATGTCTCACGGGCCAGCCCCCGGGCCTCGGCCAGCAGGGCGGCGCTGTCGGCCCGATCATGGACCAGATGGGCGGTCAGGGCCGCCTCGGTCGTCGACAGGCCCCAGATGTGCAGATCGTGCACGGCGTTGACGCCCGGCAGATCACACAGGGCGGTCCGCACGGCCTCGACGTCGATGTGGGCGGGGGCGGCGTCGATGGCCAGACTGACCGAGTCCTTCAGCAGGGCCCAGGTCCCGATCAGGATCACCGCCACGATGGCGACACTGACCAGCGGGTCGAGGATCGACCAGCCGGTGAGCATGATCAGCCCCCCGACGATGACCACCCCGATCGAGATGCCGGCGTCGGCCATCATGTGCAGATAGGCCCCGCGCGCGTTCAGGTCGCTGTGCTGGTCGCGCATGAACATCAGGGCGGTGCCCAGATTGATGACGAAGCCGATGCCGGCCACGATCATCACCACGCCCGAGGCGACCGGTGCGGGTTCGGCCAGCCGGCGCACGGCCTCGAAGGCGATGGCCCCGCAGGCGAAGATCAGCAGCAGGGCATTGGCCAGGGCTGCCAGGACGGTGGCCTTGCCATAGCCATAGGTCAGATTCTTGCCGCTGGAGCGGCGCACCAGCCAGGACGCGCCCCCGGCCATGGCCAGGCCGAGCACGTCCGACAGATTGTGCCCGGCGTCAGCCAGCAGCGCCGAGGAGCCACTGAACAGGCCGGCCGCAGCCTCGCAGACCACAAAGGCCAGATTGACGATCAGGCCGACCGCATAGCGCCAGTCGCCGGTATCGACCGGCCCGTGGCTGTGGCCGCCATGACCGTGACTGTGCCCATGGGCATGGCCGTGGTCGTGCCCGTGGTCGGCGTGATCGTGATCGTGCGAAGCGGCCATGCGACTGACTCTAGGTCCAGATCGTCGGGGAGGGAATCGCCACCCCTAGTGCCGGTAGAGGAAAATGACGATCGCCAGTCCGATCAGGACCAGACCGAGCACGGCCCCTTCATAGCGGGCCCACCGCTCCAGCCGCAGGAGCGAGGCCCCGGCCCGGGCCAGGCTGGTGAACACTGCCATGCCCAGCACCGTGCCCAGCGCCAGCATCAGGGTCAGCAGGGCCAGGGTCGGCAGGCCCGCGGTGGCCGAATGTAGATACAGGGGCAGCAGCACCTCGCCCGGCGAGACCGCCATCATGGTGACCAGGCCCAGCATGGCGGCCCGGTCCGATACGGCGGGGGCGGGCGTCCGCAGGCCGGGATCGTCCGATGTCCGCGCGTGAACCCACAGCGACCGCCCCAGATAGAAGAGGCCGAACAGCAGCAGCAGGGCGGCCGACAGATTGGGCAACAGGCCGCGCACCCAGGAATCCAGTGCCAGGGCCGCGACCACGATCAGCACGCCGAACAGGGCGGTTGAGGCGATATGGGCCACGCCCGCGGCGGTGACGGTGGCGAGGGCGCGTGGTCCGCTCCAGCCCTGCGCCCGACCGACCAGAACAAACGGCAGCCAGTGGGTCGGCAGGGCCGCGTGCAGAAAGGCTGCGACGAATCCGCCGCCGAGCACGGACATCAGGACCGGGGGTTGAAGATCTGGCGGCAACATCGGCCGCTCCATAGCGTGTTACTTTATAACGGTCGAGCCCTGTTCCTTCATGAATGAAGGCTGCGCCGGTCCAGCGGCAGGCCGGACGCGCCCGGTCGGCGCTTACGGGCCACCGTCTGGTAGACCAGCACGGACCCGCGCTCGAACCCCTTGGCGAACAGGGCGAAATAGATCAGCCACAGTCGTGTCCTGGCGTCCCCGACCCGGTCGCGGGCCTTGTCGCGGGCGGCATACAGGCGCGCGGACCATTCACGCAGGGTCAGTTCGAAATGTTCGCGCAGGTTTTCGACGTCCAGGGTCTCGAACCCCGACCGGCCCAGGTTGGTGACCGTCATGCCGATGGTGTCCAGCTCGCCGCCGGGGAAGATGAAGCGGGTGATGACCCGGGTCGTCGGGGTGGGGCGAATCGGTCCGCGCCCGCCGCGCCGCACCGAGGCCTGGTGAAAATACAGGCCGCCCGGCTTCAGCAACCGGTGCATCTCGGCGAAATGCCGGTCGTGGTTGGCCAGGCCGACGTGTTCGAACATCTCGACCTGCGAAATGGCGTCATAGGCCGCCGACGGATCGATCTCGCGGTAGTCCTTCAGTTCCAGGGTGACCAGATGTTCGAGACCCAGGGCCCTGACCCGCTCACGGCCAAAGTCCAGTTGAGCCCGGGACAGGGTCACGCCATGCACCTCGACCCCGTAATTCTGCGCGGCCCAGCAGGCCAGGCCGCCCCAGCCGCAGCCGACGTCCAGCAGGGTCTTTCCGGGGGCCAGCCGCAGTTTGCGGCAGATCCGGTCCAGCTTTTCGGCCTGGGCCTCTTCGAGGGTGGCGTCCGGGCGGGTGAAATAGGCACTCGAATAGGTCATGCCCGGATCAAGGAAGAGGGCGTAGAAGTCGTTCGACACATCATAGTGGAAGCGGATGAAGTCCTGATCCCGCCGTCCGGCCTGTTCCGCGCCGATGCCCTGGTCGCCGGTGTCGTCATAGGCGGCCGGGGCGCGCCCGGCCGGTCCGGCGCGCAACAGGAAGGGCAGGGCCTGCCGGGCCATCAGCCATTTGTCGACGCGGCGGGCCAGATGAACGGCGCGACCGTGGTCCCAGCGATCGGCCGCCTCGAGCGGACTACCGCCCTCGATGGCCAGGTCGCCGCTCGCGAACAGTTCGAACAGCGTCATCAGACCCGGCTTCAGCAGCAGGCGGCGGATGGCGGCGGGATCGGTGATCACGATCTGGATGTCGCGCCGCGCGTCCGGTCCCAGCGGCAGTATCTGTCCGTTCCACAGCCTTACGGACAGGTCAGCCTGCAGATGTCCGGCGACGTGGGCGATGACCGTTCGCGCGGCCTGGATGCGGCTATCCGCTGCGTCAGTCATGGGGTTTGGCGATCCTCGGTTCGCGGCCAGATTTGGCACGACGACGAAATACCGGCTAGGTCATGACGTGAATTCGCGGGTTTCCGGGCCTTTCGTCCCCCTTTCGCGTTGACTCCGCGACCCCCGTCCGTATATGTCGCCGCTCTTCGCCCGCGGGGTTTGCCCGGCGGGCGCTATCTTTTTTGCGTTTACGCTGAGGCTTCAAATGTACGCGGTGATCAAGACCGGCGGCAAGCAGTACCGGGTCCAACCGGGCGACG
>CAXBHG010000212.1:0-3372 GCA_963975385.1 uncultured Brevundimonas sp.
GTGATCTAGGGCGAGGGCGGGGGTCGTCCCTGTCGGACAGGAAGATCGCCGTTCGTCGCGGCGCGAGCGTCAGCGACCTGAAAGACATTCAGTCCTTCAGGAAGAACAACTGCTCAACCGTCACACCCAGCGCCCGGGCCAGCGCCAGGGCCAGCAGGGTCGAGGGGATGAAGACGCCGTTCTCGACCGTATTGATGGTCTTCCTCGACACTCCGGCCCGTTCGGCCAGTTCGGCCTGGGTCAGGCCGGCGGCGGTGCGGATAGTCTTCAGGTGCGACCCCAGCCGGGGATCACCCATTCGCCGGCCCCGCGTCATTCTTCGGCAGGCCCGCTTCGTAGTCCAGCCAGGCAAAGCGTAGCCCTGCCGCCGCCCCGCCCAGGGTCAGGGCGGTGATCAGCGCCAGGACGCCCCATTCCGGCCGCCACAGACTTACCCCCAGGGCGACCGTACCGGTCCCCATCAGCACGACAAAGGCCGCTCCCAGCGCCCGCGCCCGCATGAGGCCGGTCAGCTCGTCGTCCAGATACTTGCGGTGGGTGCGTGACTGAAAATCCCAGCCCATCACCACAATGGCCACCACCCAAGAATACACCACCGGCACGGCCAGCTGCATATGGTCCACGACGCTCGCCCCCCCGACCCGGACATCCTCCCATGCCCGGACCGCCACCAGCAGGAAGGCGAGACTAGCCATCGGAAAGGCCCACAGCATCCGGTTGCGCCGGGCCTGTAGCCGGTCACGCCGCACGTGTGCCGGCTCGCTCTGCCAGCGCCGGTCCCACGGCCGCAAATTCCAGGCCTTAATCGCCGCGACCAACGCCACCCCGATCCCGCAGCCGATGGCGACCGCCACCGCGCCGCCCGCACTGAGGCCGGCCCGGACATAGCCGTAACCCACCGCCGCCGTCGCCAAACCCGTGACCAGCGCGGCCATGACCCCGGCAAGTTTCCATCGACGCCTCCGCTGCTCCCGCACGCGGTCCTGCCCGGTCATCGTCATCATGGCGCTCTCTCCCCAAGCTAATGTCACCCGTGGGTTACATATCACCTCAAGGTTACATGTCGTCAAGCCCCCTCGGCAGAGAGACCCGCGGACCCGGCAGTCGATCATCCGAATGGAGGCCCCTGAGGGTCTCTTCCGGCCTTCTGGAAACTCCCTGCCCTCCGCAGGCCCGCACCCTCCCCGCCGCAGCGCGACGGGGAGGGGGATCAGATCAGGCGGCCTTTTTGGCCCCGGCGAATTTGCCGTAGAAGGTCTCGCCTTTGGCGGCCATGTCGCGCAGCAGTTGCGGCACCTTGAAGCGGTCGCCGTAGCGGGCGGCATAGTCGTCGGCCTGGGCCACGAACTCTTTCAGGCCCGTCTGGTCGATCAGGGTGATCGGGCCGCCGGTCCAGGGCGCGAAGCCCCAGGCCAGGATGGCGCCGACATCGGCCTCGCGCGGGTCGTCGATGACGCCCTCTTCCCAGCAACGCGCGACCTCGACGGCCTGACGATACAGCAGGCGCTGCTTCTGGTCGGCGACCAGTTCCGGCGTCGAGTCATCGATCTTCACCGGGGCCAGCTCGGCCAGGCCGGGCCAGATGACCTTGGGCTTTTGATCGTAGTCGTAGAAGCCCTTGCCGTTCTTGCGACCGTAGCGGCCCAGCTCCTCGACCATCTTCTGGACGATGTGCGAGCCCGGCAGCGGCTGGTATTTGTCACCCAGGTCGGCGGCGGTCTGTTTGGCGATCTTGACCGACAGGTCCAGCGCCACGTCGTCGTGCATTTCCAGCGGGCCGCGCGGCATGCCGGTCATGCGACCGATGTTGTCGATCAGGGCGGGGGCATAGCCCTCTTCCAGCATGGCCATGCCCTCGGCCACATAGGTGCCGAAGCAGCGCGAGGTGTAGAAGCCGCGGCCGTCGTTGACGACGATCGGCGTCTTGCGGATCTTCATCACATAGTCGAGCGACTTGGCGATCGCCGCCTCGCCGGTCTTCTCGCCGAGGATGATCTCGACCAGCATCATCTTGTCGACGGGCGAGAAGAAGTGGATGCCGATGAAGTCCTCGGGACGGACCGAGGCCTCGGCCAGGCCGGTGATCGGCAGGGTCGAGGTGTTGGAGCCGAACACCGCCCCCGGGGCCAGCTGGGCCTCGGCGCGCTTGGTCACATCGGCCTTGATGTCGCGGCTTTCGAACACGGCCTCGATCACCAGGTCGGACCCCTTGATCAGCTCATAGTCGGTGGTGGCGGTGACCGAACCCAGCAGGGCGTCGAACTTGTCCTGGGTGATCTGGCCGCGCGACAGACGCTTCTTCAGCAGGGCCTCGACATGGGCCTTGCCCTTGTCGGCGGCCTCCTGGTCGCGGTCGATGAGGATGGTCTCGATGCCGGCCAGCGCCTGCACATAGGCGATGCCCGCCCCCATCATGCCGGCCCCGATGACGGTGACCTTCTTGGGATCGGACTTGGGGATCCCGGCCGGACGCACGGCACCCTTGTCCAGTTCCTGTTTCGACAGGAACAGGCTGCGGATCATGGCCTGGGCCTGCGGCGTCATCAGCGTCTTGATGAAATAGCGGGTCTCGATGCGCAGGGCTGCGTCCATCGGCACCTGAACGCCCTCATAGACGGCCTTCATCAGATTGGTGGCGGCCGGATAGTTGCCCCAGGTCTGTTTGCGGATCATCGCATTGCCGACGAGGAAATTCTGGATCCCGACCGGATGGTAGGGACCGCCGCCCGGCAGTTTGAAGCTCTTGTCGTCCCACGGCTGCACGGCCTTGCCGCCGCCCTTGATCCAGGCGCGTGCGGCCTCGACCTCGGTGCCCTTGGCCACGACCTCATGGATGATGCCCGCGCCCCTGGCGTCGTTGGGCCGGAAGGACTTGCCCTCGGTCATGGCCATCATCGCCGCCTGCACGCCGATCAGGCGCGGCAGACGCTGGGTGCCGCCCCCGCCGGGGAACAGGCCGACCTTGATCTCGGGCAGGCCCAGCTGGATCTTGTTGTCGTCACCGGCCACCCGGTAGTGGCAGGCCAGGGTCAGTTCCAGACCGCCGCCCAGCGCCAGGCCGGTGATGGCCGCGGCGACCGGCTTGCCGCAGGTCTCCAGCGCGCGCAGGGCCCCGTTCAGCTTCCAGCCTGCGTCATAGGCCTCCTGCAGCGAACCGCCAGCCAGCATGCCGCCGGCCATGTCGCCGAGGTCGGCCCCGGCGCAGAAGCCGGTGGTCTTGCCCGAGGTCAGCACCACGCCCTTGATGGCGTCGTCGGTCTTGACCCGTTCGACCCACTCGGGGATCTCGGCCATGACCTTGCCGGTCAGGGTGTTCATCGACCGTCCGGGAACGTCGAAGGTGATCAGGGCGATGCCGTCGGCATCGACGTC
>CAXBHG010000213.1:0-3357 GCA_963975385.1 uncultured Brevundimonas sp.
GTCGCCGCCGCCGCCTTCCACCCGTCGCTGGCCCCGGTCGGCGTGCTGCTGGCCGTGGTCGGCTATATCGTCGGCACGGCCGCGGCCTGGTTCACCGGCCTGGTGATGATGCAGATCGCGGCGGGGGTAGGGTAGGGCCCGGTTCCGACGCTGTCGTCATCCCGGACAAGCCGCGCAGCGGCGCGATCCGGGACCCAGCGGCGCGCGTGAGCGCGAACCTGTCGGGAATGCCGGTGCCTGATGGAGCCCGTCGAAACGGGTCGCCTACGGTGCCGCTGGGTCCCGGGGTCTGGCTGCGCTCGCCCCGGGATGACGACAGCGGGTAGAGGCAGGCCCTACAACGCGCCCTCGATCTCGCCCTGGTAGCCGAACAGCCCCTGGGCTCCGCCGGTGTGCAGGAAGACCACGGTCTCGTTCTCGAACCGGCCGGCCCTGGCCAGGGCGATCAGCCCCTTCATCGCCTTGCCGGTATAGACCGGGTCCAGCACGATGCCGTCGGTGCGGGCCGCCAGTTTCAGGGCCGCGATCACCGCGTCGTCGATCAGGCCGTAGCCGTCACCGACATGGTCACAATCGGCCACCACCATCTCCGCCGTCACCGCCCCGGGCCGACCCAGCAGGGCCGCCGTCGCCTGCGCCAGCTTCAGCACATTCTCTTCCTGCCTCGCCTTCGGCGCGCGCACGCCGATGCCCAGCACCGGAATGTCCGCCCCCATCACCGCCAGCCCGGCGACCAGACCGGCGTGGGTTCCGGCGCTGCCCGTGGCCGTGATGATCCGGTCGATCGGCATGTCCAGTTCATCGGCCTGGACGACGATCTCGCGGGCGCAGTCGACATAGCCCAGGGCCCCGACCGGGTTCGAGCCACCGCCGGGGATGACATAGGGCCTGCCGCCCTGGGCCCGCACCCCGGCCGCGGTCTTTTCCAGCTCGGCGGTCATGTCGGAACCGCCCGGCACGGTGCGGATCCCGGCCCCGAACAGCCGGTCCATCAGCACATTGCCGTTGTGCGTATAGTCGAGGGCCTTCGACCCGGTCCGTTCTTCCAGAATGACCTCGCAGGCCAGGCCGTGCGCCGCCGCCGCCGCCGCCGTCTGGCGCACATGGTTGGACTGGACCGCCCCCTGGGTCACCAGGGTGTCGGCCGCCTGTTCAAAGGCCTCGCCCAGCAGGAATTCCAGCTTGCGCGTCTTGTTGCCGCCCCCGGCCAGCCCGGTGCAGTCATCGCGCTTGATCCAGATCTCCACCCCCAGCGCCTCGCTCAGCCGCGGCAACGGCTCCAGCGGCGTCGGCAGATGGGCCAGGCGGATGCGGGGAAAACGGGCGAGATGCATGGGCGGGCTCCTGCGGGCACCCTGTCCTAGACCCGATCGGGGGGCCGATGAAGGGGGGCCGGCCAGCCGGCCGGGATCGCCCCCGACCAGACCGTCCGCCCGCCCCGGACCGGTGACGCCAGGGTGAACGCTCCCCGCAATAATGGTCGCGGGAAAGCTGCGTTTTCCCCGGGAACCAATGCCGGCGAACGCTGTTTAACCAGCGGACCTCCCGGATGATCCTATGCCCGAGAGACCCCGCGGCCCGGCCTTGTCAACGCCCCCCCGACCCTGGCCGGGCCGCCCCCTTCCTTCCCCGTCAGCGCCCGCACCGTCCGCCGGCCCGACCCGTCCCTGTGATATTTCACGGGTTTTCAAACCCTCCCCTGCGGGCCAGACTGACGGCGCAAGGCGGGGGAAGACCAATGCAAGAGTCCGACGAAAACCACCGGCTGGTCCTGCGCGAGACCGCCGTCCAGCATGTCACCTGTGCCCGCTGCGGCACCCGGTATGACTATGACCACCCCGGCCAGGCCTCGGCCGCGTCCGCCTTCTCGCTGAGCGGTCGCGATATTCCCCTGACCGAGGCGCGCCAGAAGGCCTCGGCCCGGCTCGACGCGGTCTTTGCGCGCGGCCTGGTCGTGCCCTGCCCCGGGTGCCGGGCGCTGACCCCGGCCATGCGGCGGCGGCGGATGATGGCCGCCCTGCAGGACCTGATCTATGTCGGCATCGCCCTGACCGTCGCCTGGGGGGTGGTGCTGGCGCTGGAGGCCTCGGGGGCCCTGGCCTGGGGCATCGGCATCCTGGCCCTGCTGACGGCGCTCGGCTATTCGCTCAAATTGCTGACCCTGCCGTTCGGCGGCTATAATGAGGCCCGGGGCCGCCCGGCCGGGACACCGGGTCCGGCCGCCGCCTCCGGCGACCTGTTCGACTCCCTGAAGCTCGGCGACTGATCCCGCCCCGCGTTCAAGGCGTTTCCACCCGTTGAACTGCGCCGGCCATCGGCCTATCGTCGCCGCGTTCTCCGGGGGGTCGCAGGTCAGCGGCTGAGATTGGCGTAGGCGCCTGACCCGTCGAACCTGATCCGGGTCATGCCGGCGAAGGGATGGGAAACACGCGCGGACTGCAAAATCCGCTCATCCCCGCGCAGGCGGGGACCCGGGCTTCGGCCTGGCCCGTCCGGCGCCGGCAGACCTCCATAGAGAGGCCGCCATGAACATCGTCGTCACCCCGCCCAAAACGTCCGAGGCTCAAGAGGCTCAGGAGGCTCAGGAGGCTCAAGCAGCGAGCGACCGCGTCGCGAGCGATAGCCACGAAACAGGCGTGGACCTGGCGCTCAAAGACGCGCGCGAGGAGGTGATGAAGGAGACCGGCACCATCCCCACCGGCGAACGCGCCGGGTCGAGGAAGGTCTATGCCTCGGGCCAGCTCTACCCCGACCTCCGCGTGCCGTTCCGCGAGGTGGCCCTGCACCCCAGCGCCAATGAGCCGCCCCTGACCATCTATGACCCGTCCGGCCCCTATACCGACCCGACCGTGACCATCGACATCAAGAAGGGCCTGCCCCGGGTCAAGTCGTCCTGGCAGCTCGACCGCGGCGACATCGCCCCCGTCCTCAACCCGCGTGAGGTCAAGCCCGAGGACAACGGCCACGCCAGCGGCAAGAACCTGGCCCCGCGCTTCGACACCTCCAACCACAAGGTGTTCAAGGGGGTCGAGGGCCGCCCGGTCACCCAGTACGAATACGCCAGGGCCGGCATCATCACGCCCGAGATGGAATACGTCGCCATCCGCGAGAACCTGCGCCGGGAGCAGGGTGTGGGGGATGGGGTGTGGGGTGTGGCCGGCAGCCAGCACGTCACCCTGGCCGACGGCTCGACCGTGCCTCTTCCCCACACCCCACACCCCACACCCCACACCCCAAGAGACGGCGAATCCTTCGGCGCCGAGATCCCCGACTTCGTCACCCCGGAGTTCGTGCGTCAGGAAATCGCCCGCGGCCGGGCCATCATCCCGCACAACATCAACCACCCCGAGGTCGAGC
>CAXBHG010000214.1:0-3326 GCA_963975385.1 uncultured Brevundimonas sp.
GCGGCTGGACGCCGGAAACCCTGCCCCCGGCCGAGGATTTCGCCAACGGCAAGGGGCATGGCCTGTACGCCGCCTATCAGGCCCGGCTGCGCAACCTGAACGCCTGCGACTTCGGCGATTTGTTGCTGCATAACCTGACGATATTGCAAAAACATGCGGATATTGCAGAAGAATACCGGAAGCGATTCCGCTACATCCTGGTCGACGAGTACCAGGACACCAACGTGGCCCAGTATCTGTGGCTGCGGCTGCTGACGTCGTCGACCGGCAATGTCTGCTGCGTCGGTGACGACGACCAGTCGATCTATGGCTGGCGCGGGGCCGAGGTCGACAACATCCTGCGCTTCGAGCGCGACTTCCCCGGGGCCAAGGTCATCCGGCTGGAGCGCAACTATCGCTCGACGCAGCATATCCTCGGTGCCGCCTCGGGCCTGATCGCGGCCAATCGCGACCGGCTGGGCAAGACGCTGTGGACCGAGGACGACAGCGGCGACAAGGTCCAGGTGCGCGGCGTCTGGGACGGCGAGGCCGAGGCCCGGCTGATCGCCGACGAGATCGAGACCGCCCGCCGCCCCCACGCCGGCGAGCCCGGCATGAAATACGGCGACATGGCCGTGCTGGTGCGGGCCTCGTTCCAGATGCGGGCGTTCGAGGAACGCTTCGTCATGCTGGCCATCCCCTATGTGGTGATCGGCGGGCCGCGCTTTTACGAACGGGCCGAGATCCGCGACGCCCATGCCTATCTGCGGCTGATCATGTCCGAGGACGACGACCTGGCCTTCGAGCGGATCGTCAATGTGCCCAAACGCGGCATCGGCGACACCAGTGTGCAGAAGGTCCTGTCGATCGCCCGCCAGTCGGGCGTCTCGGCCATGGCGGCGGTGCGCGACCTGATCACCTCCGACGAACTGCAGGCCCGGACCCGCACGGCCCTGTCGAATTTCGTGCGCGACATCGACCGCTGGCGGGCCATGGCCGTCGACTCGCCCCACTGGGAGGTGACCGAGACCCTGCTCGAGGAGAGCGGCTACACCGACATGCAGAAGGCCGACCGCGCCACCGGCCAGACCCGGCTCGACAACCTCAAGGAACTGACCCAGGCCATGCAGGCGTTCGAGACGCTGGGGGCCTATCTGGAACATGTGTCGCTGGTGATGGAGATCGATCGCGGGGCCGGTGACGACGCGGTGCAGATCATGACCCTGCACGGGGCCAAGGGGCTGGAGTTCCCGCTGGTCTTCCTGCCCGGCTGGGAGGAAGGCGTCTTCCCGTCGCAGCGCTCGATCGACGAGAAGGGCGAGAAGGGCCTCGAGGAGGAACGCCGCCTCGCCTATGTCGGCGTGACCCGGGCCAAGGCCAGCGCCCGCATCAGTTTCGCCGCCAACCGGCTGGTCTACGGCCGCTGGACCAGCCAGCTGCCCAGCCGCTTCGTCGACGAACTGCCCCTGCCCCATGTCGAGGCCCAGAGCGAGACCGGCTACTACGGCGCGTCGGACGGCATGAAGGAGGCGAAGAGCCGCTGGGACGAGGCCCCCAGCTTCGGGGCCGGCTATTCGTCACCCGGCTGGAAACGCGCCCAAGAATTCACAAAAAGGGGCTTCACCGCCGGTTCAACCCCGCGCGACCGCCAGGCCCGCAATACGGTGATCGAGGGCAAGGGCCGACTGATCGCCACCGCCGACCCGAAAGCCGCCTCGAAATGGGCGAAGGGCGAACGCGTCTTCCACCAGAAATTCGGCTACGGCGCGGTGCGCATCATCGAGGGCAACAAACTGCTGGTCGATTTCGAAAAGGCCGGCGAGAAACGGGTCATCGACAGCTTCGTGGAGAAGGTCGGGTAAACCGATCCCGCGACCGCCTCGGGCGGCGGCCGGTCCATTCAACCTGCCGGGAAGGTGCTGGCAAACGACTCAATCCTGGGTCGCAATCTCTGGCCCTCCCGCTGAGGCTGTGCAACGCTACCGACCATGCCGACCTTTGCCCTCAAGCTGGACGACTATGCGCTCCGAAAGCTGACGGAGGCCGCCCGGAAGGCGGGCGTCACGCCCGAGCGCATGGCCGCGGAGACGCTGGAAGCGTGGATCCTTGACGGTGATGAATTGGATCGCAGCCCTGCCGGGGTCGGCGAGCCCGGACACCCCTTCACGGACGTGACGAAGAACGGCAACCCCGGTCGGCCCACGACGCCTGAGGACGATGAAGGCCCGTTCGTCGACCTGCATGTAGCGCTGGACGCCCTCAGCGCCGCGAGGATCGCGGCGCGGGCGACCAGGATGGGTATTGCGCCGGAGGAACTCGCGACCATCGCATTGGATAGCAGGTTCTTCGACGTCGACGATTTTACGTGGATCAACGGCAACCCGCGGACGCGCAGCGAATCCCCTTCGGACCTTGAGGGGGCCCGCGACTGGGACGAGGTGCGGCCGGAACTCGAAGCCTATCTCGAGGAGAAGCTGAAGGCCCGGCGTTGAAAGTCCGGCTGACCAGCCGGGCCAATCGCGATCTCCGCCTCCAGATCGACTGGCTGACCGGAAGGTCGCCACGTTCCGCACGCAAAGCCGTCCGCGCCATCTTCGACGCCATCGGTCGTCTCAAGAGCCATCCACTTTCGGGTCATGTAGCCACCGGTGGTGAGCGCGAGGCACAGGTAAGGTTCGGCCAGTTTGGTTTTGTCATTCGTTATCAGGCACGGCGAAACGAGGTGATCATCGTCCGGGTCTTCCATGGGGCCCAGGATCGCTCCTGAACCGGCCTTTTCGGCGAACCAAAGGCGTCGAACGCGCCATCGCGGTTCCTGAGCGGAGCGCCCCCCGTCCCAACCCTTCGTTAAGCACGACCGCCCACCCTGCGCCGGTGCGCCCGTCCAACCGTGATTCCGTTCTGACTGATCGCGAACCGCCCCTGTGGGAGCGGGTCGGGGCGATGATCTGTATCATCATGCTGACCGGGGCGCTGATCGGGCCGGTGTTCGCGCCGGACCAGGGCGAGACCCCGGTGCTGCGGCTGATCTGGCTGCCGGTCTATGCCATTATTCTCGGCCTGATCGCGGCCCGGTTCGGGCGGGTCCTGCGGGCCTGGCCGGCGTGGCTGGCGTTGGCGGGGCTGATCGCCCTGGCCTTCGCGTCGAAATACTGGTCGATCGATCCGGCCGTGACCGGGCGGCGCGTCATCGCCATGACCATGACCGGTGCCTTCGCCCTGTATCTGGGCACCGCCTTCGACGGGGTACGCCTGCCGCGACTGCTGATGCAGTCCGCCCTGATCATGGCCTTGGGCAGTCTGGTGATGGTGTTCGCCTTCCCGGCCATCGGCGTGCACCAGGCCGA
>CAXBHG010000215.1:0-3316 GCA_963975385.1 uncultured Brevundimonas sp.
GACTGGGCCGAGGCGGCGGCCGGGACCATCATCATGCCCGCGGCGGCAAGCGCGGCGACGGCGGCGGGGCGGCGGGTGAAGCGGTCAAACATCGGGGTTTTCCTGTATCCCTTTGGCAAACCTGGAAGCCGAACCGTTCGGACCCCTGTCTGTTGCCCCGATAGATAGGCGGGTGAAGCTGAACGGCCTTTGAGCAAGCCGTTCATCTTCGTTCATGTTTCGCGCCGGCGCATAGCCGGGCTAGAAGGCGGCCATGACCGAGACCGCCCCCACGACCCTGCTGAAAATCAACCGTCTCGGCGGACAGGGCGACGGCATCGCCGACACGCCGGCCGGGCCGGTGTTCGTACCCCTGGCCCTGCCGGGCGAGACCGTGCGCGCCACCGTGCGCGACGGACGGGCAGGGGAGATCGAGATCGTCACGGCCAGTCCCGACCGCATCGCCCCGGTCTCGCCCCATTATGGCGATTGCGGCGGCTGTTCGCTGCAGCACTGGGCCGCCGGCCCCTATCTGGACTGGAAGCGTGAACAGGTGCGGCTGGCGCTGGCGCGCGAGGGGATCGAGACCGAGATCGAAGCGACCGTGGCGGTGCCTCCCGGCACCCGGCGGCGGCTGGCCCTGCACGCCCGACGCGGGCCGGACGGCCGGATCATCCTGGGCTTCAAGGCGCGCAAGTCGTGGCGGCTGGTCGAGGTGACGGCCTGTCCGGTCGCCGACCCGCGTCTGGTCGCGGCCTTTCCGGCCCTGACCCGGGTGGCCGAGGCCTTTCTGGAGCATCCGAAATCGGCCCCGACCCTGCATGTGACCCTGACCCTGACCGGGCTGGACGTCGATGTGACCGGGGTCGAGCGCAAGTCCGGCGGCCTGTCGCGCGACCGGCAGATGCAGGCGATCCGCGCCGCCAATGTCGCCGACCTGGCCCGACTGAGCCTGGCGGGCGAGACCCTGGCCATGATGCGCCAGCCGACGGTGATGTTTGGCCGGGCGACGGTGCCCCTGCCGCCCGGCGGCTTCCTGCAGGCGGTGCCCGAGGCGGAGGCGGCCATGACCGAACGGGCCGTGGCGGCGGTGCAGGGGGCGAAGAAGATCGCCGACCTGTTCTGCGGCGCGGGCGCGTTCACCTTTCCGCTGGCGACCGTGGCCCCGGTGCTGGCCGCCGACGCCTCGGCCGCCGGGATCGCGGCGCTGAAGGGCGGCTTCGGCTCGGCCACCGGGCTGAGCCCGATCACCGCCGAGGCCCGTGATCTGTTCCGGCGGCCGCTGACCCCACATGACCTGAAGGGCTGCGACGCCATCGTCTTCGACCCGCCGCGCGCCGGGGCCATCGACCAGACCCTGCAGATCGTCGACACCAGGGCCTCGGTGGTCGTCGGGGTGTCGTGCAATCCGCAGAGCTTCGCCCGCGACGCCCGGGTGTTGATCGACGCCGGCTTTGTGCTGGAGCGGGTCACCCCGATCGACCAGTTCCTGTGGTCGACCCATGTCGAGCTGGTCGGGGTGTTCCGGCGATGACGATGACCGACGACCTGCCCGAGGAGGACGGTGGCGGCTTTGACGCCGAAGACTGGAGCCGGCTGCTGCCCTTCACCGGGGCGGTAGCGACGCTGGACGATGTTCAGGCGCGCCGGGCGGTGTTCGCCCTCAGTGACACCGACGACCCGCGGATCCTCGCCATGGACCTGCCGCAGCCGGTCATCTGGTGGGACGAGGACGGCGAACAGGCGGCGGTGGCGGTTCAGGCCGAGACCCATATCGGTCCGGACGGCGAGTCGATGGAGGTGCTGGGCCTGATCCTGCCCGACGGCGGCGGCGCGGTGGCCCTGCTGGAGGACGTCGACCTGGTCGACGACACCGACCCGGTCTGGCGGGACCTGGTGACAAGGGCCATCGATCCCTCGGCGGCGGAGGATTAGGCTTGTTGATTCCCATCCCCTATTTCGGGGGAAGGTGGGCGGCGCAGCGGCCCGGAGGGGGGTGTTGCGACAGCCTGGATCCCGGCAGTTTCTCGTGCTGGCATGCCCAATCTTCGGTTCTCTTCCACACCCGGCGGACCCCCATCCGTCTCGCTGCGCGAGCCACCTTCCCCCGCAAGGGGGGAAGGGAGATCGAAGAGGTCGAGCTGTCTTTTCATGTCAGCCGGCACCCGGAACTGCGTTACGTCCAGCAGCGGCCGGGGGGCGTCCAGACTGTAGCGTTTGACCGCCGCCTTGAAGCGGGCGGCGATCAGCTCGGCTACGGGGCCGGTACCCTTCATGCGCTGGGACCAGTCGGCGTCATAGTCCTTGCCGCCGCGGGTCTGGCGGATCAGCGACATGACCCGCGCGGCGCGGGCGGGGCGGGCCTCGGCCAGCCATTCCTGGAACAGGGTCGTGATCTCCAGCGGCAGGCGCAGGGTCACATACATGGCCGAGGTCGCGCCGGCCTGGGCCGCGGCCTCCAGCACCGACTCCAGCTCATGGTCGTTGAGACCGGGAATGACCGGAGCGAAGCCGACCCCGACCGGGACGCCGGCGTCGGCCAGTCTGCGGATCGCCTCCAGCCGTTTCGCCGGGGTCGAGGCGCGCGGTTCCATGGTCCGGGCCAGGGCGCGGTCGAGGGTGGTGATCGAGACCATGGCCTGGGCCAGGCCGGCCCGGCCCATCGGGCCCAGAATGTCGACGTCGCGGGCGATCAGCACCGATTTGGTGATGATGCTGAACGGCTGGTTGAAGCGTTGCAGAACCTGCAGCAGGTCCCGGGTGATGTTCAGATCGCGCTCGACCGGCTGGTAGGGGTCGGTGTTGCCGCCCAGGTGGATGCGTCGGCACCGGTAGCGGGGGGCGGCGAGCTCCTGTTCCAGCAGACGCGCGCCTTCGGGCTTGAAGAAGAGGCGGCTCTCGAAATCCAGGCCCGGGGATAGGCCCATGAAGGCATGGGACGGACGGGCGTAGCAGTAGATACAGCCATGTTCGCAACCTTTGTACGGGTTGATGGAGCGGTCGAAACCGACGTCCGGACTGGTGTTCTTGGTGATGATGGTGCGGGCGTGTTCCGGCGTCAGGGTGGTGCGCAGCGGAGCCGGGGTGTGGTCGGCGTCGGTCCAGCCGTCATCGACGGCTTCATGGACGACCGGTTCAAACCGTCCGCTGGCGTTGGTGCAGGCACCGCGCCCTTTCCTTGCGACTGGAGCCATGACCGGATGTAACGCGACATACGGAACAAAGCAAGAACATCATCAGCCAAAGAAAACCCGCGACCGGCCGGGCGCGGGGGTGATGATGATGGTGCGGATGAGAGGACTCGAACCTCCACGCCTTGCGGCGCTGGAACCTAAAT
>CAXBHG010000216.1:0-3294 GCA_963975385.1 uncultured Brevundimonas sp.
CCGACCGACATTCACGAGGGCGAAGGCGTCTCGGCGGCCGAGGTCATCATGACCCAGCTGCACGCCGGCGGGAAATTCGACCAGAATTCCTACAAGGTCTCCGGCGGCCTGCACGGCGTCGGCGTCTCGGTCGTCAATGCCCTGTCCGACTGGCTGGAGCTGAAGATCTACCGCAACGGCAAGGCCCACCAGATGCGGTTCGAGCGCGGCGATACCGTGACCCCGCTGCGCGTGGTCGGCGACGCCCCGATGCGCGACACCGGCAAGGTGCTCAGCGGCACCGAGGTCACCTTCTATCCGTCAGTCACCACCTTCTCCCACATCGATTTCGACCTGAAGACGCTGGAACACCGGCTGCGCGAACTGGCCTTCCTCAACTCGGGCGTGGTCATCAAACTGGCCGACCATCGCGGGGCCGAACCGGTCGAGCAGATCCTGCACTATGAGGGCGGGGTCGAGGCCTTTGTGCGCCATCTGGACAAGTCCAAGACGCCGATCCTCAAGGACGTCATCGTCATCCGGGGCAGGAAGGAAAACATCGAGATCGACCTCGCCCTGTGGTGGAACGATTCCTACCACGAGACGATGCTGTGCTTCACCAACAACATCCCCCAGCGTGACGGCGGCACCCACCTGTCGGCCTTCCGCGCCTCCCTGACCCGGGTCATGGGGGCCTATATCGAGAGCTCCGGCGCGGGCAAGAAGGAGAAGGTCTCCGTCACCGGCGAGGACGCCCGCGAGGGCCTGACCTGCGTGCTGTCGGTCAAGGTGCCGGATCCCAAATTCTCGTCCCAGACCAAGGACAAGCTGGTCTCGTCCGAGGTCCGCCCGGCGGTCGAGAGCCTGTGCACCGAGGGCTTGTCGCAATGGTTCGAGGAGCATCCGCTCGAGGCCAAACAGGTCGTCGGCAAGATCATCGAGGCCGCCTCGGCCCGCGAGGCCGCGCGCAAGGCGCGTGACCTGACCCGGCGCAAATCGGCGCTGGAAATCAGCTCCCTGCCGGGCAAGCTGGCCGACTGCCAGGAACGCGATCCCGCCAAGTCCGAACTGTTCATCGTCGAGGGCGATTCCGCCGGCGGCTCGGCCAAACAGGCCCGCAACCGCGAGAACCAGGCCGTGTTGCCGCTGCGCGGCAAGATCCTCAATGTCGAGCGGGCCCGTTTCGACCGGATGCTGTCGTCAGAGCTGATCGGCACCCTGATCCTGGCGCTCGGCACCGGTATCGGCCGCGATGATTTCGACGCCGACAAGCTGCGCTATCACAAGATCATCCTGATGGCCGACGCCGACGTCGACGGGGCCCATATCCGCACCCTGCTGCTGACCTTCTTCTACCGGCAGATGCCCGAACTGATCACCCGCGGTCACGTCTACATCGCCCAGCCGCCCCTCTATAAGGTCTCCAAGGGCAAGCAGAGCCGCTACCTCAAGGACCAGGCCGAGATGGACTCCTACCTGATCGAGGAGGGTTCGTCCGAGGCCGAGCTGGACCTGCCGGGCGGCGAGCGTCGCACCGGCCTGGACCTGCAGTCCCTGGTGCGCGAGGCCAAGGCCTTCAAGGCGGCGGTCGACCGTCTCAGCCAGCGCGCCCCGATGTTCGCCATCGAACAGTCGGCCCTGGCCGGCCTGTTCACCGACGACGGCACCGACCTGGCGACCAGGGCCGCCGCCGCCGCCGTGCGTCTGAACCTCTATGCCGAGGAAGGTGACGGCGACTGGTCCGGCGTGCCCGGCGAGCAGGGGGCGGTCGTGTTCGAACGCGTCCGCCGCGCCGTGACCGAACGGATCGTGCTGGAAGAGGCGCTGATCCGGTCGCTGGACGCCCGGCGCCTGGCCGAACGGGCCACCGCCTTCGAGGGCCTGTTCGATGCGCCGGCCATCTATCGTCGCAAGGACAAGTCCACCACAATCCGCGGCCCGATCGACCTGCTCACCGCCGTGCTCGAGGCCGGCAAGAAGGGCCTGGCCATCCAGCGCTACAAGGGTCTGGGCGAGATGAACCCGGAACAGCTGTGGGAGACCACGCTCGACGCCAACGCCCGCACCCTGCTCAAGGTCGAGGTCGAGCACGAGGAGGACGCCAACGACCTGTTCGCCAAGCTGATGGGCGATGTGGTCGAACCGCGCCGCGAATTCATCCAGGAAAACGCCCTCGACGCCGCCGTCGACGTCTAGGGCGAAATCCGGTCCGGCGGGACGCGCGTCCCGCTAGCGTTGCTGGCTGTCCACGTAGGCGGCGATCGAGGGCCACGAGCCCTCGCTCGAGCGTTCCCCGTCGCAGGCGATGGCCTTGAGGAAGTCCAGATAGCTGTCCCGGACCACCCCGTCCCAGGGGGAGTCGGAATCGTCGAACCGGTCGGTCTCGCTCCCGCTCTCCCCGTAGTCGATCGACAGGATCGACCGCACCTCGCGGGCTCCGCAGCGGAAGGTGAACAGGTCGACCGAATGGGAATAGTCGCCGGCGGCCCCCGACATCGGCACCTTGGCCGCGCGGATCCCGGTCACCTCGCCCTCGACACTGATACTGTCGACATCGGCCAGATAGGCGGTCGTACGGCTGTATGAGTATTTGTGCCAGTTCTCGGCGGCCGCCGGTCCGGCGGCCAGCGTCACGGCGGCCAGCGCCAGCGATAGCAGGGTTTTCATCGGATCCTCCCCAGTCGATGTTGCGCCCATGATCGCCTTCAGGCGGAATTTGGCAAGGGGGCGGCCGGGCGGCTCCGGGCCGGGCTAGCCGCCCAGGGCCTGCAGCACGGCCTTGCCGTAGCGATCCAGCTTGGTCTGGCCGACCCCCGAGATATGGCCCAGGGCGTCCAGCGTCGCGGGCTCCGCCAGGGCGATCTCCAGCAGGGTCTTGTCCTGGAAGATGACATAGGGCGGCACCTTCTGCTCCATCGCCCGCTCGCGCCGCCAGGTACGCAGCAGTTCGAATCGCGCCCGGACGTCCGCGTCCATGGCCTCGACCGCGGCGTTGCGACCGGTGCGGGTCCGCTCTCCCGCCGCCGCCGCCCGGGCCGGCCGGACCCGGACCTCGATCGGGCGCTCGCCGCGATAGACGGCCCGCACGGCCTCGGCCTCGCCCAGCCGGATCAGCGGCTTGCCGTCGTTCGGATCCTCGACCAGCAGCCCCTCGAACAGCAGATGGTCGATGATGTCGCGCCAGGACGGGCGGGCCAGGTCGGTTCCGATCCCCCAGGTCGACAGGCTCGTCTCCCACGGCTGCGGATCCTTCGTCCCGCCCAGCAGATGGTCGATGACCCGGTTGCGCCCGAACCGCTCGCCCAGCCGCTGCAC
>CAXBHG010000217.1:0-3281 GCA_963975385.1 uncultured Brevundimonas sp.
CTACCGGCACTGTAAAATGGTACAATTCCACTAAAGGCTACGGCTTCATCCAGCCGGATGACGGCGGCAAGGACGTTTTCGTTCATGTCACCGCGGTCGAAGTCTCCGAGCTGAACAGCCTCGACGAAGGCCAGAAAATCGCCTTCGAAGTCGAGCGCGACCGCAAGACGGGCAAGGAATCGGCCACGCAGCTCAAGGCTGCTGACTAGATCAGGTTTCGGCGGCTGCGGCCGCTATCCGGGCTGAAGGGCCGGTGCCTCGCGCGCCGGCCCCGAAGCTGTTTTTCAATGGAGTACGCCGATGACGCCTCTGTCCGAGATGATACCGGCGATGCCCGACGCCGACCTCAAGACCCTTCGCGCCAATGCGGAACGTCTGCTGGCCCGCGGCACGGCAGGCCAGATCGCTTCCGCCACCGACATCCTGCCGCTGATCGAAGCCGAGCTCGCGGCCCGTATCGCCGCCAAGCCGCCCGCCAAGAAGCGCGCCCCCGCCAGGAAGAAGGTCGTCGCCGCCGCTGATGGTGCCGAACCCGTGGCCAAGGCTGCGCCCAAGAAGCGCGCCCCGGCAAAGAAGAAGGTTGCCGCGGACGCCGAAGCGACCGCGAGCTGACGTCCTAGGACAGGGCCTGGTCCAGATCGGCGATCAGGTCCTCGACGTCCTCAACCCCCACCGACAGGCGGATCAGGTTTTCGGTGACGCCGCCGGCGTCGCGCAGCGCCTTGGGCACCGAGGCATGGGTCATGATGGCCGGGTGGTTGACCAGGCTTTCGACCCCGCCCAGCGATTCCGCCAGGGTGAAGACCGCGACCCGCTCCAGCACCTGACGCGTGCGCGCCAGATCGCCGTCGATGACCACCGAGACCATGCCGCCGTAGCCGCGCATCTGGCGACTGGCCAGTTCGTGCTGCGGGTGGCTGATCAGGCCGGGATAGATGACCCGGGCCACGCCCTTACGCTCTTCCAGCCAGCGGGCGATGGTCAGGGCATTCTCGCAATGGGCCTTCATGCGCAGGCCGAGCGTCTTCAGGCCGCGGTTGGCGAGGAAGGCATCAAACGGCCCCATCACCCCGCCGACCGAATTCTGCAGGAATTTGATCTCGGCTGCGATCTCGGCGTTCCCGGCGACCAGCACACCCCCGATGATGTCGGAGTGGCCGTTCAGATATTTGGTCGCCGAATGCATGACCACATCGGCCCCGAGGCTGAGCGGCTGCTGGCACCAGGGCGTGGCGAAGGTGTTGTCGACCACCAGCAGCAGACCATGGGCCTTCGCGACCTTTGACAGGGCGGCGATGTCGGCGATCTTCATCATCGGATTGGTCGGGGTCTCGACCCACAGCATCTTCGTCTTCGGCGTGATCGCGGCCTCGACGGCGGCAATGTCACTGAGATCGACATAGGCGAAGTCCAGACCCATCGAGCGCCGGCGCACCCGCTCGAACAGCCGCCAGGAGCCGCCGTACAGGTCATCGCCGGTGACGATGTGCGAGCCGGCGTCCAGCAGCTCCAGCGCCGTCGAGGTGGCGGCCATGCCCGAGGCGAAGCCGAAGCCCTGCACCCCGCCCTCAAGGTCGGCGATACAGGCCTCGAACGCCTCGCGCGTCGGGTTCTTGCCGCGGGCATATTCATAGCCCTTGTTCACGCCCGGGCTTTCCTGGGCATAGGTCGAGGTGGCGTAGATTGGCGTCATCACCGCACCCGTGGTCGGGTCGGGCCGCTGGCCGGCATGGATGGCGCGGGTCGAAAAACCCTGACTGTTCTTGAGATTGGCCATGGGCTTACCGGTTCAGGCTGAGGTGGTTGATCAGATCGGTGCGGGTGATCAGGCCGACGAAGGTCTCGCCGTCCAGCACCAGGGCCACGCGATCGCGGTCGAACACCGGGATCAGGGCGTCCAGCGGTTCATTGACCTGAACCGTATCCAGATCGCGGGTCATCACCGTGCCGACCGGCTTCTTGAACCGTTCCTGACGGGTGATCTCGTCGGTGTTCATCACGTGGATGATGTCGCTCTCGTCGACGATACCGACCAGACGGCCGTCCTGGATGATCGGCAGCTGCGAGACATCGGCCCCGCGCATCCGCTTGAACACCGTGTCCAGCGTGTCGTCCGGCCCGGCCACGACGACGTCGCCCCTGGCGTATTTGCGGTGGATCAGGTCCGACAGATTGCCCTGGATATCGCGCTCGCCCAGACCCTGATCGGCCAGCCAGGCGTCGTTGTAGACCTTGGACAGATATTTGGCCCCGGTGTCGCCGACGAAGGTGACGCAACGCTTCGGCTCGGTCTGTTCGCGGCACCAGCGCAGGGCCGTGGCGATCAGGGTGCCCGAGGACGATCCGGCCAGGATGCCCTCCTTCAGCAGCAGTTCGCGGACGGTGCCGATCGCCTCGGCGTCGGGGATGGAATAGGCCTTGTCGATCAGATCCATATGGGCGGTTTCGGGCACGAAATTCTGGCCGATACCCTCGACCGTATAGCTGCCCTCCGGCCCCGGCACGCCCTCGTTGACGATGCCCGCCAGCACCGAGCCGGTCGGATCGGCGAGGATGATCTCGGTCTTTGCCCCGACGCTCTTCAGATACTGGGCGATACCGGTGATGGTCCCGCCCGAGCCGATGCCGGCGACGAAGGCGTCGACGTCATGGCCCATCTGCTCCCAGATCTCGGGACCGGTGGTCTGGAAATGGGCGGCGGAGTTGGCGTCATTGGCGAACTGGTTGACGTAGAAGCCGCCCGGAATCTGCTGGGCAAGGCGTTCGGCCATGTCGGTATAGTATTCCGGGTGGCCGTGCGGCACGTCCGAACGCGTCAGCCGGACATCGGCCCCCATGGCCCGCAGATGCTGGATCTTTTCCTTGGACATCTTGTCCGGGATGACCAGCAACACCTTATACCCCTTGGCCTGGCCGACCAGGGTCAGGGCCAGGCCCGTATTGCCCGCCGTCGCCTCGACGATGGTGCCGCCGGGCTTCAGATAGCCTTCCTTCTCGGCCGCAGCGATCATCGACAGCGCGATCCGGTCCTTGATCGAGCCACCCGGGTTCTGGGCTTCCAGTTTCAGAAACAACCGGCACGGACCCGTGTCGATATTCTTGACCTCCACCATCGGTGTCAGCCCGATCAGGTCCAGCAGGGATCCGGCCGGGGCACTCAGAACAGGTTTGGCGGACAGGGGCATTCGTCGACTCCGTGAGCGTTCGCGGCGGAAGCTGATCGTCGGACCCGACAAGGTCAACCCACGCAAGATTTAGCCCTTTGGGGCGAAGCACACTAC
>CAXBHG010000218.1:0-3208 GCA_963975385.1 uncultured Brevundimonas sp.
GGACCCCAAGGCGGGTCCGCTCGACCTGGCCGCCCTGATGCCGGAGGCCCGGGCCGCCTGGCTCGAGATCGGTTTCGGCGGCGGTGAACATCTGGCCGAACAGGCCGCCCGCCATCCGGACACCCTGATGATCGGCTGCGAGCCCTTTCTGAACGGGGTGGCCTCCGCCCTGCGCCATATTGACGACCGCGACCTGAATAATGTCCGTCTGCACGCCGACGACGCCCGCGACGTGCTGGACGCCCTGCCCGACGCCAGCCTGGACCGGGTCATGATCCTGTTCCCCGACCCCTGGCACAAGGCCCGCCACAACAAGCGCCGCCTGCTGAATGACGAGACCGCAGCGGTCATCGCCCGGGTGTTGAGGCCCGGTGGCCGGGTCCGGTTCGTCACCGACTGGGCCGACTATGCGGACTGGGCCCTGGAGCGGCTGCAGCGTACCCCCGGTCTGGTCGAGGTGAATCCCCGCGACGGCGACTGGCCACAGCGGGCCATGACCCCGCCCGCCGATCACGTCGTCACCCGCTATGAGGAGAAAAAGCTGGGCGACACCGCGCCGATCTTCCTCGAATTCAGCCGAACGACCTGACCGGCGGGATTCCGGACGCAGGCACAGGCCTCAGCAACAGGGCCACAACCGCACCGAACAGGAAGTTTGAAATCCCGACCTCGACAAGGTGAATCCAGCGGATGTCCGGGGGCATGAAGACGTTGTCCTGCAGCAGGGGCGCGATCCCGCCGACCACTGAAAACGCCAGACCGATGACCACGGGTCCGTAGCGTGGCGACAGCCGGAGCAGGGGCAGGGCGGCGGCCGCGAAAATCAGGGCCCGCACCGCCTGCAGGATCAGCAGCGTGTCCAGCGACGGCATGACCTTGTCGGCATAGAAGGCCTGGACATGGGGATAGGCCAGCAAGCCGGCGGCCATATACAGGATCATATAGGCGAGGATGACGCCCAGCAGGCGAAGGAGCGTGATGCGCGGCGCAAGCGGATGTCCATCCCGGGACACGACCCGGTCGGACACCCACGCGGCCGCGGGTCCCAGGACGAGGAAGACCGGCAGCTGAAAGACAACGGCCCGAACCGTTTGTCCCAGGCTGGTCACGCCGAAGGCATAGGCCTCGATCATGATATTCAGGGAGCCCACGGCAAAGCCGAGGACGATCAGCGCCAGCATGAGTCGGCGACCACCCACCCGGCTCGCGAAGGCGGCGACGCCCAGGGCGACGAAATTGGCGATCAGATAGGCGAGGAAGGACATGAGGTCAGGCCATTCGCGAACAGGGTCATTTCGATCTCGGTCATGCGCCGGGCTGTGGCGAAGGGCGGGCCTTCCATGGCCCACAGCGCGCTCAGTCCCAGGTGCAGGGTCTTGAACGTCAGGATCAGGGTCTCGATCTCCGCCCCGCCTTCACAGTCATCCCGGGCCTGTAGCGCGACAAAGAAGGCTGTGAGGGCGTGATCCATCGTCTGCTGGAACTCGGCCAGATTCGCGGTCAGGCCGTCAGCAATGAACAGCCGGGACAGAAACGCCCGCACGAACCCCTGATGATCGGCCTTGGCCGCCAGCAAACTCCAGGCCGCCTCGATCAGCGCATCCGCCGGCGTGGCCGCCGCGACGGCGATGCGGGGAAATTCGGACAGCGCCTGGCGATCCAGCTGGATCAGGAAGGACGCGACGATGTCCTCCTTGGCGGCGAAATGGTTGTAGATCGTGCCCTTGCCGACATCAGCGGCCGCGGCGATCTGATCCACCGTGACCCCGTCAATGCCATGAACCGTGAAGAGCGCCACGGCCTCGCGCTCTATACGCGCACGAGCCTGACGGTATTTTCGTTCACGCAAGCTGACTTCAGTCATAAATGACTGTGGTCACGATAACGGCGATCGGTCAACGGGCTCACCCGGGGCCGCGGGCGACACCGCCCCGATCTTCCATGAGTTCAGCCGGGTCTGAACCCCACGGTGCGACGCAGGGCAGCGGCGCAGGCCACCACGGCGACCGACTTGACCCCGGCCCCGATCAGGAAGGGCGTAAAGCCGGCGGTCAGAGCCGGTCCGGCACCGATCCGGGTCGCCAGCCAGGCGGTACCGAGGCCCAGGATCAGCAGGTGGGCCCCGATCATCAGGCCGACCGCGGCCACCGGGCCCGCCCAGGCCGGCCGGCGGGCCAGGCTACCGACCCAAAAGGCCGCGACCGGAAAGGCGACCAGATAGCCGGCCGTCGGCCCCGCGAAACGCTGCCAGCCGCCGGACCCGTCCGACAGGACCGGCAGGCCGAGCGCCGCCAGCGCCAGATACAGCAGCACCGCCACCGCCCCCCACGGCCCGCCCAGCACCGCGCCGGCCAGCAGAACGGCGAAGGTCTGCAGGGTCATCGGCACCGGCACCATCGGCACCGCCACCTGGGCGCACAGGGCCATCAGGCCCGCGAAACCGGCCACGGCGAACAATCGCCCCATCGGCCTCTGCCACTTTGCATTTGTCATCAAGGCCATCTATACCGCCTCCCACATCGTTAGACCGGCGTCCAACGGCGTCGTTCACAGCGGCGGCCCGGGGACGGCCAGCCGCTTTTTTATTGAGTAATACCCGCCTTGCGCGCCAAGACCCCCGAAGACCGCAAACTGCTCGAGATGCTCGACCCGATCGCTGAAAGCCTCGGGCTGGAGATCGTGCGCGTGCGCCTGATGGGCGGCACGCTGCGCCGGCGACTGCAGATCATGGCCGAGCGGGCCGTCGACAATGACATCGCCGTCGAGGAATGCGCCCGTCTCAGCCGCGCCGTGTCCGAGGTGCTGGACGCCGCCGATCCGATCGCCGGCGAATATCTGCTGGAAGTGTCCTCGCCCGGCGTCGACCGCCCGCTGACCCGGCTCAAGGATTTCGACCTGTTCGAAGGCTTCGAGGCCCGGATCGAGACCGACCGCATGGTCGAGGGCCGCAAACGCTTCAAGGGCATACTGGCCGGGACCGAGGGCGACTCGGTCGCCATCGACCTGGACGGCGAGGACGATACCGCCCTGCTGCCGTTTGAATGGCTGCACGACGCCAAGCTGGTTCTGACCGACGCCCTGCTGAACCGCGGGGCCGCCCTGCGCGCCGCCCGGGGTGAATCCGACGAGCCCGGCGGTGGCCCGGCCGAAGACCCGGACCAGCCGCAGCGCGGCGTGGCCCAGCCGAAGAAGACCTTTCTCAAGACCC
>CAXBHG010000219.1:0-3183 GCA_963975385.1 uncultured Brevundimonas sp.
CGACCTGATCCTGATGGACATCAAGATGCCCCGGATGGACGGGGTTCAGGCCACCTGTGCCATTCGGGCCCTGGCCGGCCCGGCCGGCGACACCCCCATCGTCGCCCTCACCGCCAATGCCGATCCCGAGGATGCCCGATCCTATGTGGCGGCCGGCATGTGCGATGTGGTCGAAAAACCGATCAAGCCCGAACGTCTGCGTCGGGCGATCAACCGTGCGCTCAACGCCGACGGTGTGGTCGCGGAAGAGGCCGACATCGCCGGCCGCTCGGTGGCCTGACCCCGCCCGGGCCACCCTGCGACACCAACCGCCTCGACGTCAGCCGACCTGACACCTATTCAGGGGTCGGGCAATCGCCGCCCGGCTACACAAGACACCCATGACGGATCCCTTCCTGACCGACCTCCTGCCCAAACTGGCCGGAGGGGCCGCCCACACCCATGCGCTTGGCTTCGCCTTCGATGGGCTGGACGGTGATCGGGTCCGCATACGCGTGCCGTATCGGGCCGACCTGGTGGGCGATCCCGAGACCGGCGTGCTTGCCGGCGGCCTGGTGACGACCATGCTTGATCACGTCGGCGGCCTCGCCATCTGGGTCGCCCTCGGCGGCTTCAAACCGATCGCCACCCTCGACCTGCGCGTCGACTATATGCGGGCCGCCGAGGCCGGTCGCGACCTGATCGCCGAGGCCCGCTGCTTCCAGATGACCCGCTCCATCGCCTTCGTCCGGGCCTGGGCGTTCGAGGACAGTCCCGACAATCCGGTCGCGGCTTCCCAGGCCGCCTATGTGATCGAGACCTCCGGCGGGCGTCCGGTCGGGGCCAATCTTCGGACCGGGGGAAGCACCGTATGACCGGCCTGCTGGACACCCTTCCCTATGCCCGCTTTCTCGGCCTGCAGAGCCGGCTTGACGGTGAAGACCTCACGGTCGTCATGCCGTTCGCCGACCGGCTCGTGGGCAACCCCATGCTCCCGGCCCTGCACGGCGGATCCACCGCGGCCCTTCTGGAGATGACCGCCGTGGCCCAGGTGGCCCTGAGCTATCCGCGCCTGCGGCTGCCGCGCCCCATCAATGTCACTGTAGCCTACCTGCGGTCCGGTCGCCCGGTCGACGTCCATGCCCGCGCCCGGATCAACAAGGCCGGACGCCGCGTCGCCCATGTCCTTGCCGAAGCCTGGCAAGGCGATGAATCCCAGCCGATCGCCAGTCTCACCGCCCACTTCCTGCTGGACGAGGACAACAATCTCTAGTTGGTAGACGTCACATCTATTGATTGATTATCTGCCCTGACACCCGTCAGGAGAGATCATCATGTCCCGACAGACCGTCTGCGAGACAATCAGCCGACGCCTCCACACCAGCGAATCCACACTCGACGCCGCCCTGCATGAAATGGCCAGTCTCGCCGCGCTCCTGCCGCGCGCCCGGATCGACGCCGGCCTGTCGGCCGTCGCCGGCCAGCAGGCCTTTGACAGTACTGCGGCCGCAATCGGTGCCCTGACCGAGGCCCGCGCCCATCTGGTGCGGACCCATGGCGCACTCGCAGCCCTGGCGCGCCGCCTCGGCCTGACACCGGTTGCCGCCGGTCCCCTGGACAAACCGGACGACCGCCCTCCCGTGGGCGGTAACATCCTGCCGTTACCCGACCCGGATATTAACAAAACACTACCGCGCGCCACCGCAGCGTGTTAAGAATCTCTTTACCAGCAATGTTAGTGAGGGGATTTATCGTGAATAAAGATCAAGTTATCGCCAGCGTCGCCAGTGACCTGAATGCCACCGAAGCGGCTCTCGACGCCGCCATCGTCCAGGCCACCACCCTTGTCCAGTCGATGATCGGTGCCCGCAGCGCCCTGTCGCTGTCGCCGGTCGCCGGTGCCGCCTCGCAGACCAAGGCCATGGAGGCGATCGCCGCCCTCAGCGCCGCCCGCGAAGCCGTCGTCGGTTGCCATGACGAACTCCAGAAGGACCATCGTCGGATGGGCTGGGGAACCTACGCTGCCGGACCGCTCGACAAGCCCGGCCTGCCGATGGTCGCCGAACCTCAACCGGCCGCTCACCTGCGCGCTGTCTGAATTCGGCGTAATATTCACGACCGGCCATTCCGGTCTGTGCCAATTCGATGCATTGTCGCCCCCATGTCATTCGGCATGGGGGCGATGTCATGCCTGAGACTATTTTCGGCCAGATCGGCGCGGTGATTATGGTCGCCACGTGTGCCTTCGCCTTGCTGAAGGGTGATGAGCCGGAACGTATCGGCGGCAGCGTGTTCGCCCTGACCTGGTTCGCGTCCCTTCTCGTTCAGGGGGACGGAGACCTCTACAGTGTCCAATGGGGCATCTTCTATCTGGACCTGGTCCTGCTCGCCGTCTTCGCCGGGTTGACGTGGAAGTCGCGCCGCGCCTGGCCGGTTTGGGCCTGTGCCTTTCAGCTTCTGGCGGTGATGGGCCACATCATGAACATGACGGACCTGCGCCCGTCCATGGCCGCCTTCTACACGGTGACCAATCTGGCCGCCTACGGGGTGATGGTCAGCCTCGCCGTCGGCACCTTCTGGGCCTGGCAGGATCGTCGGGCCGCCGGCCTGGAATAGGTGGATATTCCTAACCGCGAGCGCTAGGCTGGAATCGGCCCGCGCTCCGGGCCGTCGGGCCATCCGCCATGTCCTTGTCCCACGCCCAGATCTGGTCGGCGATAGATACCCTCGCCCGCCGCGAGGGGCTCAGTGCCTCTGCCCTGGCGCGTCGGGCCGGACTCGACGCAACCGCCTTTAACCCCTCCAAACGTTTCGGCCCCGGAAGTCCGCCGCGTCCCCGTTGGCCCTCGACCGAGAGCCTGACCCGGATTCTGGAGGTCACCGGCCTGTCCCTGGCAGGCTTCGCCGCCCTGGCCGGGGATGCGCCACCACCGCGCACCGGCATCCCGCTGCTGGGTCTGGCCCAGGCCGGACAGGACGGCTTCTTCGACGACGCGGGTCTGCCGACCGGCGACGGCTGGGACCAGACCGACCTGCCCCAGGTCCGGGACAGCCTGCTGGCCCTGCGCATCAACGGGGACTCCATGACGCCCCTGTATCGCGAGGGGGACCGCATCATTGTCGACCGCGAGGCTGCGGAGGTGCGCAAGGGCGATCGGGTCGTGGTCCGCACCGCCGCTGGCGAGACCCTGGCCAAGGTGCTGG
>CAXBHG010000220.1:0-3178 GCA_963975385.1 uncultured Brevundimonas sp.
GCCCTGGCGGTGGTGGTCGTGTTCATCTTCCTGCGCGACTGGCGCGCGACCTTCATCACCGCCACGGCCATGCCACTGTCCCTGCTGCCCGCCTTCGCCATACTGGGGCCGCTGGACCAGTCGCTGAACGTGGTCACCCTGCTGGCGCTGTCGCTGACCGTCGGCATCCTGGTCGATGACGCCATCGTCGAGATCGAGAATATCGTCCGGCACATGCGGCACGGCAAATCGCCCTATGCCGCCTCGATGGAGGCCGCTGACGAGATCGGTCTGGCCGTCGTCGCCACCACCGCCACCATCATCGCCGTGTTCGCGCCGGTCGGCTTCATGCCGGGCATCATCGGCCAGTTCTTCAAGGCCTTTGCCCTGGCGGCCTGCGTCGCCGTGGCCTTCTCTCTCGTCGTGGCCCGGACGCTGACGCCCCTTATGGCGGCCTACCTGCTGCGCCACCAAAAGCATGAAGACGCCGATCCGTTCTGGATGAACGGCTATCTGAAGGCCCTGCGCTGGTCACTGGGCAACCGCTGGAAGGTGTTCAGTATCGGCATGGCCGCCTTCATCGGCTGCGGCATTCTGGCCACCCAGGTGCCGTTCGAATTCTCGCCGTCCGGCGACCAGTCCCGCGCCAGCTTCTCGGCCGAACTGCCCCCCGGCGCGACCCTGGCCCAGACGGATGCCATCGTTCAGCGCATGACCCGTGACCTGAGGGCGCGCCCCGAGGTCACCTCGGTCTATGCCTCGATCGGCGGTCAGGATGTCGGCCAGGCCAACATCTATGCCGACATGGTGGGCAAGGGCGAGCGGACCCTGACCCAACAGCAATTCACCCGCGAAATGGTGGACGGCTGGAAGGCCATTCCGGGAGCAAGGATCGGCGGCGGCGCGGCCAACCAGGGCGGCGGGCCCAGCGACGGGACCAGCTACACCTTCGCCATCCTGAGTGACGACGGCGTCGCCCTGCAGGCCGCGGCCCGCAACATCGAGGCCGAGATGCGCACGGTTCCGGGCCTGGCCAATGTGGTCAATACGGCCTCGATCGCCCGCCCCGAGATCCTGGTCACGCCGCGGCCCGACCAGGCCGCGATGATGGGTGTCTCCACCCGCGACATCTCCCAGGCGGTACGGGTCGCCACCATCGGGGACATCGCCCAGAACCTGCCGAAATATAATCTCGGCGACCGGCAGGTGCCGATCCGCCTGTCGCTGACCCGCGACGCGCGCGAGGACCTGTCGGTGCTCGAGAACCTGCAGGTGCCGATCAGCGGCGGCGGCTCCGTGCCGCTGAGCGCCGTCGCCGACATCGCCTTCGGGGCCGGGCCCTCCTCGATCCAGCGCCAGGACCGGTCGCGCATCGCCGCGATCACCGCGGAGCTGGACGGCATCCGTTCCGGCGAGGCCGCCGCGCTCGTCGCCAAACTGCCCTCGGTCAAGACCCTGCCTCCCGGCGTGCGCGAAGTTCCGGCGGGCGATACCGAGTTCATCCAGGAGATGATCACCGGCTTCGCCACGGCCTTCGCCACCGGCATACTGCTGATGTATGCGGTGCTGGTCCTGCTGTTCCGCAGCTTCGCCTATCCGCTGACCATCATGGCGTCCCTGCCACTGGCCATCGGCGGGGCCTTTGTCGCCCTGGTGATCGGCGGGTCCAGCTTCTCGATCTCGTCCCTGATCGGCATCCTGATGCTGATGGGTATCGCGGCCAAGAACTCCATCCTTCTGGTCGACTATATCGTCATCGCCGAACAGGGGGGGATGGCGCGCCATCAGGCCATCCTCGACGCGGCCCACAAGCGGGCCCGACCGATCCTGATGACCACCTTCGCCATGGGGGCCGGCATGGTGCCGGTCGCCCTGGGCTGGGGGGCCGATGTCGAGTTCCGTTCCCCCATGGCCGTCGCGGTCATCGGCGGTCTGATTTCCTCGACCTTCCTGTCCCTGCTGTTCATCCCGCCGATCTTCACCATCATCGACGATATCTCCGGCTGGATGCGGCGTCACATGAACCGGGCCTTCGAAGGCCAGATGGCCCCGCCGCCGGTACGGTCGCCGATCGACTAGCGCCAGGCCGGCTCCTGCCAGCCCTGAACCGATCAGACCCCCGGGCAGCCCGTCCGGGGGTCTTTTCGTATCTCGCGAAACCCGTCGCCCTGCGCGCCGTTACGGGGCGCGGCGCGCGCCCGGCCGGGGCTCGACCATGGCTCCATACTGGCGTCCCGGCGCGACGGAACCGTCCACCACCCTGACCCGCACCAAGGATGGTTCCGGTGGCCCTGCGGGGGAGGGATCGCCGTCGGCGACCCGGCCCGATCCCGGACAAGAGAAAGCCGGCCGGGGTTGCCCCCGGCCGGCCCTGTCATTCGCCGTGTGGCGAACGCCCTAGTATTTGATGCGCAGGGTCGCGCCGTAGGTGCGCGGCTGACCCAGGTAGGCATCGTAGGTCTGGCTGTCCAGCGCCGGGTTGTAATAGGTCCCGTTGGGCTGGACCGTGCTCTGGAACGCCGAGCCCTGCAGCGGGGCGTTGAAGGCGACCTGGACGTACTCTTCGTCGGTCAGGTTCTGGCCCCAGACCTCGAAGCTCCAGCGGTCGTCTTCCGATCCCAGGGTGATACGGCCGTTGAGCAGCGTCAGCGCATCCTGCTGCTTGTACGGCAGCAGATCGGAACCGGTGTTGTAGTCGGTCGAATATTTCGCCGCCAGGCTCATGCCCATACGCAGGCCATTGCCGATCGACCGGTCAAAGTTGACCGATCCGGTCGCCGACCATTCCGGTGCGAACGAGGCGCGCGATCCGGGCAGGAGGGACAGCTGGGCGAAATTCCCCGGGACCGTCATGTCGGCCGCAGTGAAGTTGCCGTATTTCGCGTCGGTATAGGTGACGCCGCCCTGGAAGCTCAGGCCCTCGACCGGGGTGAACCACAGGAAGTCGGCGTCGACACCACGCGAGGTCAGCTCGGGGATCGATTCCACCACGAAGGCGGTACCGAGGAAGGTGTTGAGCTGGAAGTCGGTGAAGGTCTGGTCGAAATAGGTGGCGTTCAGCAGGACCGTGCGATCGAACAGGGTGGTCTTGATGCCGGCCTCATAGCTGTCGACCACTTCCGACGGGAACAGCAGCGAAGGGTTCGGCGTGATGCCGTTCTGAACCCGGTCGAGGTTGTAGCCGAAGCTCTTGTAGCCG
>CAXBHG010000221.1:0-3170 GCA_963975385.1 uncultured Brevundimonas sp.
CTCGCCTTCATCGCGGGCGCGATCGTCACCAGTTTCAGTGCCTACAGCTACGTGAAGATGTCGAACGCCTGGCCCTCGGCGGGCGGAATCGGGATGATCCTGCAGAAATGCTACGGCCCAGGCGCGGTCGCCGCCGGCGCGGCGCTGTTGATGGCGCTCAGCATGATCATCGCCGAGAGCCTCGTGGCCCGGACCTTCGCCACCTATGTCCTGCGGCCCTTCGATATTGCCGGCGGTCCACTGGTGCCGATCCTCGCCGTCGCCGTGATCATGTTCGCCTTCCTCGTCAACATCGCAGGCAACCAGTCGGTCGGACGCTTCTCGTTGGTCATGGCGGCCATCAAGGTCGGCGGCATCGCGCTGTTCGGCATCACCGCCCTCTGGGCCAGCGGCTTCCAGTTCGCCGCGGCATCGGAGACCATGCCGGACGCGACGCCGGTGGGCTTCATCGCATCGATGGCGCTGGCGATCCTTGCCTTCAAGGGCTTCACCACCATCACCAACAGCGGAGCCGAGGTCACTGACCCGCACAAAAATGTCGGCCGGGCGATCATGATTTCGATCGCGCTCTGTGTCCTCGTTTATCTGCTCGTGGCCTTCGGCGTGGGATCGAGCCTGACCATCGACCAGATCGTCGCCGCCCGGGACTATTCCCTAGCGGAAGCGGCCCGACCGGCGCTCGGCCAGGCGGGATTCTATCTGACGGTCGTTCTGGCTGCGGTCGCGACGGCTTCCGGTGTGCTGGCCAGCGTCTTCGCGGTGTCGCGCATGCTGGCGATGCTGACCGAGATGAAGATGATCCCGCATCGGCATTTCGGCATGCCCAGCAACATTCAACGTCACACATTGGTCTACACCGTGGTCATCGCCTCGATCCTGGCGATCTTTTTTGACCTCGGCCGGATCGCCTCACTGGGGGCCTTTTTCTATCTGGTCATGGACATGACCGTGCACTGGGGCGTGTTTCGTTTCCGCCGCAAGGAGGTCGGTGCCACAGGGGCCGTGATCCTGGCTGCGCTTGCGTTCGATGCCGTGGTGCTTGCGGCCTTCACGGCCATGAAGCTGAAAAGCGATCCAACCATTGTACTCTATGCAGGCGTCGCCATCGCTGCGGTCTTCGCCTTTGAACGGATGTATCTGTCACGCTGGTTGGCACCGCAGACGGCACCCGATCACTGAGACCGGACCGGGCGATGGCTTAGGCGACCGACCCAAGGCGCGGGGAACAAGGGTTCGAGCGCTGACGCCAACCCTGACAGCCGAACCTGTGCGCCCGGCGGTTCTGGTTGCCTGGCAGGCCCGCGATCCTGCTGCGGCTGGCGTCCGTCGGGTGCCCGACTATTGCGGGCGCAAGGCGGTGACCTCATTGACCCCGTCGTGGACCGAGACTTCAAAGGCGACCCGGTCTCCAACCCTGGCGTCCGCCAGCACAGCCGCCGGCGCGGTGAAGGTCATGGCCATGGCGGGCCAATCCACGGCCGGGATCGCGCCATGATCGATGGTGACGGTGCCGGCCGAGGCGTCGACCGCCGTAATCACGCCTGAGCCGGCTCCCATCATGGCGGCCTGACGGCCCTCCATCGGCATGCCGGACATGTTCGACGCCATCGGCATTTCAGAAGCGGACGTCGGATCGGCCGCAGGCGCTGTTTCGGGCTGGCCGCAAGCGCTCAGGCCGAGGGCGGCGACGGCCGACAGGATCAGGGCATGGTTCATGGTGTTTCTCCTTGGGTCGATGTCAGGACGCGGCGTCTGCGACGCCGCAGCAGCAGATAGCCTGCAGGGATAACGAGCATGGACAGCAAAGGTGCCGTCAGCATGCCGCCGATGACCGGGGCGGCAATGCGGCTCATCACCTCTGAACCGGCCCCGTGGCCGATCAGGATGGGGAACAGACCGGCAAGGATCACCGCCACGGTCATGGCCTTGGGTCGCACCCGCAACAGGGCACCCTCGCGGACGGCGGTCTCGACCGCCGCCGGTTCCGGGTTCGGTCCCCGCTCGTTGAGCGCGGTCTTCAGATAGATCAGCATGACCACCCCGAACTCGGCCGACAGCCCGGCCAGGGCGATGAAGCCGACGCCGGTGGCGACCGACTGGTGATAGCCCAGCAGATACAGCAGCCACACCCCACCGGTCAGGGCGAACGGCAGGGTGGCCATGATCAGGGCCGCCTCGTCGAAGCGTCCGAAGGTCAGATACAGCAGGAAGAAGATGATCAGCAGGGTCGCCGGAACCACAATCTTCAAGCGCTCGGCCGCGCGGGTCAGATATTCGAACTGCCCGGAGTAGGCGATGGTCACCCCCGGGGTCAGCTGGACCTGATCGGCCACCGCCTGCTGCAGATCGCCGACGACCGAGGCCAGATCGCGGCCGCGAACATCGATATAGACCCAGGTAGTGGGGCGCCCGTTCTCGGATTTCAGCATTGGCGGACCATCCGCGACCTGAAGGGTCGCGACCGTCCCGAGGGTGATCTGCTGGCCCGATGGCGTCAGAACCGGCAGGGCGCGAAGCTCCGCCAGGCTGTCACGCATCTCGCGGGGATAACGGACACTGATCGGATAGCGGGCCAGACCCTCGACCGTCTGGCCAATGGTCTCACCCCCGACGGCCCCGGAGACGATGCTCTGAACGTCCGCGATATTCAGGCCGAAGCGCCCGGCCGCCTGTCGATCGATGTCGACATTGACATAGCGCCCCCCCGTCAGCCGTTCGGCCAGGGCCGAGCTGACGCCCGGGACGGTCTTGGCCACCTCGGCGACCTGGGCGGCGATCCGGTCGAGGGCCTGAAGATCGGCACCGGACACCTTGACCCCGATCGGGCTCTTGATGCCGGTGGCCAGCATGTCGATACGGTTGCGGATCGGCGGCACCCAGACATTGGCCAGGCCGGGCACACGCACTGCCGCATCCAGTTCCTCGATCAGCTTGTCCGGCGTCATGCCGGGCCGCCACTGGTCACGCGGCTTGAAGCGGATGATCGTTTCGAACATCACCAGCGGCGCAGGATCGGTCGCCGTATCCGCGCGACCGGCCTTGCCGAACACAGTCTCGACTTCGGGCACGGTGCGGATCATCCGGTCCGTCTGTTGCAGAAGTTCGGACGCCTTGGCCGCCGACAGGCCCGGCAGGGCCGACGGCATATAGAGCAGGTCGCCCTCATCCAT
>CAXBHG010000222.1:0-3117 GCA_963975385.1 uncultured Brevundimonas sp.
ACACCCGGAAAGAAGTCGAGGTCGACGGTCACGGCCCGTGCCGTGACGCCGGCGGGCAGGCTGCCGCTGAAACGGAGGCTCACATTATCGCCGGCGAGGTCGGTTGCCGCGGAGGTCAGGGCCACTGTCCGGCCGTCGACGTCAAGACGGAAGCGGTCGGCGATGTGGGCCTCCAGCGCCGCCAGGGCCTGCGGATCATCGAGGCTGGGCTGGGCCCGGGGAGCGAGCGAGACCAGGGCGGGCTCGACGTCATGGGCATCAAAGCGATGCACGACGCTGACCGTCCCCGAATCTGCGTCGATCTCGACCACCGTCAGTCCGGCATGGCCCCGGTGGGCCAAGGTCGGGGTCGCGAAACCCAGAACCAGCACGATCGTCAGCAGCAGGGATTTCATCGACGCGTGGACCGGGTCGCGGTCGAGTCCGGGCTGACCTCGACGTCGGAATCACGCATGCGGTTCTCGCCCGCCGGGCGCTCGCCTGACAGGCGCAGCGACTGCTGGTCGATGCGGCGCGGATAGGCGTTGTTGGCGCGGTCGGCGTCGGCGGTCTCCCACAGAGGGTCGATCTCGGCCCCGGTCAGGGTCTTCGACGACACATGCTGCCAGACGACCTGGCGGCTGTTGCGGCGCCAGATCTCGGCCGGGATACGGATCGTCTCGTCCGACCCGTCGCTGTAGGTCAGCTTCAGGATCACCGGCATCACCAGGCCGCCGACATTGGTGAAGGTGAAGCGGTAGATGTTGTCGTCGAAACCCTGGGCGGCGCGGCGGTCGGCGTCGGCGCGGGCGGCGGCGGTGGCGGCCTCGCGGCGTTGGGCCGCGGTGACGGTGAAGCGATCGGTCTCGTTGTAGAAGTCACGCACGGCCGGATCGCGTTCGATCACCGTCTCCATGCCGCGGTTGCCGGTGACCGTGGTCGGGACCGGCTCGCCGGCGAAACGCTCACGGTCGGCGCGGGCCCGGGCCTCGGGATCGGCCGGGGCGAGGCGAGCGGCGGTGACGCCATCGAGAGAGATGTCGACGTGGTCGGTCGAATAGAACCAGCCACGCCAGAACCAGTCGAGATCGACGCCCGAACTCTCTTCCATGGTGCGGAAGAAGTCGTAGGGGGTCGGGCGTTTGAAGGCCCAGCGGGCGGAATATTCGCGGAAGGCGCGGTCGAACAGCTCGCGGCCCAGCACGGTCTCGCGCAGGATCACCAGTGCGGTGGCCGGTTTGGCATAGGCGTTGTTGCCGAACTGCAGCAGGCTGTCGGACTGGGTCATGACCGGGACCTGGTCCTGCGAGATCATGTATTCGACGATGTCGCGCGGCTCACCGCGCGAGGGGAAGTCGGGATCCCAGAGCTTTTGCGCCTCGTACTGCAGGAAGCTGTTCAGCCCCTCGTCCATCCAGGTCCACTGGCGTTCGTCGGAGTTGACGATCATCGGGAAATAGAAATGGCCGACCTCGTGGATGACCACGCCGATCAGGCCGTTCTTGGCCCGTTCGGTATAGGTCAGCCGGCCATCATCACCGCGCACGGGCCGGGGCCCGTTGAAGGTGATCATCGGATATTCCATGCCGCCGACCGGGCCGTTGACCGACTGGGCCGTGGGGTAGGGATAGGTGATGGCGAACCGGTTGTAGACGTCGATCGTGTGGGCGATGGCCCGGGTCGAATAGGTGTCCCACAGCGGGCGGGCTTCCTTCGGATAGAAGGACATCGCCATGACCACCGGGTGTTCGGCGCTGTCCTGCTCGACCCCCATGGCGTCCCAGACGAATTTGCGCGAGCTGGCCCAGCCGAAGTCGCGCACGTTGTCGGCGGTGAAATGCCAGGTTCGTGTGCCCGAGCGGGCCGGGCGGGCCTCGGCGGCGGCGGCCTCGGCCGGGGTGACGACATAGACCGGGGCGTCGGCGGTGCGGGCCCGGGCCAGACGCTCGCGCTGGGCGGCGGTCAGGATGTCGGGATTGGCCAGTTCGCCGGTGGCCGAGACCTGGTGGTCGGCGGGCACGGTGATGGAGACGTCATAGTCGCCGAATTCGAGGGTGAACTCGCCCGAGCCGAGGAACTGGGCGTTGTGCCAGCCCTCATAGTCCGAATAGACGGCCAGACGCGGGAACCACTGGGCCGCCAGGAAGATGCAATTGCCGTCCTCGCCCGGTTTGGTGAAACACTCATAGCCGCTGCGGCCGCCGACCACATTGGTCTCGGGCATGGGCAGGGTGAAGGTCATTGTGAAGGTGAAGGCCTCGCCGGTCGCCAGCGGTTGCGGCAGTTCCAGCCGCAACATGGAGTCGACGATGGTGAAGGGCACGGCCCGACCGTCGGGGCCGGTGATCTTCAGGTCGTTGAAGCCGCCCTCCCATTCCTGGAAGCGCTGGATCCGCAGGACCTCATTGACGCTGACGGTTTCGGAATTGGTGTAGGTGCGACTGCGTTCGGCCAGGGAGTCGCGACGGTAGTTCTGCTGATCCAGCAGCAGCCACAGATAGCCGAGGGCGTCGGGCGAGTTGTTGAGATAGGTGACCTGTTCGGTGCCGGTCAGGGTGCGGCGCGTCTCGTCCAGCGACACGTCGATGTCGTAGTCGACCTGCTGCTGCCAGTAGCGGTGGCCGGGCGCGCCCGAGGCGTTGCGGTAGTCGGTCGGGGTGGGCCAGTCCTCGCCCTCGAACTGGCGGAATTTGTCCTCGAACCCGCCCTTTGACTGGTCGACCGGACCGACACTCTGCTGCGCCAGGGCCGAAGTCGCGCCCGCGAGACCGGCGATCGTCGCCAGCAGAAATCCAACGCCCGTCCGCATTCGATACACCGTCTGTTGTCTGGAAGCCCGGCCGGACGTTAACCGGGGGTGGGGCCGGCGCAAGCGGTGTTTCGTTACGACTGTGTAATCCAGCCGTGTCGGGCACCCCACGCGAGCACCAGATCGGGCCAGACAGAGGCCGGTTTGCCGGCGATCAGCCGGATCCCGAAGCCGTGGCCGCCCTGCTCGAACAGGTGGGCCTCGACCGGAACACTGTCGGTGCGCAGGGCCGACAGCAGGCCCAGGCTGTTCTCGACCGGCACGGCCTCGTCATCCAGCGCGTGCAGCAGGAAGGTCGGCGGCGCGCCCGTCCAGTCCATCCGCTCAAG
>CAXBHG010000223.1:0-3114 GCA_963975385.1 uncultured Brevundimonas sp.
TCGGTGCCGATGGTGATGCGCAGGCAGTCGGGCAGGCCATAGCCGCCGACGGCCCGGACGATGATGCCCTTGCCGTTCAGATAGTCATTGGCGGCGGTGGCGTTGCGGGCCTCGTCCGGGAAACGGACCATGACGAAATTGCCGGCGCTGGGCATGACCTCGAAGCCGAAGCCGCGGATGGCCTGGGTCAGGCGCGGCCGCCAGGTCTGGACCAGATCGCGTGAGGCCTTCTGGTGCGCCTCGTCACCGAGGGCGGCGGTGGCGGCTTCCAGCCCGGGCACCGAGACATTGAACGGCAGGCGGATGCGGTCGACCGCCTCGGCCACCGCCAGCGACGCATAGCCGAAGCCGATGCGCAGACCGCCGAGGCCGTGGATCTTGGAGAAGGTGCGGGTGACCACCAGATTGGCGGCGTCGCGGGCCAGGGGGAAGGCGGTCTCCCAGTCGGGCTCGACCACGAATTCGGCATAGGCCTCGTCGACCACGAGCAGGATGTGCGCAGGCAGGGCGGCGTGCAGGCGGCGGATTTCCTCGCCGCTGTTGTAGCTGCCTGTCGGGTTGGACGGGTTGGAGACATAGACGATGCGGGTCCGGGCATCGACCTGCTCCAGCAGGGCATCGACCTCGGCCTTGTAGCCGGGCTCGGGGGCCAGCTTGACCTCGGCCTGGTTGGCCATGGCCGAGATGCGATAGGCAAGGAAGCCGTACTGGCCGGTGACGATATTGTCGCCGGGGGTCAGATAGGTCTGGTTCAGCAGGGCGAAGACCTCGTCCGAACCATTGCCGAAGATCAGTCGTTCGGGCTCCAGCCCGTGATGCTCGGCGACGGCGGCACGCAGCTTTGCGGCGCGGCCGTCGGGATACAGGTGGATGTTGCCGATGGCGGCGGCATAGGCCTCGCGTGCCTTCTCGCCGGCCCCGAGCGCGTTCTCGTTCGACGACAGCTTCATCGGCTCGGCAATCCCGGCGATGGCTGACTTGCCGCCGACATAGGGGGCGATGTCGAGGATACCGGGTTTGGCGACCGGACCCTCGGCGGCGGCAGTGGTCGTGTCGTCGGTCATGCGGGGATCCCTGGAATCAGAAGACCGGGGCCGCACCGATAATGCCGGTAAGGCTGCCCGGAGCGCCGGTCAGGCGCGGGTCGTCGGCCTGCACATAACCCGCCAGCATGAACAGCTTCAAGCCGCCCGTGGTGATCAGGGGCGAGGCGACCAGGCCCGCGGCCTCCAGGGCGGCGACGACCTGGCTGTCGGCGAGCGGGCTGTCACTGACCCAGAAGGTGCGATCATCGCCGGTGGGGCCCGACATCCGGGTCTCGATCATCAGGGCCAGCGGCCGGCCGTGTCGGTCATCGGGCAGGGCCCCGGTCACCCGCAGTCCGGGCCGGGCCAGCAACTGGCCCCACCACGGTTTGCCACCGCCCAGGTCGATCAGGGCACGCCCCCCCTCATGGCCGCGCTTGCGTCCGCCCTTCTGTACCGCCTCCAGGGCCGCGTCGCTGTCGGCCGCGACCTGGACCGACAGGCCGAAGCGATCGACAGCCAGGGTGCGCGCCGCCGGCCCCCAGACCGTCAGCAGGGCCCCGGTGGCGGCGTCGATCCGCCCCAACAAGGCCCGGAGCAGAGGAATTTCGGTAGCCTCGGCCTTGCTCAGCTGGGCGCGGAGGGCGAGAATTTCGGCGTCGACGGAGCCGCGGGTGCCGGCCTGTATCCGGGCCCGCAGCGCGGCCAGCAGGGTCCGGTCCAGGGCGTCCAGCTCGGCATCGACCGGCGGTTCGACCAACATCAGAACAGCTTCGGCGCGGGGGCCAGGGCAAACGGCCCCAGCCAGGTGCGACCGTCGCGGAACACCAGAGGCAGGCTGACGGCCGAGGTGTCACCGGTCAGGGCTGTTGCGGTGGCGGCTCCGGCGGCGGCGGTCCGATCGATGCCGGGCACACCCGAGCGGGCCAGTCCGGCCAGCGCCGGCAGGGGTTTGTCAGCGGTCAGGGCGACGCTGCCCTGCAGGCGGCCAGCCGTATCCGCAGTCAGGCTGTCGGCGGACAGGGTGGCGCTGCTGACCCCCGCCTTCAGCTCGCCGCGCACGGCGGTGAAGCGGCCGCCAGCACGGGACCAGCCCGCGATGTCGCCGAACATGACCCCCTGGCGTCGGGGCCCGGCCCCCTCGATCGTGGTTTCGATCCAGCCGCTGACCGGTTCCTGGACAGCGAGGCCGTCCAGCACCCCGCCCGGACGGGCGCGGGCCTCGGTCAGACGGAACAGAACGTCGACCGCCCCGTCTGTCGCCGCCCCTGCGGCACCGCCGGTCCGGTGCGCCCGGGCGTTGATCTGCACCTGTGCGGCGCGGAGGATCGGAAAGGGTGCGGCCCCGGGATGCGGGGTGAACACCGGCTGGTCCAGCTGGATCCGCAGGTCAGGGAAGCGCGCCTGCAGGTGGCTGACACTCATGCGCAGGGCGTCGCCGCCCACCGCGACCTTGCCCATGTCGGGCCGGGTCAGGACCAAGCCATCGGGGGCGATGATGACCCATTTGTCCGGGTTGTAGGTGTTGGCCTCGGCGACGAGGGACGGGGCCGAGATCGCATGCCCGTCCGGCGCGGTCACGGTCGGATGGGCGATGGCAATCCGGGTGCGGAACGGCCAGCCGGTGGTGGTGACGGGCCCGTGGCCGATGTCCCAGCCCGCGGCCCGCATCTCGACCGCCCGGGCCTCGATACCGGTCTCGATCCGGTGGGTCAGATAGAACCACCAGCCGGTCCAGCCGGCCAGCGCGGCGAGGGCGATCAGCAGCGGCACATACAGGCCCAGGCGGCTGTGGCGTTGGATCGGCGGGGTCACGGTCATGATCGCTGACTATCAGGCGACCACGGCCAAAAAAAGCTGGGATTTCGTCTCAGGCAGGCGGTGGCGATTCCGGAACCTCCAGGAAGCCGGCCACGGTCTCGACGGCCTCGGCCAGACCCATGCGCAGCACCTCGGTGCCGGGCGGCAGGCCCGCGAACAGCCGCGTCGGGGTGGCGGCGTCCAGCATCACAAATACCCCCTTGTCGTCACCGCGCCGGATCAGCCGGCCGAAGGCCTGGGCGATCCGGGCCCGGGCCAGGGCGTCGTC
>CAXBHG010000224.1:0-3114 GCA_963975385.1 uncultured Brevundimonas sp.
GCTATACGGCCGCTTCCTCAGATTTCGCCGCCGTAGCTCAGTGGTAGAGCGCATCCTTGGTAAGGCTGAGGTCGTGGGTTCGATTCCCCCCGGCGGCACCATCTCGGAAACGAAAGGCCCGACCTCACGGTCGGGCCTTTTGTCGTTCCGTAGCCGGCCTAGTCCCGGGGCAGGGCTCGAAGGCCTGGCGCACGACGGTGAAGCTCGGGCTCGGTCTCGAGGATCAGGGTTGAGATGCCGTCCTTGTCCCTGACCTCACCCACGGGTCGCGGGGCCAGACGCGGGGCGTAGCCGTAATCTTCATACACGCCATAGCCATAGCCGGGCGTATAGCCGAAGCCGTTTCCGTAGCCGTAGACCGGATAGCCGTTCTCGACCTGCCGGTAGCTGAGGTTCAGCCGTCCGGTTTCCCCCAGCGGCAGGGAAACGGCCACGCCATAGTCGCGATAACCGCCGGTGCCGATGCCGACGCTGAACTGGCTGTGCATCTGACGATCGTCGCCGGGTCCCACCGCCGACTCTTCGGCAAAGGGGCGCACATCGGGCGCGCGCGCGTCTATCCAACGCGAAATCTGCTGGTCGGTGGTCAGGCCGTGCGGGGCGGCCGCCTGGGCCGCGCCGGCCGGCGAGGCCGGCTCAGCCATTTCGGTGGCGTCCAGCTGGACCGTGGTCGCGGGGGCGGTCGCCACCACGCCGTCGGGATCACCGCCCGCAAGGAGGGCAGTTACGGCGAACAGGCTGACCGTCAACATAGGCGGAACTCCCCGGATACGAAGGCTATCCTAGCGCGGATTGCGGCCAAGGTCAGGCGATCCCGTCCCCGCGCGTCAGCGGATCCGGCAGGGGCTCGCCCTCGGCGACAAAGGTCAGGGCCACAGAGTTGATACAATAACGGTCGCCCGTCGGTGGCGGCCCGTCCGGAAACACATGGCCCTGATGGCTGTCGCAGCGTGCGCAGCGGGTCTCGGTCCGTACCATGCCGTAGGCGGTGTCCCGGACCGCGCGCACATGATCGGGATCGACCGGCGCGGTGAAACTTGGCCAGCCGGTGCCGCTTTCAAACTTGGTACCGGTGCGAAACAGCGGCAGGCCGCATTCACGGCAGCAAAATACCCCGCTTCGCGTCTCGCCCAGCAGGGTGCCGCAGAACGGGGCCTCGGTGCCGTGGGCCAGCAGCACCCGCTTCTCCTCGGGCGACAGATCGGCTTCCAGTTCCGCCCGCTCGTCGGCATCAGGCGGCGTCAGATCGAAACCCGAGGCGGAGCGGGCAGGATCGGCGGGGTTCGGGGTCCGGGTCATGCCCCACATATGGGAAGGGCCGGACAGGGCTTCCACCCCGTCCGGCCCGACTTTCGTATCCACCCCGCGCTCAAGCAGCGCGAAGCACGGTAGCGCCCGAACTAAAGCGCTCAAGCAGCGCGAAGCGCGTTAGCGCCCTAGAAAAGCGTTCCCACCCAGGTCCGCACCGCCGTCTCATCGGTCGGATTGCCGGTAAAGGTCAGGCCCTCAGCCGGGGTGAACGGCTGCTGGCTCGCCCGCTGACGCGAGGTCCAGGCCTTGTGGCCATAGCTCAGGTCCGAATAGTTGGACGGCAGCCGCGTCACGGTGCGTTCGATGAAGATCGAATCGGTGGCCGTCGTGGTGCCGACCAGCCGGACGTTCGGCAGGCGGGTCAGCAGGTCCAGCGTGTCCAGGCAACCGCCCGAGCAGCCACTGTCGACCAGGACCACGACCGGACCCTGAACCGGGTTCGATGCCCCCGTGTCCTGAACGGCCGGACGACCGGCCAGGGTGAACAGCGGCTGACCGGCCTCAAGCGCGGCGTCGAAGGCCGCGATAATAGCCCGCGTCTCCTCGATCACCGGGCCACTTTCCTGGACGAAACGCGGATCGGCTTCCATCCGGGCCAGGGTATCGACGAACCACTGACGGTTGCCCGGCGTGGCGCGATAGGTGATTTCACCTGCCGCCGGCTGGCGGCTGACGGTGAACTCGGGGGTCCAGATGCGGTTGGCCAGGCCATAGCCGCGGGTGGTGGAGCGGTACGACTGGCCCGAGGCACTCCGCAGATCCAGAACGAAGCCCTGGGGTCCGTGAAGCGCGGCGACATTGCCCTCGATCTGGGCGTTGAACGCATCCCAGCCGGCGCTGTCGGCGAACGAATGGACATGGACCCACGGCCGGCCGTTGACCTCTTCAACCGCCAGCGGCGTCGCGCCCGGCACATAGACGGTCGCGCGGTAGGCTGCCTCGATGGCACCGGGCTCGATCGGCTGCGGGCGCAGATCATAGTCACGCGTGCGACGGCCGATCTTGAACTTGCAGGCCCCGGGGACGCCACCGGTCCACTGGTTGTTGCGATTCCACAGAAGATAGGGGGCACTGCGAACGCGTCCGGCCTCGCTGGTCAGGTCGCCTTCCCAGCGATCAAGCCGCGCCATGGCCATTTCCTCGGCGGTTCTGCCCTGGCATTCGACCAGAACGGCTCCAACCGGCGGCGTGCCGCGCAACCCCGGCTTCACATAGGTCACCTCATAGGCTCCGTTGCGCCAGCCGGTCGTGAATCCGGGCCAGCCGGTCACGAAATAGGGGCCCAGCCCCTCGAAGGTCGGGTTGATGTCGATGTTCGAGTCCCGGAAGCCGGCCCCGTAATAGCGCATCAGATAGGCGTGGGCGTCACCGCTGTTGACCTGTCCGGCCTTCTCCAGAGAATCGACGAGACCGGCATCCAGCCAGGCGCGGAAGTCCTGGCTGGCGGCTCCCGACAACGCGGCGGCGGGATGATTGTCGCGCAGGGCGTCGTGGGCGGCGTTCAGGTCCTGACGGGCCAGGGCGCGGAAATCCTGGGCCGAGGCGGCTCCGGCGCAAACGGCGAGCGCAAGACCGGCGGCCGAGGCGGTGAGTAGGCGTTGCATCAATCTGGACTCCAGAAACCGTCACGGGAAGGTAGGCGAGTTAAAGCCGATCAGGGCACGGGTTGCCAAGCCCGAACCCTGACGAGGCGAACCCCGCCCGTGTTTACTCCCAAGCGAACGCGGCCTAATCGGGGCGGTCGCTTTACGCACAGATCACGTTCAGTTCAGAACGCGCTTCGGGCCTACGCATGTTTTCAAA
>CAXBHG010000225.1:0-3113 GCA_963975385.1 uncultured Brevundimonas sp.
CAGGGCATTGGCGGTGCGGATCGCCGGCGGCACGGTCAGGAACACCGGCATCGGGGCCGGGTTGCGCCAGCTGTCCTCGGCCACGCCCTCGGGACGCTGGCTCTCGTCCAGATAGCGGGCCGTGACCCGGGCCTGGTCGACCAGATATTTGCGCGCCACCCGCTGCACATCGGCGGCGGTCACGGCCTGCACCGCGGCCAGTCGCGCGTCGGGCGCGGCCGGGTCATGCTCGGCCACCAGCGCCCGGCCCAGGATGAAGGCCCGGCCCGAGGCGGTCTCGCGCTGACGCAGGTCCGAGGCCAGGATCTCGGTGCGGGCCTCGGCCAGTTCGGCCGCCGTCACCGGTTCGGTGCGGATCCGCTCCAGCTCGGCGTCCAGCGCCGCCTCGACCGCACCGATGTCCTGCCCCTGGGCCACGGTGGCGGTGACGGTGATCGAGCCCGCCTCCTCCATCGAACTGACGCCGAAGCCGGCATTGACCGCCAGCTGGCTGCGATAGACCAGGGCCTGGTACAGGCGCGAGCTGTCGCCGCGCGACAATATGGCCTGCATCACGTCGAGCGCGGCATTGTCGGGATCGGCGGCGTGGGTCCCCGGATACATCAGGGCCACCGCCGGCAGCGGCACATTGGGGGCATAGGCCACCACCTGTCGCGGCGTGGTGCGCGGCGGCGACACCGGCCGTTCCAGCCGCGGCACCGGCCGGTCCGGATTCCCGATCCCGGCGAAATACTGGTCCACCAGCGCGTCCAGCCGGTCCGGGTCGAAATTGCCCGAGACGATCATCGTCGCCGTCGCCGGTCGGTAATAGGCCTCATGGAAGGCGCGCGCGTCCTCCAGCGTGGCCGAGTCCAGTTCCTCCAGCGAGCCGATCACCGCGCGGCGATAGATCGACTGGTCAAAGGCATTGTCGCCGATCACGAACCGCCCCAGCCGGCCATAGGGCGGGGCCAGCACCCGCTGGCGCAGCTCCTCCTGCACGATCGCGCGCTCGGCCTCGAAGGTGGCCTGGTCGACCACCGGCCGCGCCATCCGCTCGGCATGGGTCCACAGGATGGTCTCCAGATACTGCGGCGGCACCGTCTCGTAATAGTTGGTGAAATCCTGGCTGGTCGAGGCGTTGCGGCTGCCGCCGACGTTCTCGACGATGGTCGAGATCTGGCCATAGGGCAGGTTGACCGTCTTGCGGCTCAGGATGTGTTCAAACAGGTGGGCGAAGCCGCTGCGGCCCTCGGGATCGTCCTTGCCGCCGACGTCGTACCACAGGGTCACCGTCACCGTGCCGGCGGTCGCGTCCGGCATCGCATAGACGTCCAGTCCGTTGGCCAGTTCGCGGTGCGTATAGACCAGCGGCGGCACCGAGATCGGCGCCACGGCCGGGGCGGCGGTCGGGGCCTGGGCCAGGGCCGGGGCGGCCAGCGCCAGAACGGACAGGGAGGCCCCCAGCAGGGCCGCGCGGGTCAGGCGGAAACGGGTCATCGGGGACAGCTCCGGAACAACGGGAGCGCGACCCTAGCAGCCCCGTTTCCGGGCGATAGTTACGACGCTGTAATGTCCATCAGGGCTGCCCGCCGGGCCCGGATCGTCACGCCTTGTCGCGCACCCGCATGGCCCCGCCGGCCCCGGCCTGGATCTCGAACCGGCCGGTGGCGCGGATCAGGTCCGACAGCTTGGCATGGCCATAGGTGCGCTGGTCGAAATCGGGATGGGCATTGCGCAGCCGGTTGCCGATGCCGCCGAACGGCACCCAGCCGTCGCCGTCCTCGTCCATGTCGGCGATCACCGCCGCGATCATCCGCGTCGCCTCGCTGGGCTTGCGCTTGCCCGACGCCGGGGTCGCGGCGGCCCCGCCCCGGCCGCCGCCCTCGGCCGCCGCCTCCCCGCCCGGGGCGCTCAGGTTCTCGGTATAGATGAAGCGGGTGCAGGCCTGGCGGAAGCTCTCGGGCGTCTTCTGTTCGCCGAAGCCATAGACATCGACCCCCTCCTCGCGGATGCGCGACGCCAGCCGGGTGAAGTCGGCGTCCGACGACACCAGGCAGAAGCCGTCGAACCGCCCCGAATGCAGCAGGTCCATCGCATCGATCACCAGGGCGATGTCGCCCGAATTCTTGCCCTTGGTATTGGCGAAATTCTGCTGCGGCTGGATCGCATAGCGGGCCAGCACCTTGGTCCAGCCCTGGATCTGGGCGCTGGCGAAATCGCCATAGATGCGCCGGGCCGAGGCCTCGCCCAGGGTGGCGATCTCGGCGAACAGCGACTCCGCGATCCGGGCCGAGGCGTTCTCGGCGTCGATCAGCACGGCCAGACGCGGCGCGCGCGGATTCAGGAAGGGGGCATCGGCGGACATGGGCGAAGGCTTTCGGTCAGTTGCAGCCGCCAGACTCGGCCTGCCCGGCCACCGGGTCAATCCTCCGCGTCACCCCCGCAGTGACGGATCAGTGGGCGTGGTGCGCGGCGGACGAACCGGTGTGGGCCGCACAGCTGACCGCCGGGTTGAACGGGGCGAAGACGCCGTTGGGATTGTCGCGATACAGCCAGACGTGCCGGTCATAGTGCGGCGCGAACATATGGGCCTCGTCGAGCTCGGTGGCGGGATCGTCCTCCATCCGGTCATAGGCCAGGCCGTGAAAGCTCGGCGGGGCCGTGTGGCCGGCCGCCTCCCAGGCGGCGATGAGCACCAGGTTCTCGACCGCCACCAGCGCCATGCTGCCGTCCGCCTGCGGCTCATAGATCAGGATCGCCGGGTTGCCGAAATCCGTGTGGGTACCGGTACCGTCGACCCTCGGGTTCGGCGGGCCGCTCACGCCCAGCAGGTCGGGCCGGAAATAGTGCACCCCCATGGCCCCTTCAGCGGCGGGACGCCCCATCATGAGTGCGGTCTCGCAGCTGTCCATCGGGTCGCGGATGAAGCCCTCGGCCAGGGCGACATTGACGTCGCGAAACCGTTCGGTGGCGGCGCGGACCTCATCCAGCGTCGGGTCGCCCGCCGCAGCCGAACCGGCGACCGTCAGGGCTGCCAGCCCCACCGCGCCGGACAGAATGAGGTTGAGAAATGCGCTTGGCATCGTCAGGTCTCCGTTCGAATTCAACCGGATCTTGAGGCGACGCTGCAC
>CAXBHG010000226.1:0-3106 GCA_963975385.1 uncultured Brevundimonas sp.
GACCTGCCGGCCAAGGCCGAGGCCATCCGTGCCATTGTGAAACGCCTGCACTAGGGGCTGGTCCCTAACGGGCCAGAACGTCGCCCTGGTCGGGGTTGCGTTTGAACCAGGCCACCGCATAGCCGCAGCGCGGGGCCAGTTGCAGCCCCTCGGCCCGGGCGTGGTCGGCCAGGGCCTGCATGAACCGCCCGGCCGCGCCGCTGCCGCGCAGGGCGGGCTCGGCCTCGACATGCAGCAGGCTGCGGGTGCTGCCGTGGACGGCATAGTCGGCCCAGACCCGGGCCTGGCCGCCGTCGGGGGCGGCGACGGTCTGTTCGAACCGCATCGCCCCGGGCCGGTCGATCAGGTCAGACATGGGGGCGTCTCCTTCAGGGCGGTGGACCTAGGGGGCCTTGTCCTGCAGCAGGCGCAGCAGGCCGAACACGCTCTTGACCGTGAACCAGATGGTGATCACGAACCACAGGACGCCGAACAGCAGCAGGAACGGAATGCCGATCAGGGCCAGAGAGGCCACGGCGCTGACGGCGATGGCGATCCAGCAGGCGATGGTCCACCAGAACACCGACCAGAACAGGTCGATCTGGGCCTCGATATGGGCGCGGCCGATGCCGGTGGCGTTGGCCCGGCCGGCATAGGCGACCACCAGCCCGACCAGCACCAGGATGTTGGCGCTGGGCAGGGACAGCAGGAACAGCACCCAGGCGACCAGGGCGGCGACCTTGCCCTCGGACCCGTTGGCCTCGGTGCGGTAGGACGAATCGGGGGGGACGGCGGACATGACGGGCTCCTAGATCAGCCAGCTGCGAGGATTGGAAATGGCCCGGCCGGCCTTCAGTTCCCACAGGCCGAACGCCCCGCGCACCGGCAGCCAGACCGCCAGGGCGAACAGGACGAAGACGCCGACGCCGACGACGATCAGGATCGCCCCCAGCAGGGCGACCACGGCCGCGGCCCACAGGGTGCGCTGCTGGAAGATGACATGGCTGCGCGCGACATCGTCCTCGGGCAGGGGGCGTCCCGTCACCGCCAGCAGGCCGATCACGGCGGCGACGCCGAAGGTCGGGATGGCGAACAGGATCAGGGCATAGACGGTGAACAGCCCCATACCGCCGGCGACCGGTGCCGGGGTCTTGCGTCGCCGGCTGAACGGCTGCGACAGGGCGAAGGTCGATCCCGCATCGACCGCCGGGGCGACCACCACGGGGGCCAGGCCGGGATCAGGTTCGGCGGGGGTGGCGGGGACCTCCGGCTCGGGATCCCGGGTCCGCCCGGCGAGCGAGGCCGCCGAGACAAAGCCCACATGGGCGTCATCGTCGTGCAGGGCGACATGCGGCCTCACCGGCTCCGGCTCCGGCTCCGGCTCCGGCGCGGGTTCGGGTTCAGGTTCAGGTTCAGGTTCGGGTTCAGGCTCGGGCTCGGGCTCGGGTTCAGGCTCGGGCGCGGGTTCGGCGTCGGTCACGGCCGGCGCGTCATCGTCCACCCGCGGGGCCGCGGGCGGCACCGGCTCGGGGGTGTCGACGGGGTCAGGGTCGGGCTGGTGGGGATCGCCGGGTTCGGCCAAGGTCAGGTCCTCTGGTCTGGGGTCGACAATGCCGCTCCGGCCTGCGCCGCGCAACCGTCAGCGGCTGAAGGTCAATGCGCAGCCGGCGGCCTCGGCTCCCGCCAGGGCCCCGGGCTTCTCGATCCGGACGGCGACGCGCCGCACCCGGGGATCGTCCAGACAGGCCATGGCCAGCCGCTCGGCGAAGGTCTCGACCAGGCCGACATGGCCGGCCGCCGCGATGGCGCGGGCGGCCGCCGCCACGGTCTCATAGTTGATGGTGTCGGCCAGATGTTCGACCACGACGGGCCCCATCTCGAGGGTCACGTCGATGACCAGGGTCTGCAGCCGGCCCCGCTCATGGTCATAGACGCCGATGCCGACGTCCAGCTTCAGACCGCGCACGAACACGCTCAGCCCCTCGTGCGTCAGGGGGAGCGGGAACGGCGTGACCGTGGGGGACGGACTCATGCGGCGTTACTCCAGGATGTCGGGGGTGCGCCACGCCAGGTGCTGCCCCCCGTCCACGGCGATCATCTGGCCAGTGACCATATCGGCGTCCAGCAGCCAGAGCACGGCGGCGGCCACCGCCTCGGGGCTGCCGGGCTTCTGCAGCAGGGTGGCGGCGGCCTCGGCGGCGAACTCGGCCCCGGTCTGGTGCACCGACGGCAGGGTCGGGCCCGGGCCGACGCCATTGACGCGGATAGCCGGGGCCAGGGCCTGGGCCAGGGTCTGCGTCGCCCACCACAGGGCGTTGCGCGACAGGCTGTAGGAGAAGAAGCGCGGATCCGGCTTCAGCACCCGCTGGTCCAGCAGGTTGACAATGGCCGATCCGTCCGGGGCCTGGGCCGCGAAGGCCTCGGCCAACACGATCGGCGCGCGCAGATTGGTGTCGAGATGCCGGTCCCAGGTGGCGCGGTCCAGCGCTCCGACCCGGTCGTCCTCGAACACCGAGGCATTGTTGACCAGGGCCGTCAGCGGGCCCAGCGCCGCGATCGCCGCCGGCACCAGGGCCCGGGTCGCGGTCTCGTCGGTCAGGTCAGCGGCCAGCACCACGGCGCGGCGGCCCAGATCGCGCACCGCCGCGGCGACGGCTTCCGCCTCGACCCCGGAGTCGCGGTGATGGATCGCCAGGTCATGGCCGGCCGCGGCCAGCGCAAGGCAGATCGCCCGGCCGATCCGTTTCGACCCGCCGGTGACCAGCGCCGCGCCACGACTGGCGCGGGTGTCAGTCAATCCGGCCGAATTCGACGAAATTGATGACGGCGATGACGGCGATGAAGCCGAAGATGATGCCGAGAGCCAGCATGGAAACACTCCTGTTCGTGCGCCGCAATAAAGCCCCCGGCCCGCCTGTTCAAGCGCAACCGGCGCGGCCTATCCTTCAGGCGACATGATCAATTGGCGAACCCGCGTCGAACCCTTCACCCGTCCGCTGTTCTTTGCCCTGTCACGACTGACGCGCGGCAAGACACTGGGCGTGCGGGGTGTGGCCGTCGACGGCGAGGGCCGGGTGCTGCTGGTGCGGCACACCTATCTGCACGGCTGGTGGCTGCCCGGCGGCGG
>CAXBHG010000227.1:0-3092 GCA_963975385.1 uncultured Brevundimonas sp.
CGTCCTACTTGATCTTGCCTTCCTTGAACTCGACGTGCTTGCGCACGACGGGATCGTATTTCTTGACGACCATTTTCTCGGTCATGGTCCGGGCGTTCTTCTTGGTGACATAGAAGAAGCCGGTGTCGGCCGAGGAGTTCAGGCGGATCTTGATTGAAGCCGGTTTGGCCATCGTAATTACCTTTGCGACGGCGAAAGCCGCTGAAATGAGAGGCGCGGAACATACTCGGGAAGCCCGCGAAGTCAACCGTGCGCATGCCGGCTTGAGTGGGCCGCGTCAAAGTCTAGGGTGGGGGCATGACCCGTACCCCTCTCATGGCCGTCGCGGCCCTTGCCCTGATCCTGTCCGCCTGCGCCGGCCTGCCGTCGGCCCCGGCCCCGCAGGACGCCTTCTTTGCCCGGCTGACGGCCCTGTGTGGCCAGAGCTTCGCCGGGCGACTGGTGACGACGGACGCCGCCGACGCCGATCTGGCCGGCCAGCCGATGCGCATGACCGTACGCGACTGTTCGGCGCAGGAGATTCGCATCCCGTTCCAGATCGGCGAAGACCGCTCCCGGACCTGGGTCATTACACGCACGGACACGGGCCTCAGACTGAAGCATGACCATCGCGACCCGCAGGGGCAGCCGGTCGGTCTGCACTGGTATGGCGGTGACACCGTCAACGCCGGCACGGCCGGGCGTCAGGAATTCCCGGTCGACCAGGAGTCCATCGACCAGTTCATGGCCGGGGACGCCGCTGTCTCGATCACCAACGTCTGGGCCATGGAGGTCCAGCCCGGGCAGGCGTTTGCCTATGAGCTGCGGCGGGCCAACCGGCATTTCCGGGTCGAGTTCGATCTGACGACCCCGCTGCGCGACTGAAGCGACCCGTCAGTCGTGGCTGACGACATGTTTGCCGCGCACCATGCGTACGAACGGTCGTGGCCGGTCGGCACCGCCGCGCCGCCCGGCGATCTCGTCGAGGACAAAGCGGGTGATGGCGGGCAGGTCCAGCCCGCGGGCCTCGGCCAGGGGCAGCCAGGCGATCTCGTCCAGCTCGCCCGATCCCGTGGTTGGTTCCGGATGCAGCAGGGCCTCGACCGGGGCGAGGAAGAATCGGGCGTCGAAGCGACGTGGCCGGCCCGGCGGGGTGATGGCGCGGGCGACATAGGTCAGGGCCGACAGGTCGGGCAGGGCCCCCGCCGCCCGGTAGTCGCGCCAGGGACCGGCGACGGAGGCGGGCGGGGCGGGACGCCCCAGAATCAGTCCGGTCTCCTCGAAGGTTTCGCGGACCGCAGCCATGGCCAGGGCCCGGGCCCGACGGGCGTCGGTTTCGTGGATCAACTGGCGCAGGGTCCCGGGGGGCAGGTCCCCGCCGTCGGCCGCAGTGAAGTCGGCCCGCTCGATCCGTCCGCCGGGGAAAACCCATTTCGACGCCATGAAGACATGACCGGGGGCGCGGCGGCCCATCAGGACTTCCGGCTTCCGGTCGCCGCGCAGCAGGATCAGGGTCGCCGCGTCCTTCGGCTTCTGGTGCCGGCCCGTGCGGGGCGCGTCGGCGAGGTCCTGGGCGGCGTCAAAGGGTCTAGTTGGGGCTGGCACCCTCCAAGATTAGCACGTTGAGGTCGCGGGTGGGGGTGTAGTTCGTATGACGGACCTCGAAGGTGGTGGGTCCGATCTTGCGCACGCCCTCGGCACAGAAGCTGACCAGATTGTCGGTCGAGCCCTTGTCCACGACCAGGCGGAAGTCGCCGATCGGGCCGGACCAGTTGGCCCCGGTCGTCAGGATATAGTCCAGCCAGGTCTCGCCGAAGGACCGCCCTGCGGCCTCGGCCCGTTGCGCCGCCTGGATAAAGGGCTCGTCGAGGCAGTAGGTCTGGCGATACTCGTCCAGCGGCCCGCCGTCAGCCCGCCCCACCATCGTCATGACCGTGCCACCGATCGCCGGGGCGTACAGGTGGGTGATCTCGACCGCCTCGCCCGGCGGGAACCACTGGGTCCAGTAGTGGGTCGTTTTCAGGGTCCAGTTCGGCATGCTCCAGTCCAGCGATCCGTCCGGCTTGCGGCCGGAATCGAGGATACCTTCGTCGGTCAGGGTCTGGCGGACGGACTCGGGCAGGGCATTGACGGCGTCCCAGCTGTCCTGGCCGTGGGGCGGCAGCGGCAGGTTCAGCGCGCGCAGGCGCTCGGTGACGTCGACCCCGTCGACCAGCGTCTTGTATTCGACCTCGGTCCAGACGGCGCGATCGTCGACCCAGGTGATGAAGGGCACGATGTGGGCCGGATCGTCCAGCCGCCCCCCCACGTCGCCGGTATAGCCGGGCGCGATATCCGGCATCGGGAAGGCGACGATGGTCGTGATCCCCTCAGCCGTGTGGTTCAGGAACTGATAGGTGACCCGGACCTCCCGGGCGGACACGAACAGGTCCTCGGACACCATGGTGATGCCGTCGGTGCGCTGCAGGATCAGTCCCCCCGCCCCCATGGACGCGACGCTGTCATTGGCCGCGACCGGGGCGGCGGTCAAAAGGGTGGCGGCGCAGGCCAGCGCGGTGACGAGACGGTTCATCGACATCCTCCGGTTTGAAGACCGATGGTAGACGAGGATCGGCCCGGACTGAAACCTGTCAATTCATGAGGCCGCCTGACCTCAGCGGCGCTTGCCCTTGCGCACACCCTTCAGACCGCCCGAGGGTGGCTTGGGCCCGCCCGGACGCTTCTTGCCGCGGGTGGGCGGGCCATTGCCGCCGGGACCGCGGTCACGGGCCCGGACGCCATAACGCGGGGCAGGGGCGTCGGGATCGCGCGGGGCCGGGTCGCTGAGCATTTCGAACAGCAGGCCGCCGGTGATGGGCGTGGCCTCGCGCAGCCTGACCTCGACCTGACGGCCAAGAGTCCAGCGCTGGCCGCTGCGTTCGCCGACCAGGGCGTGGGCGCGGTCGTCGTGGTGGAAATACTCATTGCCCAGGGACGACACCGGGCACAGGCCGTCGGCCCCGGTCTCCTCCAGTCGCACGAACAGGCCGAAACGGGTGACGCCGGTGATGCGGCCGGCGAAGGTGGCCCCGACCCGGTCCTCGAGGAAGGCGGCGATATAGCGGTCCATGGCG
>CAXBHG010000228.1:0-3069 GCA_963975385.1 uncultured Brevundimonas sp.
GCACGACCGAGATGCGGCAGGCGCGGGCCGACATGCTGCGGGCGATGTCGTCGCTCAGGGCGACCACGCGGCCGTGTTTCACCCCGGGCGCGGGCACCAGTTCGTACAGGGTGACGACCGGGCCGGGCCGGATCTGGTCGATCGAGCCGCGCACGCCGAACTCGGCCAGAACGCCCTCCAGCATCTTGGCATTGGCCTTCAGCGCCTCCTCGTCGACCGAGGCGACCCGTTTGGGGGCCTTGGTCAGCATGCCCAGCGGCGGCAGGTCGAAATCACCCTTGGGCCGGACGAAGTCGAAGGCGGCCTGACCATCCTCGGCTGCCCGCTTCGACGGCCTGGCGGCCTTGGTCGTGGCCACCTTCGGCTCGGGGGCCGAACGGGCGGGGACGGGGGCGGGTTCGGTCCAGGGCGGGGTCGGATCGTCCTCGGCGGCGCGTTCCGGCTCCGGCCGGGGGCGCGGGCGACGCGCGGGACGCGGGGCCGGGGCGGCGACGGGCGCGACCCGGCGCAGACCGCGGGCCCAGGCGACCCCCTCGCCCAGATCGGCCAGACGCAGGCCGACGGCATAGCCGATGCTCCACAGACCCAGCGGCAGGAACAGCAGGGCGGCATAGACAGCCCCGCCGGGGATGCGCAACGCCGTCAGGGCCGAGATCACCAGGCCGCTGATCCCGTCACCCCACAGCCCGCCCAGGCCGGTGGCCAGCGGCCAGGCGGCGGGCGCGGCCAGGGCCGACAGGCCGGCCGACAGGGCCAGGACCCCGGCGGTGGCGGCCAGGGCCTTGACCGGGGTCGGCTTCAGTCTCTGCTGGATGGCGTCACCGATGGCCCCGGCCAGGCCGAAGGCGACCAGCAGCAGGGCCGCGGGCCAGGCGGCCAGACCCAGGGACTGCATGGCCATGTCGGCGAACAGGGCTCCGTTGGCCCCCAGCCAGTTGGTCGGCACCTGGCTGGAGGCGGCGTTGAGACTGGGGTCGGCCGGGTTCCACGACAGCAGGGCCACCGTCAGCAGGGTCGCCACCAGCGCCTGCAGCACACCCCGGAACCGCACCACAAAGGGCGCGTCCCACAGGATGCGGGCGCTGTCGAAGGCGCGCTGGCCGAGGACGAGGGCGGCGGACATGGCGAGGCGATCCGGGAAACGAAACTGACCGTCCTTGTCGCCCGGACAGGGTTAAGAGGCTGTTTACCAGCCCCGGATCGGCCGTGGATTTCGCGGGCGAAACGGCTGTCCCGCAGCGTGCGACCTCCCCGCCACTGGACGGGGCGGCGCGGCGGGGCGACAACCCCTCCATGAGCACGCCGGATTCCTATGACGTCATCATCGCCGGAGCCGGCATGGCCGGGGCCAGTTTCGCCCTGGCCGCGGCCCAGGCCGGGCTGAAGCTGGTGCTGGTCGATCCGCAGCCGTTTCCGGCCCAGCTGGCCCCGAGCTTCGACGGGCGGTCGACGGCGATCGCCTTTTCGACCTTCCGCATGCTGGACGCCCTGGGTCTGGGGCCGGTGCTGCGTCCGCAGGCCTGCCGCATGGACCGGATCCTGGTCACCGATGGGCGGCGGCCGGGTGCGGCGTCGAAGGCCGCCTCGCCCGCCTATCTGCGTTTCGACGCCGACGAGATCGGCGACCGCAACGGCGGCGAGCCGCTGGGCTATATGGTCGAGAACCGCCACATCCGCACGGCCCTGGCCGGGGCGGTGGCGGCGGCCGGGATCGAGGTCCGGGCCCCGGCTTCGGTAGCCGGGGTCGCCGTTGGCCCGGCGCGGGCGCAGGTGACCCTGGCCGACGGATCGGTGCTGGAGGCCCCACTGGTGGTCGGGGCCGAGGGGCGTTTCTCGCCGGTGCGCACCGCCGCCGGCATCGACACGGTCGGCTGGGGCTATGGCCAGAGCGGGGTGGTGGCCACGGTGCGGCTGGGTCGCGACCACGGCAATGTCGCCCACGAGTATTTCCTGCCCGGCGGACCGTTCGCCATCCTGCCCCTGACGGATCAGCGCGCCAGCCTGGTCTGGACCGAGACCACACGTCGGGCCGAGGCCCTGCGGACGGCGTCGGACGCGGCCTTTTCGGCCCATCTGATGCGCCGCTTCGGCGAGTTTCTGGACGGGGCCACGGTCGAGGGGCCGCGTTTCGTCTATCCGTTGTCCCTGTCTCTGGCCGAACAGCTGACCGCGCCGCGCATCGCCCTGATCGGCGACGCGGCGCACGGGGTCCATCCGGTCGCCGGACAGGGGCTGAACATGGGGCTGAAGGACGCCGCCGCCCTGGCCGAGGTGCTGGCCGAGGCGCTGCGGCTGGGCGAGGATATCGGCTCGGAGACGGTGCTGGACCGCTATGCCCGCTGGCGGCGCTTCGACAATACGGCCCTGGCGGCCGGGTTCGACGCCTTTGTGCGGCTGTTCTCCAATGACCTGCCGCCGGTGCGGCTGGCCCGTGATCTGGGCATCGCCCTGGTCAACCGGGTCGGGCCGTTGCGCCGCGCCTTCATGCAGGAGGCGGGCGGCGCGACCGGTGACCTGCCGCGTTTGCTGAAGGGGGAACCGGTCTGATGCGCGCCCTGGTTCTGGCGACGGCCCTCGGACTGACGGCCTGTGCCACGGTCGCGCCGGGCGGACCCGCGGGCCCCGACGCAGCTGCGCTGGCGCGCCTGCTGGCGGTGGATCGCGCCGCGGCCCCCCGGCTGCGGGCGGTGCGCTGCGACTTCATCGCCGAGGAGGGCTCCGAATGGGCCTGTCGTTACGAGGAACGGTCGCGAGAGGGAGCCTGGGTCGGACTGTCGACCATGGTGGCGCGCGCCGGGTCCGGCTGGGAATTGATCGACCGGCCGTGCAACGCCGACGAAGCCCTGGCTGATCGCGGCCGCTGCCCCCGCTAGTCCAGCTTGCGGGCTTCCTCGGGCAGCATGATCGGCACGCCGTCGCGGATCGGATAGGCCAGTTTCGCCCCCTTCGAGACCAGCTCCTGTCGCGTGCGGTCATAGGTCAGCGGGCCGCGGGTCACCGGACAGATCAGGGTCTCCAGCAGGCGCGGATCGACCGAGACGGGGGTATGGAAATTGTCGCTCATGGGGC
>CAXBHG010000229.1:0-3063 GCA_963975385.1 uncultured Brevundimonas sp.
GGCACGGCGAACTCGGCCTTCACCTGCAGCAGGTCGGCGCGGATCACGGCCAGGATGTTGGCGCGGTCGGACAGCAGTTCCAGATGGCCCTTGATCGTATCGGCCAGGCCGCGGGCCTCGCCGAAGATGTCGTCGCGGCCCAGGCCGGTCAGGCGCGACAGGGTCAGGGCCAGGATGGCCCGGGCCTGTTCGTCCGTCAGGTTCAGCTTGTCGCCGTCAACCAGCAGCGAGCGCGGATCGGCGATCAGCTCGATCAGGGCCATCATGTCGCCGACGGGCCAGGGCTTGGCCTGCAGCCGCTCGCGCGCCTCGGCCGGATCGGCCGAGCTGCGGATGATGTGAATGACCTCGTCGATATTGGCCACGGCCACGGCCAGACCGACCAGCACGTGGCCGCGGTCGCGGGCCTTGGCCAGTTCGAACTTGACCCGCCGGACCACGACCTCTTCCCGGAAGTCCAGGAAGACCTCGAGCATCTTGCGCAGTCCCATCTGCTCGGGACGGCCGTGGTTCAGCGCCAGCATGTTGACGCCGAACGAGCTCTGCATCGCCGTATAGCGCCACAGCTGGTTCAGGATCACGTCGCCCGAGGCGTCGCGCTTCAGCTCGATCACCATCCGCATGCCTTGACGATCGCTCTCGTCGCGCACGTCGGAAATGCCCTCGATCCGCTTCTCGCGCACCATTTCGGCGATGCGTTCGATCAGGGTCTGTTTGTTGACCTGGAACGGCAGTTCGGTAACCACGATCGCCTCGCGGTCCTTGCGGATGGTCTCGACCGTGGCCTTGCCGCGCACGATGACCGAGCCGCGGCCTTCGCGCAGGGCGTTGCGCGGGGCGGTGCGGCCCATGATCTCGCCGCCGGTCGGGAAGTCAGGCCCCGGGACCAGGTCCAGCAGGGCGTCGTCGGTGACCTCGGGATCGTCCAGCAGGGCCACGCAGGCGTCGATGATCTCGCCCAGGTTATGCGGCGGGATATTGGTGGCCATGCCGACGGCGATGCCGCCCGCGCCATTGACCAGCAGGTTCGGAATCCGCGCCGGCAGGACGACCGGCTCCAGCTCCTTCTCGTCATAGTTCAGCTGGAAATCGACGGTGTCCTTGTCGATGTCGGCCAGCAGGGCCACGGCGGCCGGGGCCATCTTCGCCTCGGTGTAACGCATCGAGGCCGGCATATCGCCGTCGACCGAGCCGAAATTGCCCTGGCCGTCGACCAGCATCAGCCCCATCGAGAAGGGCTGGGCCATACGCACAAGGGCCATATAGACCGAGGCGTCGCCGTGCGGGTGGAACCGGCCCAGCACGTCACCGACCACACGGGCGCATTTCGAATACGAGCGCTCGGGCGTCATGTTCAGGTCGTGCATCGAATACAGGATGCGCCGGTGCACGGGCTTCAGCCCGTCACGCGCGTCCGGCAGGGCCCGCGAAACGATCACGCTCATGGCGTAGTCGAGGTACGAGCGTTTCAGCTCTTCCTCGATCGTGATGGTGGAAATGTCGCCGTGCGCGCCGGACGGGGGCACGGGGGTCTCGAAGGTGTCGTCGGTCAAGGAAATCGGGCTTTAAATGGCCGGAATCGGAACGTGATCCGCTATAAGGGTTTTCTAGCATCCAGGTCGTCGCGAGGCAAAGTTTCAGGGCCCGCGAAAGCCGTCTGTGAAAGGAATTTTCGCCATGCGCGCCATTCTCCTCTCCACCGCCCTGCTGCTGCCCCTCGGGGCCTGCGTCAGCCTGACCGAAAACCACTACGGACCGCCGCCTGCCGCACGGGCGACGATGGGGGATTTCGGCGAGGCGACGCTCCGAAACACCGCGGGAGAGACCATCGGCCGCGCCGTCCTGACCCAGGGGCCGACCGGCCTGCTGATCCGGATCGAGGCCACCGGCCTGACGCCCGGCTGGCATGGGGTCCATATCCACGCCACGGGCCGGTGTGACGCCCCCTTCACCTCGGCGGGTGGCCACATCAATCACGCCGCCGCAGTGCCGCACGGCCTGCTGAACCCTGAGGGCCCCGACGACGGCGACCTGCCGGGCATTTTTGCCGATGCCGACGGGCGGGTGAACGCCGAGGTCTTCACGACCCGCGCCCGCATCGCCGCCAACGGTCCCGGCCAGTGGCTGTGGGACAGTGACGGCTCGGCCCTGGTGATTCACGCCGCCCCTGACGACCATCGCAGCCAGCCGATCGGCGGGGCCGGTGCGCGGGTCGCCTGCGGGGTGATGGCCGCAGGCTGACGGGCCCCTTCCGCGGGCACCGTCCCCCCGGTCTCCGACGGTTCGGGGACGCCCGGGCCACGATTTGATCTTCGCGACCCGGGCTTCGCCTGCTAACTCCGGGCCTCATCCCAGAAGCGACCCGTATGAAAATTCCTCGTATTGCCTACGCCGCCTACGGCTTTGCCCTGGTGGTCATCGTCCTTGATCAGCTGACCAAGGCCGCGATCCTCGACGCGATGCAGATGCTGACCGCAAGCGGTCAGCTGATCGACCGCGAGCTGTGGTCCTACCAGTCCATCCCCGTGATCCCGCCGGCGCTGCGCCTGACCTTCGTGCTCAATGACGGGGTCAGCTTCGGCCTGCTGGGCGGCGGGGCCGCGCGATGGGGTCTCAGCCTGTTCTCCATCCTGGTGGCGGGTGCCCTCGGCTGGTGGGCCCTCAAGGCGGACCGGCGTCTGCTGATCAGCGCCATCGGCCTGGTCATGGGCGGGGCTATCGGCAATGTGATCGACCGGATCCGCTTCGGCGGCGTGGTCGACTTCATCGACTTCTCGGGCGTCGTCATCGGCAGCCACCGGGTGTTTCCGTGGATTTTCAACGTCGCCGACAGCGCCATTACCATCGGCGTCATTGTCCTGATAATCGACAGCCTGCTGTCCGAGCGCCAGCCGGCGGTTGGCGAAGCCGCTGAAAAGTCGTAATCAACCACCCATCTAGCCGTTCCACAGCCGCGTCCCTGACGCGCGATCAACGAGCCGAGCCCCTGATCATGCGAATTCGCAGCGCCGCCGTCCTGTCCATCGTCGCCGTATCGGCCCTGTCCCTGGGGGCCTGCACCGG
>CAXBHG010000230.1:0-3033 GCA_963975385.1 uncultured Brevundimonas sp.
GGATTGATGTATCTGAACACCTACCAGCTGGACCACGCCCGGTTCAGCGAGACCCGGGCCTGGATGGCGCTGGTGATGGGCGCGGTGATGGCGGTCATCATGCTGCTCTTCATGCTCAAGATGTACACGGACAAACGTCTGAACCTGGCCATCATCGGCGGAGCCGTGCTCGTGTTCGCCGGATCGCTCTGGCTCGTCCGCAGTCAGGAGACGGTCAATGACGTCGACTACATGCGCGCGATGATCCCGCATCACTCGATCGCCATCCTGACGAGTGAACGCGCCCATATCCGCGACCCGCGGGTTCGCGAACTCGCCGACGGCATCATTGAGGCGCAAAAGCGCGAGATCGCCGAGATGGACGCGCTCATCGCCGACCTCGAACGCAATCCCACACCCTCCACGGCACCCGATCTACCCGCCTACACCCGGCGCTGATCAGGATCTTCGATCGGGAGTTACCCACGCCCGAGTCGTCGAATGATCCGTCGAAAAACCCGGCTATCCTGGGTTCATTCCTCAATCGCGCGGCTGATGGCACGGCCTTCGGGGAACGCCACTACCCGTCGCTCTCGCGCGTCCTTGTCTTGCCTGGGGCCCTTCCTTCGTGCCGTACAGGTCATCGCGGTCTCAAAACGCGCGCGGCCCAGGCTGCCGGTGCCGACCGCGCGCTCGCCCGCCGGACCGGCGGGCCTGTCGTCCCCACTGAGCCGCCCCCCCCCCTGGATCTGCTCGTTGAAAGGCCCGGTGGACCCGAAGGGTGTGGCTGTCGACCGAGCGCCAGTGTTTCGGCCTGACAGGTCCGCGGCGCTCCACCACGGGGGGACGATGACAGCTTGTTGAGTTGCGGCAATCTCCCCGACGGCGTCTCTCCGATTCTCGGGCAGGAGGGCTTTCGTGATCAAGCCGCCGGACATTGAGACCGACCTCTCAGGGCGTCGACAGGATGAGATCGCCCGCGTCGCCAGGGAACTGGCGGGGTACGGCTTCTATGTGATGGACGCGCTGTTGCCCGACGACATCCGCGCCAGACCCATTTCTTCGCGAACTCCGGCTCCGCTCGGGCCTGAAGCCGGGCCCGGAGGCCGTCTAGGCGCCGAGGACGCCCAGGTGTTCGAGCAGGATGGTCAGGCCGAGCCCCACGAGGGCGAGACCTCCTAGCAGCTCAACCACCTTGCCAAAGCGCCGGCCGACCAAACGACCGATCACCATGCCGATGGTCGCGAGAAGGAAGGTCGTGAGCCCGACCGAGGCGGCGATGATCCAGATATTGGCCCCGATGAAGGCCAGGCCGACCCCGACGGCAGCGGCGTCGATACTGGTCCCGACCGCCGTCGCGATCAGCCCCCAGGGTCCGGAACGGCGCGGCTCGTCGCACGCATCCCCCGGTCGGAAACGGGTCGCTTCCCAGATCATCCTGCCACCCACGGCGGCCAGCAGGCCGAAGGCGATCCAGTGATCGATCTTCTCGACCAGACCCGCGGCGACCATGCCGAGCCCCCAGCCTATCAAGGGGGTGGTGGCTTCGATGACACCGAATACCAGACCCGCCTTGACCGCGCCGGGCAGGGTCGGACGGTGCGACGCGCCGCGACCGACCGCCGCTGCGAAAGCATCGGTGGACATGCTGAGTGACAGGACGGCGATGGCAAGGGGAGTCATGACGGGCATCCACCGGGCGACGAACAGCGCTTCCCTCCCCGGCCGGTGCGGCGGTGGGACGCGCTGGTCTCGCTAGGCGGTGGTTCCGCTGGTCGGACCACGCGTCGAAACGCGAGTGTGTTGATCCGACCCCGGCGATCAGATGCCGGAAGCTACTCCCCAACAGGAAGCGCCTTCTAACCACCCTCGCGCGTTCCGGCAAGATACTATAGGGGAGTACCTATGGCCCACACCTCCACCAACAAGAAGCAGCTCGTCGCCCGCGTCCGCCGCATCGCCGGCCAGCTCGGGGCGATCGAGCGCGCGATCGAGGCGGAGGCCGGCTGTTCGCAAATCCTGCAGCAGGCCGCCGCCGCCCGCGGCGCCATGAGCGGATTGCTGGAAGAGCTGATCGAAGATCACCTTCGTCACCACGTCGCCGATCCCGGTCTGAGCGAGGCGGATCGCCAAAGCGGCGCTGACGAACTGAGCCTCCTCATCCGCCGCTATTCCAGATGAAGCTCGCGCCATGACCGCCACCGAGTCCGACTATCTGACCCACGACCACCATTTCCTCAGCCGGTCGCACGATGAGAGTGCGCGGCGGACGTTGTGGGTCGTCGGCCTGACCGCCGTCATGATGGTCGGGGAGATCATCGCCGGCATGGTCTATGGCTCGATGGCCCTGCTGGCCGACGGTTTCCACATGGCCACCCATGCCGGTGCCCTGGCCGTGGCGGCCGGGGCCTATGCCTATGCCAAGCGCCATTCGGCCAACCGGCGCTTCAGCTTCGGGACCGGCAAGGTGGGCGACCTCGCCGGCTTCGCCTCGGCCTTGGTGCTGGGCATCGTCGCGCTCGGGATCGCCGGAGAGTCCATCGCGCGCCTGTTCGATCCGCGCTCGGTCGCCTTCGGCCAAGCCACGCTCGTCGCCGTTCTCGGTCTGGGGGTCAACCTGGTCAGCGCCCTGCTGCTGGCCGGGGGCGGTCATCATCATCATCATCATGGCCATCACGACCACGGCCACCATGGTCATGACCATAACCAGGACGTCGATCAACATGATGATCATCACCCCGGGCACGGTGCCCATCGCGACAACAACCTGCGCTCAGCCTATTTCCACGTCCTGGCCGACGCCCTGACGTCGGTGCTGGCCATCGTCGCCCTGGTGGCGGGTCGCTATCTCGGCTGGGTCTGGCTGGATCCATTGATGGGCGTCGTCGGCGCCATCGTCATCGCGCGCTGGTCATGGTCGCTGATGCGCGACACCGCTGCGGTCCTGCTCGACACGACGGACAGCGCCCTCGAGGCCGAGGTGCGCGACTGCGTGGAGGGACCGGGCGATGCCCGGATCACCGACCTGCACGTCTGGCGGGTCGGACCAGAGGC
>CAXBHG010000231.1:0-3031 GCA_963975385.1 uncultured Brevundimonas sp.
TCAAGCTTCTGCGTGAACTGGCGATCCGTCTGGCGCGCGATGAAACCTGCCGTCGCCCCGTGATCGCCTCCTGGACGGCGCTCGTCGCCTATGTCCGGACGGCGCTTGCGCATGAGCCCCGCGAACAGTTCAGGACCCTGTTTCTGGACCGGCGCAACAACCTGCTCCGGGACGAACTGGTCGCGCACGGCACCGTGGACCACGCCCCGGTCTATCCCCGCGAAGTGGTTCGCCGCGCCCTTGAGCTTTCGGCCTCGGCCCTGATCCTGGTCCACAATCATCCCTCCGGCGATCCGACGCCGTCGCAGGCCGATATCCAGATGACGCGCCAGATCGTCGACGCCGCGCGGGTCTTCAATCTCCAGGTCCATGACCACCTGGTTGTCGGCCGGGAAGGGACGGCCAGTTTCAAGGCCCTGGGCCTGATCTGAGACGGCCATGACCTTGCACCGCATCGTCGCCGCCCTGGGCGGCGACCTCTATGCCAATGGACGGCGGGCCAACATCCGGGCACCCGGACATAGCGCCCGGGACCGTTCGGTTTCGCTGTTGTTGACGGACGATCGGGTCGTCATTCACGGGTTCGGCAGTTCGGATTGGCGAACCGTTCGGGATCAGCTGCGGGAGCGGGGTCTGATCGATGACGCTGGTCGTTTGAGTAGCGGCGATCGAACGGTTCCGGCGGTTCCGCGGCCCGACGCCAGTGTTCGCCTGCGAACCGCTTCAGATCTTTGGGCCGGCTGTCGTCCCATCCAAATCGGCGATGCCGCAGATCGCTACCTGCATCTTCGCGCCGTCCAGGGCGTTGGCGGTGCTTTGAGCCTGGGATTTCATCCGCAGGCACCGATTTCTGTCTATCGCCCGCCCGGAGGCACCCGTCCGGCCCTTGTCGCGCGGATCAGTGATGGAACGGATCGCCTGACGGCGGTTGAGGTGACCTATCTCGATACGAACGGCCTTTTGGCCTCGGGTATCCGGCTGACGCGCAAGATGGTCGGTCAGGTTCCGGCCGGTGCCGCGGTTCGTCTGGCCCCGGCGGCCCGGGAGATGCTCGTCGGGGAGGGGGTCGTGACGACCCTGTCCGCGATGGATCGCTTCAAGCTTCCAGGCTGGGCCCTGACGGCCGCCAACAACCTCGCTGGCTGGACACCACCGCCGTCCGTGCGCCGCCTGCTGATCGCGGCCGACTGCGGAACGGCCGGCGAACGGGCGGCGGTGCGGCTTGGACGTCGCGTTGCGGCCCTCGGTGTCGTGGCCCGAATACAGATTCCCGACCCGCCGTTCGGGGACTGGAACGAGGTGGCCGTCGCTGCGGCCAAAGGAAAGGAGTGAGGGCGCTGACGGGTGTCGGAGCGACGGGGATGGTCCCCGTAGCCCGGCGGGAGAGCCCTCATGACCGACCTTGTCCTTGATACGACTCCAGCTGTGATCCCTGATCGTGACGAGCGAACCGTGCGTCTCGGTGACATCGGCATCGCGCACGAGAATCTGCGGTTCAACGAACCGCCGGATGACGACATCCCGACCCTGGCCGCCACATTGAAGGCCGCCGGTCAGCTGCAGCGCCTCACCGTCCGGCCCGGGCGGGGCAGGAAGGAGCAGCCCTGGATGGCGTTGGACGGCCGCCGCCGCCGCCTCGCCCTGGGTGTCTTGCTGGATGCCGGCGAGATCGACGCGGACTACCCCGTCACCGTCTGTGTCGAGACCGATCCCGCCCGTCAGGCCGCCGCCGCCCTGCTCACCAACACTGCCGTGCCTGTCCATGTCGCTGACATCATCGCCGCCATCGGCCGGATGCTGAAATCGAAGCTGACCGTGCCTGTGATCGCCCGGGCCCTCGGCTACGCCGAGATCGACATCAAGCGGCTGGCCGCCCTGGCCGGACTGCCTGCGGCGGCCCTTGTGGCCCTGAAGGCCGGGCGGATGACCCTCAAACAGGCCAGGCTGTTGGCCCGGCTGCCCGACAAGGCCGAACAGGCCGAACTCGCCGAGGCGGCGCTTGACGGGCATGGGTTTCAGGACTGGCGCATCACTGAGCGGCTCGACGAGGGGCGTGTCACCAGCCGGGATCGACGCTGTGCTCTCGTCGACGCGGACAGTTATGGCGAGGCGGGCGGGCGCACCGAGGCGGATTTGTTCGGGGAACTCGCGCCCGTATTGCTCGATCCGGAGATTCTGACCGACCTGTGGATGCGTCGGGCGCGCGCTATCGCCGCCGTGTTCGAGGCCGAAGGAATCGCCGTGCATGTCACCGCCGGACCCGAACCGGACCTCCCGGACGACCTTGAGGCGCTGGGCTATGTCTACGGCGGTCAGTTCCCGGCCGACGACATGGCGCGCTACCGCGCCGAACGGGAGGCGTTCAACGCGCGGGCGGACGCGGTCCGGCAGGCCCTGGCCGAGGCCTGTGAATCCGAGACCGTTGACGCGGCGATCGTCGCCATGATCCGCGCCCGGGTGCAGGCCGACCAGACGGGGTGCGGCGGGCGGGTGGTGACGACCATGGTCATGTGGCCCGCCGCCGGCACGGGCGTCGATGTGCGCTGCTACACGCCCGAGGAGCCTGAAATCGAGGACGCCGGATCGCTCGACAGTGATCCGGCGGACCGGGCGTCGGCTCCGCCGGTCTATGTCGCTCCGGAGGCGCCGGCGCCCGAGCCTGACACCGACGGCGTCAACCACGCCCTGCATGGCGTGCGCACCGATGTGGCCACGCGCGGACTGATCCGCGCCCTGGCCGATGATCCGGGCGCTGCGCTGACGGCCCTGATCGCGCGCCTGTTCACCGTCCTGGTTCTGCGGAGTCATGTGGCGCGGTCGGATTCAGCCCTGGCCATCCTCGCCACAGGCTTCGGTCCGGCTGACGGACGAGTGATCGAGACCCTGGACGGCGAGGTGCGCCAGCGGCTCGACGATCGTCGGGCGGCCTGGCAGGCTTCCGGTGCGACGGTCATCGCCTGGGTCCATGCCCTGCCACACGGGGAGAAGATGGGGCTGCTGGCGGAACTGACCGCGATCAGTCTCGATGTCC
>CAXBHG010000232.1:0-3021 GCA_963975385.1 uncultured Brevundimonas sp.
CCGGGGTCTGCGCGGCTGCGCCGCTTGCCCCGGGATGACGAAAGCAGGAAGGGGGAATGCGCGGTGTTTGCGCAACAATCCTCCTATTGCCGCTGCCCAAACTCCAGCCAGAACAACCCCTTCCCCTTTTCTGCCCTCTAAAAACCCGCCCCGCCCCCAACCAGCGCCATAATCCCCGGGTCCCGTCGCACGGGGGCTCGCTCGGCCGGCGATCCGCAGCGGCGGCGGGAGCGGATGGAGCGGGCGCAACCCGAAGCCGGATCCCCGTCAGGGGTCGCTGGCCGAGGGGATGCGAGGTCGAGCCGGGTGGAAAGCCGGACGGCTGAAGGGGGCGGGGTGGATACCCGCACCGGTCCAGGAGATGGTCGCTGCCATCCCTGCCCGCCGTGTGCAGAAGGACCCCTCGTCAACAGCGAGGCCCATAGTCCGCGCATGTGGAAGCCCGTCCGCGCGGAGCGTCAGCCTTCGTCGAAACGGTATCAATCAAAGCTCACCGGGCGAAGGCCCGGCGCTCCGCCCATGCCCCCATCACCGCGGCCGGTCCGGCGCGCGGGGCGTCGGCCTGTCCGGTCTCACCCGGTTGTCGTCAGCCCCCGGCGAGCGCCGGCGGTGGCGGCAGGACGGGCGGTGCCGGGCTGTGTGCGGCCGCGGCCCCCCAGGGGGCTGGCCAAGCGCCGGTCCAGCGCCCAGTCTCCGGTTTTTGCACGGGAGGATCATGATGGATGTGGGGCCGGGACTGATCGGGCTGGCGCTGGTGCTGATCGCCGGAGCCTGGCTGTTCCACCGGCTGGTGGCGGCGCGCGCCGATGTGGCGGCCCACTGGCCCACGGTGGCCGGTACGGTCACCGCCTCCCGCTACCAGGAGACCGCCGAGACCACGACGGACGGGGACACCCGCGTCCGCTATTTCGCCAATGTCGCCTATCGCTATGCGGTCGGCGACCGGACCTTCACCAGTGAGCGTATCGCCTTCCACGGTATCGATACCCACGCCCGGCTGATCGACGTCCAGGCCATCGTCGACCGCTATCCGGCCGGGGCGACGGTGACGGTCCACTACAATCCCGATGCCCCCGGCGAGGCGGTGCTGGAAGTGCGAAGGCCGGGGCTGGCGACGCCGCTGCTGGTCACCCTGTTCGGCCTGCTGATGCTGGTCGGGGGCGTCTGGATGGTCGTTGCCGGCTGATGCCGCGGCGCGGTCTTCAGAACGGGAAGAACAGCGGGATCACGCCGACGCCGGCGATCCAGGTGACCAGGTTCAGCGGCACCCCGACCTTGACGAAATCCATGTATTTGTACTTGCCGACCTGGAAGACGAGCACATTGGTCTGATAGCCGAACGGCGTGGCGAAGGCGGCGCTGGCGGCCATCATCACCCCGATCAGGAACGGCCGCGGATCGACGCCCAGGCTCTCGGCCAGGGCCACCGCCACCGGGGTGATCAGCACGGCCACGGCGGCGTTGGACAGCAGTTCGGTGGCGAACAGTGTCACCCCGTAGAGGATGGCCAGGGCGGCCCAGGGGCCCAGCGGCCGGATGAAGTCGATCAGCAGTTCCGTGCCGGCCGCGGCCAGGCCGGTGACCTCGATCGACAGGCCGACGACCACCATGCCGGCGATCAGCAGCAACACCTCGGGGCGCAGGCCGGCATAGGCCTCCTCGGGCGTGATGATCTTGAGCAGGATCAGGATCACCGCCCCGGCGAAGCCCGCGGCGGCGATCGGGGCGATGCCCAGGGCGGCGGCGGCAATGACCGCGCTGAACACCCCCATGGCGATCATGGCCCGGCGCGGCTGGAACGGCTGGTCGATGGCGAACAGCTCCAGATCGCCCAGCAGGCCGTCCCCGGTCTGCTCATGGGGGCCGTGCCCCTGGCCGTCATCGGCCCCGTTGGCCAGCAACCGCCCGCCGAACAGGAACAGATACAGCCCGCCGACGACGGCGATGACCAGGGCCACCGGGGTGATCTCGAACATCCCGAACACCGGCTGGCCGGCGTTGCGGGCCATGTCATTGACCAGCAGGTTGGTCGAGGTGCCGATCAGGGTACAGGCTCCGCCCATGATGGTGATGTAGCTGAGCGGGATCAGGAACCGTTTCGGCGACAGGTTCATCGATGTGGCGACGTCGCGCACTACCGGCGCGGCCAGCACCACGATCGGGGTGTTGTTCAGAAAGGCCGAGGCCCCGCCGCACAGGACGATGACCAGCCACAGGCCCAGCTTGCCCAGCCGGTTGCACAACACCGTGGCCTGGCGGATCAGCAGCCCCATCAGGCCCGACAGTTCGATCGCATAGGCCATGACGAACAGGCAGGCCAGGGCGATGACGGCCGGACTGGCGAAGGCTCCCTGGACTTCGACGGGGCGGATCACGCCCAGCAGCAGCAGGGCCGCCGCGGCCGACAGGGCGGCCACATCGGAGCGCACCTTGCCGTGGATCAGCACCCCGACAACGGCCACCAGGACGACAAGCGCCGCGATCTGATCGAAACTCATGTCCTGTGCAGACCCCTCGCGGGGGCCGCCGTCAACCTTTTCGGTGTAAGGCGTCACCCGTATAGCGAATTTGTGTTATGGCCGTTTCATGCCTCGCCTGAACGTTTTCCCGCTTCATCGTCGCAAGCTCGGTGCTGCCGTCCTCATGGCTGCGACCGGCCTGTTCCTGGCCCGGTGTGATCGCAAGGAGACCGCTCCGGTCGAGCCCGCGGTTCCGGTCCCCGAGGCCCCGGTTACCGTCACCCCGCCGTCCCTGCCGGCGGGTACCCCGCCCCTGACCCGCACCGACATCCTGGCCGCCGCCGCCCGCGCCGCCTCGGCCTATGCCGCCGGAGAGACACCGTCAGGCAGCGACCCCCTGGTCGGCCGTCCGTTCGCCGTGCGCATGGCCTTCGGCTGCGGCGGTCCGTTGACCGTACCCCCGACCCCGGCCGCGATTGATGGTCTGCCCCGGGCGACCTGGGGCCGGGATCACAAATCCATCCAGCTGAGCCTGACGCCCGGCGACTGGCTTGATTCGGCG
>CAXBHG010000233.1:0-3015 GCA_963975385.1 uncultured Brevundimonas sp.
GTGAGGCCGGACAGCGGGCCCTGCTGAACCTGGGTCATACCTTCGGCCATGCGCTCGAGGCCGAGTTGGGGTTCGACGAAACGGTGCTGACCCATGGCGAGGCTGTGGCGCTGGGATGCGCGATGGCGTTTCGCTATTCGGCGTCCCTGGGACTGTGCCCCGACGCCGAGGCCGACCGGGCTGTGGCAGGGTTGGCGGCGGCCGGTCTGCCGACGCGGCTGGCGGAGGTCGGCGCGGCCGATGCCGAAGCCTTGTTGCGGCGCATGGCCGGGGACAAGAAGGCCGAGGGGGGGCAGTTGACCCTGATCCTGGCCCGTCGGATCGGTGAAACCTTCGTCGAGCGCGCCGTGGACCCCGGGCGGCTGCTGAAATTTCTGCGGGCAGAGGGCGCGCAATGATCCTGGCACCGGTCGTGCTGGAGAATGCGTTCGTCCGGCTCGAGCCCTTTGACCCTGCGATCAGGGACGAGGTCCGGGCGGCGCTGGACTGCGACGCTGCCGCCTGGGACGGAATGGTCGCGGCCGCCTGCGGGCCGCATTTTGACGGGTGGTGGGCGGCAGCGTTGGCCGCGATGAAGATTGGCTCACGCATTCCGTGGGCCGTACGCCGCATGGAAGACGGGGCCGTGGTCGGCACGACCAGTCTGTACGAGATCCGCCCCGAGCACAGGCGCTGGGAGATCGGCTCGACCTTCTACCGCCCGGAGGCGCGTGGCGGTGCCGTCAATCCGGCCTGCAAGCGGTTGCTGCTGGACCATGCCTTCACCGCCGGGGCGGTGCGGGTCGAGATCATCACCGATGCCCTGAATCCGGCGAGCCAGGCGGCAATCCGCAAACTGGGTGCCCGCGATGAGGGCGTCCTGGCGCGCCACAAGATCACCTGGACCGGCCGGGTTCGGGACACGGCCCAGTTCGCCGTGTTGGACACCGACTGGCCAAATGTACGGCAGAAACTGGATGACCGGCTGGCGAGTTTCGCGGACAGCTGAAGACCCGTCAGTCGATCGCGCGGCATTCGGTCGGAGCCTGACCGTCGGCGGTCCAGCGTGCGGTATCTCCCTTGCCCCGGAGCTCCGATCCGCTGGACCGGTACCAGATGCCGTCGGCTGCCCGTTCCTGATGCAGATCCACGGCCTCGCCCATGGAGTTGCGAACGGTCGCCATCATCCGGGGGTTGTCGAAATCGACTGACAGCCGGTCGCCATTGTCACAGAGATAAAGGGCGCGCACGACGCGATTCAGGGCCCTGTCCTGAACTTCCGCGCCGGTACGGCGGCGTGGCATTTGCGTCTCGCGGGCACGGGCCTGTATCGCCTCGCCATCGCTCGGCGCGGCCCGCGACGGCTGGTCGCAGGCGACCAGGACAGGGACCATGATCACCAGGGTGCAGAGGCCGGGCAGGAACAGACGGTTGGACTGGCTGCGGATGATACATATCCTTCTGATTTCGCATCCGGACCGGATCTTCGGGGGACGGTCAGCCTAACGTCCGGCGGTGGGTGCCGTTCCGGTGCGACGGCTTCGGAAAAAATTGCGGAGCAGGTCACCGCCTTCAGCTGCAAGCACCCCTCCGAGCGCGGTGGGCCGCCAGTGGCAGGTCGGTTGGTCGAAGACGCGGGCTCCATGGATCACAGCCCCGCCTTTCGGGTCATCGGCCCCCCAGACCACCCGGCCGATTCGGGCGTGGCTGATGGCCCCGGCACACATGGTGCAGGGCTCAAGCGTCACATAAAGTGTCAGGTCGGTGAGACGATAGTTGCGGAGGGCCCGGGCCGCCGCACGCAGGGCCACGACTTCAGCGTGGGCCGTGGGATCATGGGCTCCAATCGGCCCGTTGGCACCCCCGGCGATCACGGTTCCGGAGGCCTCGTCGACCACAACGGCCCCCACGGGCACCTCTCCGGTGTCCGCTGCCGCTTGCGCAAGCTCGAGTGCCATGCGCATGAACCGCTCATCATGGTCCGCCATACAGACGACAACGACAAGAAGCCCCGCCCCCGTCAAGATGACCGGGCGCGCAAACCCAATTCCGACCCCTCCACGAGCGGTCCACGGTACTCGGTCGCAAGGCCGAGGATCGTTGACGAGCGGCCCGAACGGCCCGGTGGCAAGGGTGCCTTCGCCAAGGATGGTCCGCGCAAGGACTTCCCTCGCAAGGAGGGGCCCCGCAAGGATGCGCCGCCACGCAAGGATGGTCCGCGCAAGGACAGCAAGGACGCCAGGGCTCCGGCCGAACCCAAACGCAGCGAACGGATCGCCAAGGCCATGGCCCGGGCCGGCATCGCCTCGCGGCGCGAGGTCGAACGGCTGATCGGTCTGGGCAAGGTGGCCCTGAACGGCAAGATTCTGGCCACCCCGGCTGTACTGGTGACGCGCGACGACGTGATCACCGTCGACGGCAAGACCATCGGTTCGGCCCAGGCCACCCGCGTCTGGCGCTATCACAAGCCCGCCGGACTGGTGACCTCGCACAAGGACCCCGCCGGCCGGCCGACTGTGTTCGACGCCCTGCCGGGCGGGTTGCCGCGCGTGATCTCGGTCGGACGGCTGGATCTGAATACCGAGGGCCTGCTGCTGCTGACCAATGACGGCGAACTGAGCCGGGCGTTGGAACTGCCGACCTCGGCCCTGGTGCGTCAGTACCGGGCCCGGGCGCGCGGGCGCGTCACCCAGGAAGCCCTGGACAAGCTGCAGGACGGCGTCACCGTCGACGGGGTCCGCTACGGTCCGATCGATGCCAAGCTCGAGAAGGCCAAGACGCTGGGCGAGGGTGAGCGCGCCGGTGCCAATCTCTGGATCAGCGTTTCGATCACCGAGGGCAAGAACCGCGAAGTCCGCAAGGTGCTGGAGTCGTTGGGTCTGACCGTGAACCGGTTGATCCGTCTCGCCTATGGTCCGTTCCAGCTCGGCACCCTGCCGGTCGGCTCGGTCGAGGAGGTCGGCCCCCGCGTGATCCGCGAGATGCTGTCGGAGCATATCCGCCCCGAGAGCCTGCCGCAGGGCAATACCGTCTCGA
>CAXBHG010000234.1:0-2966 GCA_963975385.1 uncultured Brevundimonas sp.
CCCTCGGCCCGGTCGGGCCGTTCGTCCAGCAGGTGGAAATTCTCGGCGACCAGCTGTTCGACCCGCCAGCGCGGATCGAAACTGCCGTAAGGGTCCTGGAACACCACCTGCACATGACGGCGCAGCCGTTTCAGGTCGGCCCCGCGCGCGTTCGTGATGTCCTCGCCCATTACCGACACCGCCCCTGCCTGCGGCGTGTCCAGCGCCAGCACGGTGCGCAACAGGGTCGACTTGCCGCAACCGGATTCCCCGACCAGGCCCACGCTCTCGCCCGGCTGGATCGAAAAGCTGACGCCGTCCACGGCCCGCTTCGGTGCCCCCCGGCCGAACAGGCGGCGGGCCCCGGGGTAGTCACGCACGACTCCGTCCACCACCAGAACCGGTGCCCCGTCCCGAGGCTTCGAGCGACGCACCGGCGCATGGGTGGCATCGGCGAGCAGCCGTCGGGAGTAGGGGTGAACCATGCCGCCCGCAGTCTGACCGGCCAGCATCCGGCCGACCTCGCCCTGTTCGACGATCTCGCCCGCCTTCATCACCGCGACCCGGTCGGCGGTTTCGGCGACGACGGCGAGGTCGTGGGTGATCAGGATCATCCCCATGCCGTCTTCGCGAATGAGCGTCTTCAACAGGGTCAGGATCTGGGCCTGGGTGGTCACGTCCAGCGCCGTCGTCGGCTCGTCGGCGATCAGCAATTTGGGCGTCAGGGCGATGGCGATGGCAATGGCCACCCGCTGCCGCTGACCGCCCGACAGCTCGTGCGGAAAACGGCCCAGGGGAAACTCGTCATTGGGCAGGCCGACCCGCTCCAGCATCCGGGCCGCCGTCGCCAGGGCAGCCCCGGGCGGTGCCCGGGTATGGATGCGGATCGTCTCCGCGACCTGATCACCGATGGTCATCAACGGGTTCAGGGCCGTCATCGGTTCCTGGAAGATCATCCCGACGTCGGCGCCGCGGATCGCCCGCATGGCCGCATCGTCGGCATAGGGCACGGCGACACCCTGAAGCTGGATGTCACCCGAGGCCTCGGACTGCGGCGGCAACAGACCCATGATCGCCAGCGCCGTCATCGACTTGCCCGACCCGGACTCGCCGACCAACCCCATCACCTGTCCCGGCGGAACCTCGAACGACACGCCCTTGAGGATCGGCACGTCACCGATGGCGACGTTCAGGTCGCGGATCGCCAGAGTCGGGGCCAGAGCCGGGGTCGGGGTCGGGCTCATGCGCCACGCTCCCGCCGCACGCGCGGGTCCAGGGCGTCACGCAGCCCGTCACCGGTCAGGCTCAGTCCCAGCACCACAAAGACGATGGCGAGGCCCGGGAAGATCGCCAGCCAGGGCGCGAAACCGATCATGGTCTGGGCCTCGGCCAGCATCCGTCCCCAGCTCGGGATCGGCGGCTGCGCCCCCAGGCCGACATAGGACAGACCCGCCTCGGCGACGATGCCCAGGGCGAACTGGATCGCCGCCTGCACGACCAGAAGGCTGGTCAGGTTGGGCAGGATGTGTTGCCGCGAAATCTGCCCCGGGGTCTTGCCCGCCGTGCGTGCCGCCAGAACATAGTCCCGCGTCCACAGGCTCAGGGCCGCGCCCCGACTGACGCGGGCAAAGACCGGAATGTTGAAGATGCCGATGGCGATGACGGCATTGATGGCCCCGGCGCCGAACACCGCCGTGATCATCACCGCCAGCAACAGGGCGGGAAAGGCGAAGATCAGGTCATTGGTCCGCATCACCGCGTCATCGACCAGCCCGCCGCGCGCCGCCGCCGCCAGTCCCAGCGGCACGCCGATCCCGGCCCCGATGCCGACCGCGACCAGGGCCACGACCAGCGAGGTCTGCGACCCGACCATGATCATCGACAGAACATCACGGCCGAAATGGTCGGTACCCATCCAGTGGGCGGCCGACGGGGCCAGCAGCTTGTCGCCGATACGGATCGCCTCGACGTCAAACGGCGTCCAGACCAGCGACACCAGCGCGACGGCGATCGTGAACAGCGTCATCATCCCGCCCACGATCAGGGCGGGCGGCAGGCGCAGCGGGGCCTTGCCGACGGGCGCGGCGGTTTCGGGCGTCTGAACGACAGGTGCGGTCATCAGCGGCGTCCCCTCAACCGCGGATCGACGGCGACATAGGCCAGGTCGATCAGGAAGCCGACGGCGACCACGGCGAACACCAGCACCACCACCACGCCCTGCACCACGATCAGGTCGCGCTGGGTGATGGCCTGGAACACCAGCCGCCCCAGACCCGGCAGGGAGAAGACGTTCTCGATGATGATTCCGCCCGCCAGAAGGAAGGGGAACTGAAGTCCCAGAATGGTCAGCAGCGGGATGGTGGCGTTGCGCAATGCGTGCCGCCACAGGGCCTGCGACCGGCTCAGCCCCTTGGCCCGGGCCGTGCGCACATAGTCCTCGTTCATCGTCTCCAGCAGGGCGGTGCGCAACACCCGCGCCAGGATCGCCGCCTGGGGCGCGGCCAGGGCTACCGCCGGCAGGATCAGCGCCTTCAACGCCGGCCAGAACCCGGCCTCCCAGCCCGGGAAGCCGCCGGCCGAAAACCATCCCAGATTGACCGAAAAGGCCAGGATCAGCAGCATGGCGATCCAGAAATTGGGCAGGGCCACCCCGACCTGGGTCACGCCGATCAGCCCCATGTCCACCGCCGATCCCCGACGGCTGGCCGCAAGCAGGCCGATCGGCACCGCCACCACCAGCGACAGGATCGTCGCCAGCAGGGCCAGCGGCCCCGAGACCTGAAACCGCTCGGCGATCAGGGACCCGACCGGCGACTGATAGGTATAGCTGGTGCCGAACTCGCCGCTGAACATGCCGCCGACCCAGCCGAGGTAGCGATGCAGCATGGAGCCATCCAGCCCCAACTGCTGACGCAGGGCATCGACCGCTTCGGGGCTGGCGTTCAGACCCATCATATAGGCCGCCGGATCGCCCGGAACGACCTGCA
>CAXBHG010000235.1:0-2965 GCA_963975385.1 uncultured Brevundimonas sp.
ACCGACAAGGTCGTGGCCATGGACGAGAAGCCGGCCCAGGCCATGCGCCGCGGCAAGGGCTCCAGCCTGTGGAACGCCATCGAGGCGGTCAAGACCGGCGAGGCGGGGGCCGTGGTCTCGGCCGGCAATACCGGGGCCCTGATGGCCATTTCCAAACTGCTGCTGCGCATGGCGGCCCCGGGTCTGGAGCGCCCCGCCATCGTCGCCAGCTGGCCGACCTCGCGCGGTGTGACCGCCGTGCTGGACGTCGGGGCCAACATCCAGTGCGACGCCGAACAGCTGATCGAATTCGCCATCATGGGCGAGGCCTTCCATGCCGCCGTACACGGGGTCGAACGCCCGACGATCGGCCTGCTCAACGTCGGCTCCGAGGACATGAAGGGCCACGACGACGTGCGCGAGGCCCACGCCATCCTGCGCGGCGGCGGTCTGGACCTCGACTATCGCGGCTTCGTCGAGGGCACGGACATCGCCAGGGGCACGGTCGACGTCATCGTCACCGACGGTTTCACCGGCAATATCGCGCTCAAGACGGCCGAGGGCGTGGCCCGGTTCATCTCGACCCTGATGAAGGAGGCCCTGACCTCCAGCCTGCAGGCCAGGCTGGGCGCATTGATCGCCCTGCCGGCGCTGAAACGAATGCGCCAGAGGATCGACCCCAGCGCCATCAACGGCGGTCCGCTGCTGGGCCTGAACGGGATTGTGGTCAAGAGCCACGGCGGGGCCGACGCCAAGGGTTTCGGCAATGCCATCCGCACGGCTGTCGACCTGGCGCGCAGCGACTATATGACCAAGGTGGGCTCCAGCCTGCAGCGGCTTGTCACCGTGATGGAACATCCACCTGCAACGGCGCCGGACAGCGATCCCGCCGGGGAGAGTCTGTAGTGAGCGTTATCCGCAGCGCCGTCACCGGCGTCGGCTCCTATCTGCCCGAGAACATCGTCACCAACGCCGATCTGTCCAAATTCGTCGACACCTCCGACGAATGGATCATCGAGCGCACCGGCATCCGCCAGCGCCACAAGGCCCGCGACGACCAGCCGACCAGCGACCTGGCCGTCGAGGCGGCACGCAAGGCCCTGGCCGACGCCGGGCGCACCCCGGCCGATGTCGATCTGATCGTGGTCGCCACCACCACGCCGGACATGACCTTTCCGGCCACGGCCGCGATCGTCCAGAGCAAGCTGGGTGTGCCGGTCTGCCCGGCCTTCGACGTCCAGGCCGTCTGTTCGGGCTTTGTCTATGCGCTGAGCGTCGCCGACGGCTTCGTCGCCCGCGGCCATGCCCGATGCGCCCTGGTCATCGGGGCCGAGGAAATGACCCGGCTGATGGACTGGAACGACCGGACCACCTGCGTGCTGTTCGGCGACGGGGCCGGGGCCGTGGTGGTCGAGCCGCGCGAGGGGCAGGGCACCAAGGCCGACCAGGGCCTGCTGGGCTTCGCCCTGCGCTGCGACGGCACCAAGTCCGATCTGCTCTATGTCGACGGCGGGCCCGCAACCACGGGATCCGTCGGCCATCTGCGCATGTCCGGCAACCAGGTGTTCCGCCATGCGGTGGTCAATATCGCCGAAGCCATCACCGCCGCCGCGAAGGCGGCCAACATCGAGATCGCCGACGTCGACTGGTTCGTGCCGCACCAGGCCAACCAGCGGATCATCAAGGGCGTCGGCGAGCGTCTGGGGCTGGACGAGAACAAGGTCATCTCGACCGTGGCCACCCATGCCAACACCTCGGCCGCCTCGATTCCGCTGGCGCTGGACGCCGCCATCCGCGACGGCCGCATCAAGCGCGGTGACCTCGTGCTGATGGAGGCCATGGGCGGTGGATTGACCTGGGGAGCCTGCGCGCTTCGCCTGTAACGTGCATTTGCCCCTTTCCATTTGATCCCGCTTGCTCTTTGATGGCCTGAGGGACTGTTTGGCAGGGGGAACCAGCCATGAGCGATCACCATACCCTGACCCGCGCGGATCTTTGCGAAGCCGTGCATGACGAGGTCGGCCTGTCTCGCCAGGAGTGTTCGACCCTGGTCGAGCGCACACTGGAACTGATCGTCGAGTCGCTGGAACGCGGCGAGACGGTGAAGCTGTCCGGCTTCGGCGTCTTCCAGGTGCGCGAGAAGCGGGCCCGGATGGGCCGCAATCCCAAGACCGGCGAACCGGCGGCCATCAACCCGCGCCGGGTCATCAGCTTCCGCGCCTCCCAGATCATGAAGGGCCGGGTCCACGACGCGGTCGTCAAGGCCTGAGCCCATGGCCAAGGGCCCCAACGCCTTTCGCACCATTTCCGAAGCCGCCGAGGATATCGGCACGCCGCAACATGTGCTGCGCTTCTGGGAAACCAAATTCAGCTTCATCAGCCCGCTGAAACGGGCCGGGGGCCGCCGCTTCTACCGGCCGCAGGACATTGTGCTGCTGAAGGCCGTGCGCCGCCTGCTGCATGACGAGGGCCTGACCATCAAGGGCGTCCAGCGCCTGCACCGCGAGCAGGGCCTGCAGAAGCTGGCCGGCTATGGCGACCCCGGGGCCGCAGCCAGCTACAGCCCCGCGGCCATGGACACCGCCGAAGCTGCGGCCACCGGGAACCACACCCCGTCGCCGACCCGGGCCAATGCGGTTCAACTGCAGACGGTCCTGGCCGAAATCGAGGGCGCGCGGATGCGACTCGAGGCCGTTCTGGCCTCCTGAGCAGAAAAGCCCGCTTTTGGGTTTGCGGGCAGGCCGGGCCCCGGCTATAGAGCCGCCTCCCGGAGCGTGGCGCAGCCTGGTAGCGCACTTGACTGGGGGTCAAGGGGTCGCAGGTTCGAATCCTGTCGCTCCGACCATTTTCGTAAAGAAAATCGGTTGGTTGAAGGGGCCGCTTTCGAGCGGCCCCTTTGCAATTCCGGGCCTATTTCCCCCGCCCGCCCTGTTCGGCCCAGCGCAGCAGCGGGATCAGGGGCAGGCCCCAGGCGGTGCCGGCGACG
>CAXBHG010000236.1:0-2958 GCA_963975385.1 uncultured Brevundimonas sp.
TCGTCGGTGAAGCCCTCGGGCAGGACCGCCAGGATATGCGGCTTGACGATGGCGGTAACCTCGGCGGCGGACAGGCCGGCCGCGTGCTGGGTCGAGAGCACGATCGAGGTGGCGCGCACGGGCACGCCGTTCTCGTACTGGATGGTGACCTGGCTCTTGGCGTCGGGCTCCAGCTTCGAGCCGCCGGCGTGACGGACCTCGGCCAGACGTTTCAGGATGTTGTGGCTGTACTGCAGGGTCGCCGGCATCAGCTCGGGCGTCTCGTTCGAGGCGTAGCCGAACATGATGCCCTGGTCGCCCGCCCCCTCGTCCTTGTTGCCGGCGGCGTCGACGCCGACGGCGATGTCGGCGGACTGGCCATGCAGGCGGTTGATGAATTCGAAGGTCTCCCAGTGGAAGCCGGTCTGTTCATAGCCGATGTCGCGAACCGCGGCGCGGACGGCGGTCTCGATCTCCTGCTCGACGCCGGGGGCCCACTGGCCGTCCTTGCCCATGATGCCGTTGCCGCGGATCTCGCCGGCCAGCACCACCAGATTGGTCGTGGTCAGGGTCTCGCAGGCCACGCGGGCCTCGGGATCCTTGGACAGGAACAGGTCGACGACGGTGTCGGAGATGCGGTCCGCGACCTTGTCGGGGTGGCCCTCGGAGACGCTTTCCGAGGTGAATAGGAAGGAGGAACGGGACAAGCAAAGGCTCCTGGCCAGGGGGGGACCCATCGGGGTTTGCCGGAAACATATAAAGATATGCTTATATGTTCAAGGCGGCGAGCCTGCCCTGCCGGCCAGGGCGGCAGGTGGCTCCCCGGCCAGAATCCGCTCCAGCACACCGCCCAGCAGGCAATACAGGCAGAGAATGCCCAGGACGAGGCCGGCGACAAAGCCGGACCTCACGGTGATCTCGGGCGTCAGCGCCGCTCCGGCAAAGATCAGTACCACCAGGAACTGGACGGCGGACGCCACCATGGGCCACCAGCGATCACGCTTGAGTGCCAGCCGGATAAGGCTGATCAGAAATATCACCTCGACCAGGAGGGGGCCCCACAAGAGGTCGCCGCTCCGCCAGGTCTGGGTCATGGTACTGGCCAGATAGATGCACAGGAACAGGGCCGCGCCGGCACGCTCCGCAGGGCCCCCGCGAAACCAGGCCAGTGGCAGGATCACCAGGGTGGAGATCAGGGAGCAGAGTGTGAGCGGGGGCATGATCGGGATCCGTTTGGCGCGGCCGGCCGGGCGTATCAGGGGCCTGTCGGTTCGCTGCCGTGGGAATTGGCGGTAACGATCCGGTCGATTTCGCCGACACGGCTCTGAAACCGGACTGCCATTTCGAAGACGCCGACCAGCATGACCGCGCCGACGACGACGATAAGGCCGATGATCAGGAGCCGGAGGGCCCGACTTTCAGGTGGGGGTCTGTAACCGAGGCGCCGACCTGGGCCAGGACCCAGGCCGTGCTCAACACCTGTGCCAGCAGGTCCGGCGGCGTCGCTGAGCAAGCGTCCGTGCGCAAACCGTCCAGCAGGTGCCGGCGTAGCGGTTCGAGCTGACAGGTCTGGTCGAACCGACCGAGGGCCGTTTCCAGATCGCTCCATGTCCAGTGGGGCAGGGGGTGTGTCGTCGGGGCCATGATCGATGTCCGTGGATGTCACCGTATCAGACGCCGGGTCCGGAAAATTGCCTATGGGGCCCTTCGTAGCCGCCGGTACCTTTGGTCCCAGAAGGGCCAGGGCGGCCTTGCGCCGGTTGACGCCCAGTCTCTGGCAGGCGGCGTGGACGTGTTTCTTGACCGTCGCTTCGGACAGGCCGAGTTCGGCAGCGATTTCCTTGTCGGTCCGGAAGGTCGTCAGCCGCAGGCACTCTTCCTGACGCGCGGTCAATGGTGACAACATCGATCGCCTATCGGGGTGGAAGCCAGGAGGATGAACCGGTCCCTGCAGCGGCCCGGGAAGATGAAGAGGGGAATGCGGCTGCGCGCCTAGTCACAGTAGTCAATCAGACCCAGGGCGTCGGAGCGGTTACGAATTACTGCGTAGCATTCGCACGCCTCGACCTCAAGGCCGGCCGGATCCAGAATTGTCATCTGGCCCCGACTGTAGGCGATCAATCCCTTCTGCTTGAGCCGGTTGGCGACGCCGCTGATCGTGGTGCGCTGGACCCCCACCATGACCGCCAGATAGGTCTGGGTCAGGGGAAACTCCGAGGTGCCGGTCCGGTCCATCGTCATCAGCAGCCAGCGGGCCAGCCGGGCCGGGGCCTCGTGCAGGGCGTTGCAGGCTACCCCCTGCCCCGCCTCGGCCTGACTGGCCTGCAGCCGCTGCAGCAACAGGTTCAGCAGGGCGGGGCTGGCGAGGGCGCGCGCCTTCAGGGCGTCGGCGGGCAGGCCGATCACCCCGCCGGCGATCTGGGCGAACAACCGCTCGGTCGAGGCTTCACCCGTCAGGCAGGCGAGGCCGCCGCCGAGACCCTCGGTCCCGAGGGTGGACACCTCGCACTGACGCCCGTCCCGCAGGACGATGACGCTGGAGAGCACCGCACTGCTGGGGAAATAGACGTGGGTGACGTGCGCATTTTCCGCGATCAGAATCTGGCCGCGGGCCACGTAAAGTTCGCGCAGATGCGGTCGCAGGGCGGCGACATCTTCTTCCTTCATAGATGAAAGGACGCGGTTTCGAAAACGCACGATGAACGGGCTCCATCGAAGAGACCGCTGGAACTACTAGAAATTTGTAATCAGGAACAGCCATACGTTTGATGACTGAGAATCCGGCAAATAAATACGACACCTGACATGTTTTTTTATTTACCCGACACCATATGTCTGATTGCCAACATTTACGCGAAACCTGGAGTCATCGCCGGACAATGCAGGGCGTCAGCGATGGCGGCCGCGGGGAGCCGGTATCGCCGGGATCACCGGATGCCTGTCGAAGGGAAAAAATGGTGCCGCTTAGGTGACTCGAAC
>CAXBHG010000237.1:0-2948 GCA_963975385.1 uncultured Brevundimonas sp.
GCGAAGGCGCTGACCAGCATGAACAGGGTCGATTTCGGCAGGTGGAAATTGGTCATCAGCACATCAGCGGCGCGGAATTCATAGCCGGGCGTGATGAAGATGGCCGTGTCGCCGTGGAAGGGGTGGATGACCCGGTCGGGGGTGGCGGCGCTTTCCAGCAGGCGCAGGGAGGTGGTGCCGACGCAGACGATCCGGCCCCCGGCGGCGCGGGTGGCGTTCAGGGCGGCGGCGGTTTCGGCGGAAACCTCACCCCATTCGCTGTGCATCTTGTGGTCGGCGGTGTCGTCGGCCTTGACCGGCAGGAAGGTGCCGGCTCCGACGTGCAGGGTCACGGCATGGGTCGAGACGCCCTTCGCGCGGATCGCCTCCATCAGCGCCGGGGTGAAATGCAGGCCGGCGGTCGGTGCTGCGACCGAGCCGTCCCATTTGGCGAACAGGGTCTGGTAGTCGCTGAGGTCGCGATCATCCTCGGGCCGTTTGGCGGCGATATAGGGCGGCAGGGGCATGACCCCGACGTCGCGGATGGCGTCATCCAGCGCCGGACCCGTCAGGTCAAAACGCAGGGTCACCAGGCCGTCCTCGTCCTTGTGCTCGACGGTGGCGTCGAGGCGGCCGAGCAGGCAGGCGGCGTCGCTATCCCGTCCGAACCGGATCCTGTCGCCCACCTTGAGCCGCTTGCCCGGTTTCATGAAGGCCGACCAGACGTCGGGGGCGTCGCGGTGGTGCAGGGTGGCCTCGACGTTCACCGTCAGGGTCTCACCTTCGGGTCCGACCCGCTGACGCACACCGGACAGCCGGGCCGGGATCACCCGGGTGTCGTTGAACACCAGGGCGTCGCCGGGGCGCAGGAAGTCGGGCAGGTCGCTGATGATATGGTCGTCCAGCCCGCCGTCCCGCACGACCAGGAGGCGCGCGGAATCGCGCGGCTCGGCGGGGCGCAGGGCGATGTGGTCGTCCGGCAGGTCAAAGTCGAAATCAGCGGTCTTCATCAGGCGGGGGTTAGGCACATGGGGCCGCGACGGGGTCAAGCCGGAGTATCCGGAAATGAAGCAGGTCCAGTCAGGCCGGGTTAAATCCCGGTTCAGGGATGGCCCGCTAAAGTTGTCGCATGTCCGCTTCTCCAGTGCCGTCATCCGCCCAGACATGGGACCGCCTGCGGCGGCCGGTGTGGCTGTATGACCCGCAGTCGTCGCGGGGGGTCTATGCCAACCGCCCGGCCCTGGCGCTGTGGGGCGCGGGTACGCTGGAGGAACTGCTGGCCCGGGACTTTTCGGTGCTGTCGCCGGCGGTAAAGGTGCGCACCGACCGGCTGGTGGCCCTGACGGCGCACGGCGGTGAGGTCAGCGAGCGCTGGACCTTCTATCCGAACGGAGAACCGGTCACGGTCCAGGCCTCGATTTCCGCCTTTACCATGGACGACGGCCGCGAGGTCCTGCTGTTCGAGGCCTCGCCGACCGAGGTTGACGCCGGCGAGCGCCGGGCGGTCGAGGCCCTGCGCCATACCTCGGCGGTCATCACCCTGTTTGATCGTGACGGCGGGCGGCTGTTCGCCAACCCGGCTGCCTACGGAGCCTATGGATCTGACGACGTCGAATTCGCGGCCCGCTTCGCCGATCCGGCCGAGGGCGAGGCGATGTTCGCCGCCGCCGTGGCCGGCGAGAGTGTGGCCGGTGTCTGTGCGGTTGTGACGGCGGCCGGCCCTCGATGGCATCATATGGACGCGCGTCCCGTGACGGACCCGGTCACCGGTGCCGCGGGGGTGCTGCTGAATGAGCAAAACGTCACCGCCCGCGTCGAGGCCGAGATGGCGCGCAGCGCGGCCGAGCAGAAGGCGGCGATGTTCGAGGCCCGACAGCGCTTCCTGACCGACATGTCGCACGAACTGCGTACGCCGCTGAATGCAGTGATCGGCTTCGCCGGCCTGCTGGTCGAGGCCGGGCTGGAGGCCAGGCGGACTGATCAGGCCCGTCTGATTCACGAGGCCGGCCAGGATTTGCTGACGGTGGTCAATCGCATGATCGCCGAGCCTGAAGCCGGGGCCGGGCCGGTAAACGGGACGGGTGACGTAATGAATGACCGAACCGAGGACGATGCGATGGATGCCGAGGCACCGGGCCTGCGCGTGCTTTACGTCGACGACAATGAAAGCAACCGCGTCCTGGTCAAGGCCATGCTGGCGACCCAGGAGATCACCTGCGAGACAGCCGTTGACGGTGCCCAGGGGGTGGACGCGGCCGCAGCGGGCGACTGGGACATCATCCTGATGGATATCCAGATGCCGATTATGGACGGGGTCGCCGCCGCGCGTCGCATCCGGGGTCTGGAGGGACAGGTCGCGGCGACGCCCATCATTGCCCTGACCGCCAATACGCTGGACGAACAGGTGCGTGGCTATTTCGAAGCCGGGATGGATGACTGTATCGCCAAGCCGGTCGACATGATCGAACTGCTGACCAAGGTCGCCCGGTGGGGCGGTAGTGGCTGGCGTGAGGCGGCGCGGTCCGGGGGCCTGAGCGCCGCGGAGTGAGGGGTAGCCTGTGCGTCGAGGCGTTGACCCGCTCCCCCATCCGCGCCAAACCCACGCCCATGCTGCAGAACCTCGAAACCGTCGCGCGTGAGGCCAGGTCCTGGCCGTTCGAACAGGCCCGCAATCTGCTGGCCCATGTGCTGAAGAAGCGGCTGTCGGACGCCGAGCGCGATCTGGCCGCGAGTCTGATCGGCCATGGCAAGGCCGATGAAGCCCTGGCGACGTTCGAGGTCCTGCGTCGTCCGGTGGTTCTCGAGACCGGCTACGGGCCGTCGGGCCTGCCGCACATGGGCACCTTCGGCGAGGTGGCGCGCACGACAATGGTGCGCAACGCCTTCCGCGCCCTGACCGGCGACCACTGGCCGACGCGGCTGATCGCCTTCAGCGACGACATGGACGGGCTGCGCAAGGTGCCCGAGGG
>CAXBHG010000238.1:0-2945 GCA_963975385.1 uncultured Brevundimonas sp.
GCACCTCGTTGACATCGAGGGGGTCACAGGTTCAATCCCTGTCGCGTCCACCATTTCCTTTCCTGACAATCGATCCTGACATCGCCCTGCACCGGGCCGGGAAACCGCGTCTACGGGTCTTCCCGGGGGCTGCCGGGCTGGACGCACGGCGGTTGCCCGCGCCATAGAGGCGCAGGTTTTCGCTGGAGTCCCCATGTCCGAACTGTTCGTCCGGCCCACCCGTGCCCAGTGGGAGGCCCAGGCCAGCAAGGCCCTGAAGGGGCGCGCGCTGTCGGAACTGACGCGCACGGACGCCGACGGCCTGACGGTCGCCCCTCTGTATGCTGCCGACGACGCAATTGAGCCGGTGTTCGCGCCGCGCGCGTCGGACTCCGCTGGCCGGGCCTGGGACCTGCGCACCCTGGTCGCGGGGGATGACGATGCGGCGGTGAATGCGGCGGTGCTGGCGGATCTGGAAGGCGGGGCGGCCTCGGTGATCGTGGCGGGGGCGGTACTGTCGGACAGCGACCGGCTGGTGAGGGCCCTGGACGGGGTGGCGCTGGAACTGGCGGCGGTCGGGCTGGACGCGGGGCTGGACGGGCCGGTCGCAGCCGACGCCCTGGCGGTGGCGGCCAAGGGGTCGCCGCGGGCGCAGCTGCGCTTTCACATGGATCCCGTCTCGGCCTTCGCTGCGGCCGGGGGCGCGCCGCGATCGATGGGCGAGCATCTGACCCTGGCGGCCAATACGGCGGCCCGCCATGCGGCGGCCTATCCCGAGGCCAGCTTCTTCCTGGCCAGTGGCCGGGTGGTGTATGAGGCCGGGGGTTCGGCGGGGCAGGAGCTGGGCTTTGCCTCGGCCTCGGCCCTGGCCGGTCTGAAGGCCGGGGTGGCGGCGGGTCTGTCGCTGGAGCGGGCGGCGCGGGGCACGGTTCTGGGCGTGTCGGTCGATGCCGAATATTTCGACGCCCTGGCCCGGGTGCGGGCGCTGCGGCTGATCTGGGGCTCGCTGGTCAGGGCGCTGGGTCTGGACGTGCCGGCGGTGATCGAGGCGCGGTCGTCGCGGCGCACGCTGTCGGCGCGCGACCCCTGGCCCAATCTGCTGCGCCTGACCGCGGCCGGGTTCGCCGGGGCGGTCGGCGGGGCCGATGCCGTGGTGCTGGACGGGTTCAGCCGCGCGGCCGGACGCCCGGACGCCTTCGCCCGGCGACTGGCGCGCAATACCCAGCTGGTGCTGATGGAGGAGGCCAATCTGGGCCGGGTCGATGATCCGGCCTCGGGGTCCTGGTTCCTCGACGCCCGCACGCGTGACCTGGCGGCGGCCGGCTGGGCCGAGTTCCAGCGCATCGAGGGCGAGGGCGGGGTGATCGCGGCGCTGAAGGCCGGCACGATCCAGGCGCGGGTGGCGGCGGCGCGGACCCTGCGCGAGGCCGATCTGGCCGAGGGCCGGGCCCAGCTGATCGGCGTCACCAAATTCGTCAATGCCGGGACCCGGGCCGCTCCGGTCGAGGTCGAGCGACCGGTGGCGGTGTCCGGGGGGGGGGACGCCTGCGAAGCCCTGACCCCGGTACGGTTCGCCGGGCCGTTTGAAGCCACGACCCAGGAGGCGGCCCGATGAGCGGCTTTCCCGACTTCACCCGCATCGATCTGGATCCCGGCACGGTCGGCCCTGCGCCGACCCGCCCGGACTGGGAGACCCCCGAGGGCATCGTCGTCGCCCCGGCCTATGGCCCGGACGCGGTCGCGGGACTGGATTTCACCGACGGCCTGCCCGGCTTCGCGCCGTTCGTGCGTGGGCCCTATCCGACCATGTATGCGTCCAATCCGTGGACCATCCGCCAGTACGCGGGCTTCTCGACGGCCGAGGAATCCAACGCCTTCTACCGGCGCAATCTGGCGGCGGGGCAGAAGGGGCTGTCGATCGCCTTCGATCTGGCCACGCATCGGGGCTATGACAGTGACCACCCGCGGGTCGCCGGCGACGTCGGCATGGCCGGGGTGGCGATCGACTCCATTCTCGACATGCGCACCCTGTTCGACGGCATTCCGCTGGACACGATGAGCGTGTCGATGACGATGAACGGGGCGGTGCTGCCGATCCTGGCCCTCTATGTCGTGGCCGCCGAGGAACAGGGGGTGCCGCACAGCGCCCTGACCGGGACCATCCAGAACGACATCCTCAAGGAGTTCATGGTCCGCAACACCTACATCTATCCGCCGGAACCCTCGATGCGGATCGTGTCGGACATCTTCGCCTGGACGGCGGCGGAAGCGCCCCGGTTCAACTCGATCTCGATCAGCGGCTATCACATGCAGGAGGCCGGGGCCTCGGCCGATCTGGAGCTGGCCTACACCCTGGCCGACGGCATCGACTATATCCGCGCCGGGGTCGCCTCGGGCATGGATGTCGACACCTTCGCGCCGCGGCTGAGCTTCTTCTGGGCCATCGGCATGAACTATTTCATGGAGGTGGCCAAGATGCGGGCCGCCCGCCTGCTGTGGGCCGAGCTGGTCCAGCAAGAGTTCTCGCCGAAGAACCTGAAATCCCTGTCGCTGCGGGCCCATTGCCAGACCTCGGGCTGGTCGCTGGCGGCCCAGGACGTGTTCAACAATGTACCGCGCACCGTGGTCGAGGCCATGGCGGCGGCGGGCGGCCAGACCCAGAGCCTGCACACCAATTCGCTGGACGAGGCCCTGGCCCTGCCGACCGATTTCTCGGCCCGGATCGCCCGCAACACCCAGCTGTTCCTGCAGATGGAGACCGGCCTGACCGGGACCATCGATCCGTGGGGCGGCAGCTTCTATGTCGAGCGATTGACGGCGGACCTGGTTCAGCGGGCGCGAGCGCATATCGCGGAGATCGCGGCGCTCGGCGGCATGGCGAAGGCGATTGAGGCCGGCGTGCCGAAACTGCGCATCGAGGAGGCCTCGGCCCGGACCCAGGCGCGCATCGACACCGGCCAGCAGAC
>CAXBHG010000239.1:0-2939 GCA_963975385.1 uncultured Brevundimonas sp.
CGACCCGTTTCGGGTCCCTCGCCATCCTACGGCGGCGTGGCGGTCCGTCTGACCGAATTCGTCACAGCACCACCTCGCACCCCTCCAAAAACCGAAGCCTGATCCTGCCTTCGCAGGTCCGTATGGCGTCCTGGCACCGACGGACCTTTTCGAACAGCTGACCACCGCTCCTTTGGAGTGGGTGCGTCTGGAGCTTCATCGTGTTGAAATCCATAACCGGTCGGGCGCGTCCTGTCGCGCCGACCTGGGCCCGTGTGGCCCTGGTCAGCTGTGCGCTGGCCGCCGCGAGCGCCGCGCGTGCTGAACCCCTGACCTATACGCAGGCGCTCGCCCTGGCGCGTTCAGACGCTCCGGCCGTCCACGCCAGTGCCTTGGGGGTGGAGGCGGCAGAGGCCTCGGCCGAGGCGGCCGGACGGCTGCCGGACCCGCGGCTCAGCTTTGGCCTCGACGGCTTTCCGGTTTCGGGCCCCGCAGCCGGGCGGTTTGGCGAGATCGAGATGACCAAACTCCAGATCGGTGTGCAACAGGCCGTGCCCAGCCGCGCGCGGCGTCGCGCTGAACGCCGCATTGCCGAGGCCGATATCGGCGTGGCTCGCGCACGGGAGGGCATCACCCTACGGGATGTCGAGGTCGCGACCGGCCAAGCCTGGATCGATCTGTTTTATGCCGAACAGCGACTGGTGGAGATGGACGATGTGCTCGCCGCCCTCGACCCGTTGTGGGAGGCAGCCCCGTCGGGCGTCGCCTCGGGCGCGAACCGACCGGCGCAGAGCCTGGGGCCAGTCGAACTGCGCGCCGCTCTGGATGACCGGCGTGACGGCTTGCGGGTCGACGTCGTTCGGGCGCGGGCGAACCTGTCCCGGTGGACGGGCGATCCGCTGCCAAGCGCCAGTGGATCGCCCCCGTCTATCGACCTTGAGCCCGACGTGTTCGACGTTGATCTCGCCCGGCTGCCGGCGCTGCGGGCCTATGGCGCTGTACAGGACCGGGCCGAGGCCGACCTCGATCTGGCGCGGGCAGCCCGCCGGCCTGACTGGGCGTTCGAGGCCGGCTATGCCCGCCGCGATCCGATGTTCGGCGATCTGATCTCCGTCGGTGCCAGTGTCAGCCTGCCCCTGTTCCAGGGCAGTCGTCAGGCACCGGTGATCGCGGCCCGCGCCGCCGACGCCCGACGGGTCTCCGCTGAGCGAGAGGCGGCGGAACGTGAGTGGACGGCGATTCTGCAGGCAGACCTGGCTGAATATGACGTCGCGCGGACCCGTTGGGTTCGGGCCCGCGACGTGGTCCTGCCCAATCTGCGGACGCGTGCCGATCTCGAAACCGCCAGCTACGGCGCGGGTCGCGCGGGGATCATGGAGGTGCTGGACGCCTTCACCGCCCTGGCCAATGGCCGGCTGGACGCCCTCGACAAGGAAGCCGATGTGGCGCGCCGCGCCGTCCGATTCACCCTGATTTATGGACAAGACCAATGATCCGGTTTGAACGCAAGAATCTGAAGCTCGCGGCCGCGGCCGCCGGCCTGATCGTAATCGGCGGCGCGGCCGGTCTGGCGCTGGCGCGCTTCGGCCCTGGCAACGCCGATCCCGTCGCCGCCTCCGCGGGTGAGCGTGAGGTCCTGTACTGGTATGATCCGATGACCCCGGGTCAGAGGTTCGACAAACCGGGCAAGTCACCGTTCATGGACATGGAACTGTTGCCCCGATACGCCGACGAGGAGTCGGGCGCGGCGGCGGGCGTTCGCATCGATCCAGCCCTGGTCCAGAACCTGGGTGTCCGCTTCGCCACGGTTCGGTCCGGAACGCTCGACGGGGATCTGACCGCCAGCGCGGTGGTCGACTACAACGAGCGGGATGTCGCGATCGTGCAGGCGCGGGCCAGCGGCTTTGTCCAGCGGGTCTATGCGCGCGCGCCCGGTGACGTGATCGCTGCCGGCGTTCCGCTGGCCGATCTGCTGGTTCCGGACTGGGGCGGTGCCCAGATCGAATATCTCGCGGTCCGTGGCACGGACGATGCCGCACTGATCCTGGCGGCGCGCCAACGGCTGGTTCTGTTGGGTATGCCGGAGTCCCTGATCGTCGCGGTCGAGCGAACCGGTCGCCCGCGCACCACGGTGACCATGACCAGTCCCATCAGTGGTGCCATCCGCACCCTGGGCGTGCGTGCCGGCATGAGTGTACCCGCGGGCCTGACCCTGGCCGAGATCAACGGTCTGTCGACCGTGTGGCTCAACGCGGCGGTGCCAGAAGCTCTGGCCGGTCAACTCCGGGTCGGTCGGTCGGTCGACGTTTCCCTGGCCGCCTTCCCCGGGGAACGGATGACGGGTCGATTGACCGCCCTGCTGCCCGAGGTCACCGGCGACAGCCGGACCCTGACCGCGCGGGTCGAGCTGCGGAACCCGGGCGGTCGCCTGCGCCCCGGCATGTACGGACAGATCACGTTCGGCGGGTCCTCGACACCGGCCCTGCTGGTGCCTTCGGAGGCGGTGATCCGCACCGGCCAGCGCAACCTCGTCATGCTCGCCATGGAGGGTGGGCGTTATCAACCGGCCGAGGTCCGGGTCGGGCGCGAGGCCGGCGGACAGACGGAAATCCTCGCTGGACTGCGTGACGGCGAGCGTGTCGTCGCCTCGGGCCAGTTCCTGTTCGACTCGGAGGCCAGCCTGTCCGGGGTCACCGCGCGTAGCCTGGCGCAGGCCGCGGCGCCGTCGGCGACGACGGCTCCAGCGCCGGCCCAGATCTACCGGACAAGCGGCCGGGTTCAGGCCATCGACGGGCGTTCGATTACCCTGGCGCACGGGCCTGTGCCCGCGCTGCAATGGCCGGCCATGACGATGACCTTTACTGTGGCGGACGCGGTGCCTCTGGCCGGCATCTCCGCGGGAAGTCAGGTCGATTTCGGGTTCGACATGGTCGACGGCAAGGCCACGATCCGCAGTCTGA
>CAXBHG010000240.1:0-2915 GCA_963975385.1 uncultured Brevundimonas sp.
GCATTCAGCGTTCTCCAATGATGCGGCCGCTGCGCGCGTCCACGGTAATGTCGGCGATCCGGCCGTCCGGATAGGCCCAGCGCACGACGATGACATTGCCGCGGTCGCTGGCGTTCAGATAGCGGCCGGGACGACCCGACCGCACCGTCCGTTCGGCCTCGGCCAGGCTGATCCGTTGTTCGGGTTCGGCCTGACGCTGCCGCGGGTCCTCACGCTGGCCACGTGACTGGTCGACATCCCGGGCCACCGCATCGGCCGTCGGCACGGCGGTCATCAGGGCGGCAAGGATAAGAACGCGGAGACGGGTCATGGAAACGGGTCTAGGCCCCACCCTCTGAACGGCGGCTGAACGTCCACCCTAGGCAGTTTTGTTCACCAAGGGCAGTCCGTTCACGCAAACGGCGACCACGTCCTCACCGGCTCCGGCAGATGAACCGCAGATGACCCGGGCCGTTCAGACCGGGCTCAGCCGTCAGGCGTCAGTGTGTAGTCCAACGCAGCCCTCCCCGGTCTGCGGCAATGGAAGGACCGACCCGATGATCAAGAAAGCACTCCTCCCCGCCCTCGTCCTGGCTGCCGCCTCGGTCGCCGTTCCCGCCATGGCCCAATCCTACGGCCCGGCCCGCCAGTCCGGCCTGACGATCAGCTTCGGAACGGCCCCGGGCTATGGCTACAACTCTGGCTACGGCTCTGGCTACAACCGCGGCTACAACCAGCCCGCCTGGCAGGCGATCAACCGTCGTCAGGCCAATCTGGATCGTCGCATCGATGTCGGCGTCCGCAATGGTTCGCTGACCCGTCGTGAAGCGGCCCGCCTGCGGCACGAGTTCAACAGCATCGCCCGGCTTGAGGCCCGCTATCGCCACAATGGACTGACCCGCTGGGAAATGGCCGATCTGGATCGTCGCTTCGACCACCTGTCGATGCAGATCCGCGCCGAGCGTCACGATCGCCAGACCCGCAACGGCCGCTACGACCGGAACGACCGCTACGATCGCAACGACCGTTATGACCGGAACGACCGGCACGACCGGAACGGTCGCCACCACTAGACGCCGACCATCCTCCCCGGATGTCGAGGGCGCGATCCGCAAGGGTCGCGCCCTTTTCCGTGGTCAGACCCGCAGAACGCTCTCCAGCACGGTCACGGCCCGGCCCCGGATCAGCACCCGCTCACCCACCGCCTCGGTCTCGATCTCGCCGCCCCGTCCGGGGAAGGCCTGCAGGAAGCGCACCACCGGCCGCCCCAGCACCCCGGCGTACATCGGCCCCAGCAGACAGTGGGCCGAGCCGGTGGCCGGGTCCTCGTCGACGCCGCAGCCGGGGGCGAAGAAGCGGTCGATCACATCGACCCCGTCCGCCGCATCGGCCGGGGCGCAGACGATCACATGACCGGCCTCGCCCGCCTCGCCCCGGATCGTCGCCAGCCGCCGGAAGTCCGGACGCACCGCCCGCACCGCCGCCGCATCGGCCAGCACCGCCACCAGATAACGCCCGGCCCGCACCTCGACCGGCGTCACCCCCAGGGCCTCGACCAGCCCCTCGGGCAGCGCCGTGCGTCGGGGCGGGTCGGCGGGAAAGTCCATCTCATAGCCCTCGCCCCGCCGCTCGACCCCCAGCGGCCCGGACCGGGTATCAAAGGTCAGCCGCGCCGCCGTGGATCCCAGCTCGGCCAGCAGAACATGGGCCGCGCCCAGGGTGGCGTGACCGCACAGGTCAACCTCGGTCGCCGGGGTGAACCAGCGCAGATCGAACCGCGCCGGGTCCGCCGTGCGGCGCAGGAAGGCGGTCTCGGCCTGGTTGTTCTCCATCGCCAGCGCCTGCATCCAGCCGGCCTCGGGCCAGACGTCGAACGGTTCCACCACACAGGCCGGATTGCCGCGGAACGGGGCGGAAGCGAAGGCATCGACGGTCCACTGGCGCATCAGGCGGGTTCCTGCGGTTCGATGACGGTGATCTCCGGCCACCGGCCCCGGGCATTCTCGACCGTGCGCGTCCAGCCCCGTGCCACCCCGCGCAGCGGATTGGGCCGCAGCGTCATCGAGAACACATCCTCCAGCCCGAACGGGGCCGCCACACTGATGGTGTCATCGGCCTCCAGCCGCACCCCGACCGCAAAGGCCGGGGCGACGAATCGGGACAGGGCCGTATCGGTGTCGGGAAGCGCGTCGTACGGCTCGCCGAACCTGTCCTCGAACCACAGATGCACCCGCGCCTGGTTGCGCACCTCGACCAAATCCCGCAGCGGCGCGTCGAAGGCCGCGGCAACCCGCTTGATCACCCCGTCCTCGGCATCCCAGCTCGTGTCCGGGTCGAAATAGCCCAGGTCATAGTCCTTGATGCCATAGCCGACCGGCCGCCCCGTCTGCGCGTTCCACACCGCCTGATAGACGGCCCCGGAGAAGATGCGCCAGTCGGGCAGGTCCAGCCCGCGCACCGTGGTCAGGACCTGCATCAGCTGCGGATTTTCGCGGACGATGGTCGCCAGCCGGGTTTCGAGGTCGCTCATGTCCGGTCCCTCAGCGGCCAGCCGTGGTCCAGCGGCCCGTGACCCCCGCCCAGTCCCGGGGCCCGGCGGATCGCCTCGAACACATAGGCCCGGGCCTCGGTGACGGCGGCCTCCAGCGACAGCCCCTTCGCCAGTCCGGCGGCGCAGGCGCTGGCCAGGGTGCAGCCGGTGCCGTGGGTGTGGCGGGTGTCCAGCCGCGGCCCCTCCATCCGGGTCTCGCCGTCCGGGGTCAGCAACAGGTCGATGACCGTCGCTCCCGGCACGTGACCGCCCTTCATCAGCACCGCGCGCGCGCCCATCGTCAGCAGGGCTTCGCCGGCGCGACGCTGACCGTCCAGATCGGCGACTGTGATCCCGGTCAGGGCCTCGGCCTCGGGCGCATTGGGGGTCAGCAGGGTCGCGCGCG